>CAZAHE010000198.1:0-2502 GCA_964484965.1 uncultured Acidiferrobacteraceae bacterium | reverse complement strand
CTATTTGGCGGGATTCCTTGCCAGTCTTAGGGGCTAATAAAATACCAGCAGCAGTTCCAACCAATGCACCTGTTATGACTCCTGCAATCAAACTATTACTCTTCATCACCTTTCCTCCACTCTCGATTTTTTAAGTTTTCAACTAAAGCCCAAACGCGATTAACGGTTTCTAACATCGGCCCTACCAGATTAACTGGCTGAGACACCAAGCTCAATATTAAATTAGAACTCTCTTCTAGGTTTCTTGATGTCTTAAGAAGTGACGGATATAACTGTCGGTATATCTTCAGCACTAACAAACCGATAACCACTAATATGATAATAAAAATTGCCGAGTTAACAATAATAAAAATATCGCGGATTAGCTCGATTTTAGTGCCTGAATCCATCAACTCCCCTAAACTGATATCAGTTAGATAGATTAACGTACCAAACTACGATATATGATAGCACCCCTATTTTGAAACACCTTTTCTATCATCCCGTCTGAAACCATTCTATCAAATTTAGCCAAGCCTGCACGAGAATAATATGATTTCTCCAGCTCCCCCACGTAAATCAAAGAAACTTGATACTTGGTTAAAAGTGCTCTTGTCGCGCTGATATCATCTAAATTGTAAATTAACTCGACATCGTTAACTCTTTCCATAATTGATTCTTGGTAATCATTCCTTTGTTGTATCTGATGCCAGGGCCATCCTAATATAGTCGGCAACCCAGTATGAGCAGAAACTCGCCCGTTCCAACCGTATTGAGCGCCATGCGCCTCCAAAATAACGGGAGATCCATATGTATTTGTTTGCAGCCACTGAATAGCTTCTAAATCCCATCTAAGTCCCAACTTGGTATCGTTCACTAGGTGGTGTGCCTTCTCCATATATGCAACACCATTTAGGGTCATGCGTGTTTCCCCGAATCTGTCATTTATTCTATCTAAAGTACCAGATATCGGATAAATGAACGTACAGATTATCAGAACCACAACCGCGCTAAGCCACATTCCGGATAAATACCTGTATTGCTTGCCTCGTCTCCAGATTGAATACAGTCGTTTAAGAATTATAAATCCCATGTAGCTAGTAGATATGCCAAACAATATCCACACTTCCAAATACAGTTTGAAAAGAGTATTCATTCGTCCTATATCACCAGCTACGTGAACAAATTCGACGCCAATACTGATAGCTAAAGCCATACTCAATAAGAGCAAAGTTACAATTCCCGAGATGTTTTTCAACGGTTTCTGCGTGATCTCTATCACCATAGCCAGCGCCGCCATGCCGAATAACATAACCAAACAAGCGGCAGTCCAATATAGCGCCAGAACCAAATAAAAAGCAGTAACTAGGCTTGCCAATAAAATAATAAGGCAGGTTAATTCATAGCGTCCCAGCAAATCCTTACGGAAAACCTTCACCACTATCTCCAGTACACTATGAGATATTTTCAGACACAAGAAACTCATAGTAATAAATAAAAACAAACCAAAAATGACAAGGTAACTATTTAGTGGTGTTGCCCATCGTGAAATTTCTATTCCCATTCCAAAAGTTTCGTATGACTCATGGAACGGGGAAAACAAAATCCAACTTGTTCCTATAATACTGCAGACTAGGACTGTAAATAATGATATTTTTTTTAATTTAGTAATCGTCATCGCCTGTACAGTCATTGCTACAAATGCAATCGACAACAACGCATAAGTTGGATAATCCCAACTGTTTATAACCCATAAACTACCGAGACCCAACCCCAATATTCCACAAGCGATGACCCTCCTGGTGGTACTAGCCACTTTAAACTGGAACTGAAAATTAATTCCTAGACCTATAACTAACATCGTAAATGGTATGTTCATTAAATGTGGATGAAGATCGGCAAATAAAAAGGAGAAAAATGGGAATTCAGTTATGTGATGTGATATTTCGGTTGTGGCACCCACGGTAGTAGGCAACCAAAACGCTAACATTGAACTTTCTACACTACTGAGCGGAGGTATCAACCTGCTACTACGCCAAAATTCAAAAGTTCGGGATCCGCTGATGTCAGCCTGAGTCATCTGTAATACCTGGACAATTCCATCCAAATTGCCCGCTACTACTACACCAATAGCAGAAGAAATACCGATCAATACCGGTAATAAGACCCAAAATCTCTCAGATGTAACAGGAACCCAAACTCGATGATTAAAAATATTTGGTACGGATCGAAGATGACTCAGTTTAGCTTTATTTTTGAAGTCGTAGGACTCCTGTTTCATATCCCCATTATCGAATCCCAGTTTGAACTCTACCATTCGGATTTTGCATGCGATATTGTACGCCAAACAAAAAGCTCCACTAACGGTCAAAGCAAAAAACGTAGGTATGGCTAAATTAAAAGCGGTTGTAGGGAGTACTCTCGAAACTTTAACCGGCAGTGAAACTAAAAAATAACCCCAATAATAGTAATTCAGGTATCCTCCCGAAAACCATGGATCATACGGAGGGAATAAGTTAGACC
>CAZAHE010000197.1:299-2509 GCA_964484965.1 uncultured Acidiferrobacteraceae bacterium | reverse complement strand
TACATTTTCTCTCCGGAATACCAACAAATCTGGCGTTCAGGTAGTCCCGCGTTCTACCGATTGGCCAAGATTTATGAATATCTAGAACACCCAATACACACGTATGCCCGTTTATACCTAGTAGCCACTTGGTCTTTTCCTTCATTTCGTGATGATCTTTCAAGGAGACTACAAAACCAGCAAAAAGGGGGACATGGTTATTACATACGGGAAGCCATAAAGGCGCTCAATGTCGCCATTGATGACATGCGTTCCGAGCAGATGATCTATGACAAACGCTATGTTGAGCTTCATTACCTGCTGGCAGAGCTATATCGCCGAATGGGGGAGTTTGGGAGGGCTCAGAAAAAGTTGGACTGGGTAAAGAATAGTGACTTAGACACTTCATTTATCCATCGGTCGGTAATTGAGTTTCAAGACCACCTAATCTCTAAAAAAGACTCTGACCACCACATGATGTCAGAAATATGAAGTCCCTAATCGGTATTCTCACAATGAAATTCAACTCCTCCTCGATGGTAATCGCCGGCCTCTTTGGGGCCGGCATGTTTTTGAGTGCGTTAACACTGACTTCTCTGGAAGCTGCCACAATGGATGTTGGTCAAAATCCACCTCAACCCATCCATCCAGCCTGTATTGAGGCGTTTGATCCACCTGAGAAAGTCGTCGTCAGCTATGGGGAGTGTCAGAGACTGGCAGAAGGTAAGCCCATTATTCATGCTGAAGAGCCATTCGGTATCTATTACGAAAGACCACCGGAAGAGGGAGATGAAGGCAGCAATGGCTACTTCCACTACAAGCTGGTCGGAGAGCTATCCAATGGCCTGAGTTTGCTGCACGTGATTCAAAACAGTGGTGGTTCAGGTACTTCCCACCAGATTCTGACAGTCGATGGTATGGCGGGGGATTTCACCTGGGGAGATCGTCTGCGATTGAATAGCAAGGACGTATTTGGTGACAGGTGTAATCGGGGTATTCACTCGCTACGTCAAACATCGCCTGATACCTGGGAACTGACAGAGCAGTTAGCCCCCTTTGAGTTTCTGGATATAGAAGACCGAAGGGACTGGAGACGAGAGCGCATCTTCAACGTCATGTTAGAGATTAATGGTGATATGGACTACGAGGAAGTCAGAAACAGATTCGAGCTTCTCCCTTATAAGGACCTTCAGAACTGTGCGAACTGTTGTTTTGCGCAAGCGATTCGGACGGTGGACTATTTCGCGGAACCTTATAAGGGCGAAGGCGAGTTAGTCGCCGTCGAAATCGATGGAAAAATGGTCAGTAGGTTGCCGACCCAAGCATTTGATGGTACCCCGTTGCCTTATCAGCAATGCCTTAAAAGAGTACTTAAGAAAGCGTCTGCTCTACAAAGCCATCCTGAAACCTTGCGCCTGACTCATCTACAGTACAGTCATCTGATGACTGATTTTGATCAGCTCTGTGTTATCCAGGATGGAGAGTTTGAAGGAACCAACAGTCTGACCTTGCTCGTCGAGGAGTTCGAGGAGACCTTATACGCCCGAATTGCCTATTACGAAGAGACCGGTGAAGGTATGGATGCGCCGGAAGATATTGAACAAGAGTATAGAGATGGGATCGAGCAAGTCGAAGTCGACATCGTTCGGTCTTTTATCAATCAGCTGCTCGAGGGTGATCAACAAGGCGTGGATTACCACGGTGTGGGCGATGGTCCGATGACTTTGGAACCGAATCAAATCCAAGGCCAATTTGTTGTACTCACGCAGAATGAAATATGGTCACATAAAACATTGGTGTCGATTATGTTTCTGAAAGCCCCCAATACGATTCTGTCCTTGCTGGCAGATCACACATACAAAAAGAAGTATCTTCGAATTCTTTACGGGCATGCTTTCTGAAGACACCTTCTTTGACAAAACCTAATCTCTTTAGATTAACAAGCTTGATAATTCAAATCTACATCTGATAAAGAAAATAGCCTCAGGTCGATATCCCTAGCCTTCAGAATCAAACTTTTACTGGTCGGTGAAAGTGGAACGGTAGTATCTATCAGGAAGTAATAACTAAATTCGCCAAAGACTTTAAATCTAACAGTTGGTCTAGACTTCCAATGCTAGTGGATTACCTCATAAATACACTAGACTGTTTTAGTGTTGAATGAGTTTCGCTGACCATAAATCAATTATTTGTTGAGCCGTCATTTGGTCAATTTCTTTTGACAAACCGAA
>CAZAHE010000197.1:0-289 GCA_964484965.1 uncultured Acidiferrobacteraceae bacterium | reverse complement strand
TCAAAATCTCATTGCATACCTTGATAAATATCTGCAAGACGCTTCCTGGGCTCGCTAACGACTAGAAGCATCGTTGAATTCCCATAAATGACTGATTTACTTTCACCAACATGAGAGCGATTCTTGTCCTGCTATTCCTACTTCCAGGATTAGTGTTGGGAGTAACCGGTACAAATATTCCCGGAAAGCCAGAAGTGGAGCCTAGTACTCCTGCTTGGCAGACGGACGAGATTAAGAAGTTGATTAACGAAGCAAAGTACTGTGATACCCCGGCAGATTGCGGGTGGGT
>CAZAHE010000196.1:0-2554 GCA_964484965.1 uncultured Acidiferrobacteraceae bacterium | reverse complement strand
GTACCGATCTCGCGTCATGAACCAGATCTTCATAACGAATTATGATGGACTGTGGGTGATGTCGCGATATGTAATCCATAACGCGCACTGAATACCGCCAACGTGCACACGCATGTGCTAAGTCCTGGCTCGTGCGCTGCAATTTAGATCTTACACAAGTCCTTCCATCACGAAGAATAAAGATAACAAACACATCATCAAGGTACTCGCTGAACAGTGTCTTGACCACATCAATTTCGCCAGGATTACAGAAATTGTGATCTTCAAGACCGTAGATTTGTTCAGTGGTGACCTTGTTACCCCAATATAGCGATGGATTCCTCTCAGCGTCTGCGTCGCAGGCGGCCCGGAAGCGTACAGATCGCTCGTACACAAGTCGCTCTTTAATTCCAGCCGCAGGGACTTCCAGACCGTGGCCCATAAGGCACTCCACGGTATGGCGTTCAAGCCCAACACCGAGGCCAGGATGAGCATCCAACAGGCCCATCAGCAGGCTAGTTCCACCACGTCCTGCTCCCACAACGAGAAATCTCAGGCGTCGCTCAGACATTCGTGTTCCGCAGGTCAACACACCCGAGTGAGACTCTCAGCGCCATTAGAACAAGACGTAGGCTCATGTTCCAATGCCAAACAACGAGGATAGGCGAGCGCTTGACAACAAGTCCTTAATCACACCGGCATCAAGTGGATCTACAAACCTTGATGCGGCATCAAGCACATGTGGCAGAAGGTCGACATCACCGACCGTATTGATGAAAAGTTTCTCTCTCGACAATGCCCAGTGTATGGCTTGATCGATTTCCACTGTTCCTTCCAATGGCTCATACCAGGTATTCCTCGTCTCCTCCCGCCCAGCCCATGGACCGCGAGCGATGGTCTTGATCGTCTGTACAGCCACGTCACGCTTGGTGCAGATTCCAAGGAGTGTCTCGAACTCGTCTGCGTATCGTGAGTTCTCCTGCATCAGCGGCGTATAGGGCAGCAGCACGGTGTCAAAATCATAATGCTCAAGGCTTCGCCGATGCATCGCTGCAATTGTCCAACCGTGCCCCGTTACACCAATATAACGGACTAGCCCCTGATCACGCGCCTCAGTCAACGCATTAAGCGCTCCTTCATCAGACACTGCCATGTCCCACTCGTCTGGATGTGAAAGCGAATGCATCTGAATGAGGTCAACATGGTCAACGTTAAGACGCTCGAGCGAACGATGCAGTTCTATTTTTGCATTTTGATAGCTTCTCTGGCGTGTCTTAGTGGCAAGAAAAAATTGATCACGATACGCTCGCATCCAGGCACCTACCCGCAACTCTGAGTCCCCATAAGCAGGGGCAGTATCGATATGGTTGACACCGTATTTGAAAAGGATGTCCAATGTTTTGTCAGCGATTGACTGATTAACATTTTTAAGTGCCGCGCCGCCGAAAATCATGCGCGAACTCCAATGCCCTGTCCGTCCAAAAAGACGTTTATCGATCATCTTCTGCACAACCCCTAAGAAAGACTTTTCGAAATTGGAAACATCCTAACACTCACACGGGAGAGCCCGACAAGTTGTCTATTTTTAGAAAACAAGGCGCTAAGATACGTTCAAAGACCGAGCTGAAACTGGATTAGACAACATAGACCGGCAGGGGTAAATAACGCAAACAGCCCCAGGCTGGAACTGCCGACCTTCCGCACTCAAGGGGTTCCTGGTAGGTAAACGGTAACCATGCCGACATCAAACTGTCCCCGACCGACGCCCCTTTACCACTATCCGTGGCATTATTGATTAAATACACCTTTCACCAGTCTGACCTGATCGAGTCGCGATGCACTTTCACCTCGCTATCAACATGGAGCGCCTAGCGCCGGCGCTCGACATGGCCACGGTCGAAGCACATACGCTGGATATGGTCAAAATGGCGGACACAGGCGGATTTTATATCGCCTGGGCGGCAGAGCATCATGCGCTCGAGATGACGATTGCGCCCAATCCGTTTCAGATCTTGACCTGGTGGGCAGCACATACCTCGCGCATCCGGCTTGGGACAGCAGTAGTCGTTGCACCCTATTGGCACCCAATCAAGGTTGCCGGTGAAGCGGCACTGCTTGATGTTTACAGTGGCGGGCGACTTGAATTCGGCATCGGCTCAGGAGCCTATCAAAGAGAGTTTGATCGCATGCACCCGGGCGTGAAGCAATCTGAAGGCCATCGGTACATGCAAGAAATGCTGCCCGCCGTTAAGGCACTGTGGGCCGGTGACTATCAACACGAAGGGGAGTTCTGGTCATTTCCTACGGCAACGTCCGTACCCAAACCCCTGCAACAACCCCATCCCCCTGTGTGGATCGCTGCCCGAGCACCAGTGACGTATGACTATGCTGTCAAACATGGTTGCAACATCATGTCCTGGCCTCTCACCCGACCGATTACAGAAGTCAAAACCTACATCGATCGTTTTGAACGTGCGTTATTGGACAACCCCGGCAAGCCACGACCGATTTTCTCTACTATGCGCCATACCTGCGTCTACGATTCAGCAGACGAATGGCAACGACCAGTGGAGGC
>CAZAHE010000195.1:0-2558 GCA_964484965.1 uncultured Acidiferrobacteraceae bacterium | reverse complement strand
GTCGCTTTCGTAATCCTGGCTTATGTATCGTCTAGGAAGGTCAAGACACGTGCTGGCGATGAGAAACAAGCGCAATTACGGCGCGACAGCCATGTCAATGAGTTTTCGACAGCACGCCAACTCGTTAAGGCCCAGGTGTTGGATGATGCAATCGCCAATCGCTGGCGCGAGTCCCAACACCAATCGATTGAGGCGACGCTGGACCGCTCGGTGGCAGCTGACCGGTACCGCGACTTAGGACAAGTGCTGGCACAAGGCGCAACAGTGCTGATGGTAACGGTCGGTGCGTTGGCTATTCTCGACCAGAAAATGACAATGGGCGCTTTGATTGCGGCCAACATGCTGATTGGTCGTGTCACAGGCCCGCTCAACATGCTGGTCAGCCAGTGGCGTATGCTGGTCGCGTATCGTCAGGCTCGTAACCGGCTAGACGCGGTGTTTGCTACGCCAATCGAGCGCACTGGGAATACTGTATCGCTGGCCGAGTCGAAAGGTGTTCTCGAGATCGAGAATCTGGAGTTCCGATACCCCGACGCGAGCAATGATGCGCTGACAGGTCTTAACGGACGGATCGGTCCCGGCGGCCTGCATGCGTTGGTTGGACCGAATGGCAGTGGTAAAACGACACTGCTGAAGATTCTTTGTGCGCTTTATCAACCCAGCGAAGGACGGGTATTGCTAGATGGTGCTGATGTTGCCCAGTTTACCCGCAAAGACCTGGTGCAATGGATTGGTTACCTGCCACAAGCGGTGCTGCCGTTCTCCGGCACTATTCGAGAAAATATCACCCTCGCGTGGAACGAGGCGAGTGACGATGATGTGCGGCGCGCCGCTGAACGAGCGTATGCGTTGGAATTCATACACGATCTGCCCGACGGATTCGACAGTCCAATGGGTGAGTTTGGACTCAAACTTTCTTCGGGGCAGCGTCAACGGATTGCACTTGCGGGTGTGTTGCTCCGCGATCCGCGGATCCTCCTCCTAGACGAACCGACCTCTGATCTGGATCGGGACGCAGAGAACGGCCTGTGTAACCAACTACATGGACTATCGCGTGACGGGCACACTGTTCTCGTTGTCACACACAGTCCTGTTTTACTACGGATCTGTGATGGCGTTATAGCGCTTCGAAAAGACGGCCGATTGCATGTGGCGGGCTCGGCTGCTGACGTGTTGCCGCAACTCGGCCTGACCCGACCAGAAACATCGGCTCATCATGCGTGATTCCCAGTCAATACTGCAGCGCCACGGGACGCCAGTATTGCCGCCAATGGCGATAGTGTTAATGGTGCTGCTGGCGCTATTTGGATTGTGGTCGTATTTCGCACAGCTCGATCAAATCGTGATCGCGACAGGTAAGGTTGCGCCGCGCGGCGAGGTAAAGGTCGTTCAGCACTTAGAAGGCGGCATCATCGAGATCTTTCATGTAGAAGAGGGAGATCGAGTTGTACAGGGCGACCCGCTGGTTACATTGGATCTCGCGGGGCGCGGTATAAATCAGCAAGAACTGCAGATACGGCTTGATGGTCGCCTGCTTGCACGCACTCGACTCGAGGCAGAAGCCACTGGCCATGCGCTCAAGTTCCCGCCGTCATTGGCGCTCGAGCATGGAATGTTGTTAGAGGCGGAAAAACGGACTTATGAAGCGCGTGCGACTGAACTAAAGAGCGCCTTGTCGGTGCTCGACCGCCAAAAAGAGCAACGCCTGAGGAAACTTGAGGAATTGAAAGCGACGCAGTCGTCCCTGGAGAAAAGCCTGGATCGCCGCCGCTTAGCCAAGGTGAGGCTCGAAGCTGAAGCAGAGGGTAAAAAGCCAGTCTTTCCGGAAGAACTCGCCGAGCGGCGTCCGGCGCTGGTCAAGGCGCAGAAGTCCGCGTTTCTAGCCCATCAGAAAGAACTGTCCAGTGTCCTGTCTGTCCTCGAACAACAAAGAGAGCAGCGCCTCCGAAAACTCGGGGAATTAGAAGCGACGCGGAGATCGCTTGAGAAAAGCTTGGACCGTCGCCGTCTCCTTAAGGCTCGGCTTGAGGCCGAAGCGCGTGGTAAAAAACCGGTTTTCCCTGAAAAACTCGCTAAACGCCGTCCGCAATTGGTGCGTGCGGAACAAGCTGCGTTTGCCGCTCGCCAGAAAGAACTGGTCAGTGTGTTGAATGTGCTCACGCAGCAACACCAGCAACGACTGAGCAAAATAGAGGAACTTAAAAGCAGGCGAGATTCGTTGTTGCGGAGCCTTGAGTTTGACCGCAAAGAATTGGCCGTGCAGGAGAAGCTGTATAAAGAACAATTGTCTTCAGAGCTAACCGTGATCGGGGCTCGTCGAGCAGTAGAAGACAAATTGGGCGAACTGGAGGTCATAAAGCGTGCGGTCCTGACGCAACAGGCGGAGCGGAACGAATTTTCGGCACGGCGCGAAGAAGCAATTTCCCGCTTCCGTCGTCAGGCTCGCGACGAATCGGCGAGTAACGAAGGAGAAATCCTTGCCGAACAGTTGGGCCAACTGGATGTTGTGAAAAAGTCAATCAAGACGCTACAGGCCGAAACCGAGGAAGTGAGTGCGC
>CAZAHE010000194.1:2463-2639 GCA_964484965.1 uncultured Acidiferrobacteraceae bacterium | reverse complement strand
ATGAGGTCCACCGAATCGTTGACCTCAACGTACTCGTCAGTACCCAGGTTCAGCACATTAACCGTACCAGGTGCCACCTCTACCGCCTTAAACATCGCGTTTAAGCAGTCATGAATATAAAGATAGGATTTCCGTTGCTTACCGTTACCCAGTATATGCAGATGATCAGGGTCGTT
>CAZAHE010000194.1:0-2453 GCA_964484965.1 uncultured Acidiferrobacteraceae bacterium | reverse complement strand
ATACGATTACAATTGAGAAAAATGAACGGGCTATCTCCAATCCAGCCGCGCTCACCACCGGCATAACTGCGTTCGGGTGTGAGTTCCAAGTGATCGGTAATTAGGTCCACCGAATCGTTGACCTCAACATACTCGTCAGTACCCAGGTTCAGTACATTAACTGAATCGGGTGCAACCTCTATCGCCTTAAACATCGCGTTCAGACAGTCATGAATATAGAGGTAGGATTTCCGCTGCTTACCGTTACCCAGTATATGCAGGTGGTCAGGGTCGTCGAGTAGCCTGCTATAGAAATCAAAGATATGACCATGGGTATAACGTTCTCCCAGAATCGAGACAAAGCGAAAGATCCACGCCTGCATATCAAACCCCTCACAGTAGGCACTGATCATCCCTTCACAAGCCAACTTGGATGCCCCATACAGTGAGGTCTGTACCGGCATCGGGCAGTCTTCCGGCGTGGGGATGACACTGGCCTCACCATAGATCGATCCCGTGGATGAAAATGCGATGCCACGAACTTCGTTTTTTCGCATCGCTTCCAGTACGTTCGCCGTCACGATTGTGTTCTGCTCAAGGTCCTGACGTGGTCGATCTGTGCCAAATCGCACATCGGCATTGGCCGCCATGTGCCAAACGAAATCCACACCGCACATCGCTGCCTGAATCTGCTCCTCACAAATTAGATCGCCTTCAACTAACTCAAATCGGTCGTTAGTCTGCGCTTCGTCCAAGAATTGTCTTTGTCCAGTTGAAAAATTGTCAAACGTGACCACAGATTGGCCCTCTTGAAGGAGTCGATCTACCAGATGACTGCCAATAAAACCTGCTCCTCCAGTAACGAGTGCTTTCATAATCTACGTTGTCTAGATGCCGTGGTGCCGTAGAGGCGTCCATATCGAAATTTCAACAGAGCGATCATCCATAGTATTGGGTCAACAAAAGGTCGTACCTTTTTCCCTTCTCCAAAAGAACGAGATGTGTAGTTCACGGGTATTTCCATTGGTACAAATCCTTTACGGATAAACTTGATCACGATCTCCCAATCAAGATCAAATCGATTCGCTTTCAACTCTAAACCATGAAGACATTCACGATGAAACACTTTGTACATCGTAAATGGATCCTTAAGTTGTGTGCCACAAGTAATATTAATTAGCCATGTGAAGAACAACTGGCCACAATTGAAAACGGCACTCAAGAAATTCTTGTCTTCAAACTCACGCATTTTCCAGTGGCCTTTGTGCCTTGATCCCAAAACAAACATGCGTTCGTAGTTAACGATTGGGGCCAACAACGAATCGTAATCTTCAATATCGTATTCCAGATCAGCATCCTGAATTAGGATGATGTTACCCAAAGCATGATTCAACCCATTTCTGACAGCGTGTCCCTTACCCCGGGGTTCATCCTCATAGACCACTTTGATACCGGGCTGAGTCTCATACGACTGAACCAGTTCACGTGAACCATCCGTAGAATTACTCTCCACGATGATGATTTCCCGACTCAAAGTACTAAATTTTTTCTCAAGAACTGATTTAATTAGCTGTTCAAATGTAGAACGTTCATTGTAAACTGGCAGTACTATGGACAACAAAGGTTGTACATTTTCAAGAGCTCCCTTGCAACACAGCGCTATCACTCCATTGGCTTCAGAATACATCGTAATCTGTCCGAATCCCGCTCTGACTAGTAATGTGGCCAATCCGTGACGGTCGAAGTATGTCAACCGGCCTGCTGAAAACTCGGCCCATCGACTTTTCTGTTTTCTTGCTTCATCGCAGTCGAGCGTGGGGACACTAACTAGCAATATCGCTCCAGGCTTTAGTGCTTTTCTTACCGACAAAAGTTGCTCTAACGGATAAGAACTCTCCCCCAACTTTTCCAGCAAAACACAAGCATCGATAGTGTTATCCTCAATCTGGCCAAGAGAGACATCGATAGGGGTGAAGCCATCAGCCTGTGCGCGGTCAACAAAGTGGCGAACATTTTCCCCAGTCGCCCACAATCGGTTTCCGCTTTTTAGGCCATAAGCCTTGAGTTTGCTGAGATATTTATCTGTCCGATGCTCGATAGGAATATGGCCTGAAACTTCGTTAGACTGACCCCGCAAGCCAATAGCTTAATCTCCTGTGGGAGGCTGATCTAACTGCGGTACGAACAGAAGGTCACAGTCAACACAACGAAACAAGGTGTGCTTTGACGTACGGAACTCATACCCAATGTTGGGTCCTTTACACACTGGGCAGGTATCTTTCTCTTCTAACATAGCAAAAATTCTAACTGACTGTGCGAGGCTTTCCGAGCAAATTTTGATTCTTATCGAGCCCTTTTGTTTTGGTCTTTAGCATTACGTAGTGGGATGTGTAATAAATTATCGCAGTAGAAAATTTAGATCGTCCATAATTAGGTATTTATAACTCTATATAGAAGAATAATGATGGGCAGAA
>CAZAHE010000193.1:0-2684 GCA_964484965.1 uncultured Acidiferrobacteraceae bacterium | reverse complement strand
GCATACAGAGCGTCAGCGCCAGGACATTAATATCCAACATTTCCTGTAACGATTTAGTAGATGCCCGAGCCAAGTCCTCCTGGTAACCTAATCCGGCGTTATTAATGAGGACACGAACACCCCCCCACTCGCTGCGGATGCGCTCAAATACTTCGGCAATATCTTCTTCGCGAGAAAAATCTGCTGCAATAGCGAGGCCTTCTGCCTCATTATCATTTAATAGACTCACCAGTTTTCCGAGTTGCTCTTTGCGACGTCCTGTAACCACCACCCTCATCCCCGCCCTTCCGAGTGCCAAAGCAACTCTCCAGCCAATACCACTCGAGGCGCCTGTCACCAGAGCGACCTCGTTCTCCCATTTGGACATTCCAGGGAACCGATCTGTACTGTCCCTATTTTCTTTCGTCATCACCCCGGATCACCTCATTCGATATACAGAGTAGGAAATGAATCCAGACAGTAGTTTACGGTATGCCAGTTGGTCATAAATCCAATGGGACCGACTGGCCTGATGATGCGGACTCGCGCAATGCCTCGAGCACAGCGGTGTTTCGTAAACCATCCTCTGCTGGAAATTCGGGCTCCTTA
This sequence comes from uncultured Acidiferrobacteraceae bacterium, assembly GCA_964484965.1. GTDB lineage: Bacteria > Pseudomonadota > Gammaproteobacteria > Arenicellales > UBA868 > UBA11791. Next base: position 2,096 of record CAZAHE010000193.1, on the reverse strand, counting down.
CCGGTAAGGACACACTCTGAGAATTGATCTAACTGCATGGCAAACCGATTAGGCGCTGGGGTGGCAATGGTTTGTTCGTTTTTTCCATCAGTGCCTTTGATAATGATAGGACCGGAATCCTCGAACATTGACGGAATCTCGATCCTTCCTTCTTTTCCATCAATCGTAATCTGAAAGTGAAATGCCGAATGTTCCATGCTGCTCGTTACGTGGGCAATCGCACCATCGGCAAACTCCATCATTCCGCAAAACGTTGTGTCGATGCCCCAATTACCAGAGTCGTAAGCAATCCCATGCACACGTACCGGTTCCGCAGACAGCACAAATCTTGTGGCGTACACAGCATAAGAGCCGACCTCCCGTAATGCGCCGTGTTGAAGCTCAGCCGAATAACGGATAGATGTCATATCTTCCGCGCTGGTTCGGTGGCTGCAGCCAAGTGCGGTTACAGTGACTACTTTTCCGATCTTGCCATTAGCAATGAGCTCTCTCGCCTTTCTCAAGTGTGGATTCCATCGATGAGTAAAACCCTCGACAAGCACAACATTGTTTCTATTAGCAGCATCAATCATTCGTTGACAATCTTTCGCAGAGGCCGCCAATGGCTTTTCGCACAATATGTGTTTGCCAGCTTCTGCCGCCTTGATCGTCCATTCACAATGCATGCTGATTGGCAGTGCATTGATGACCGCATCGATTTCAGGATCCATCAGTTGCTCTTCGTATGATCCATACCAACGAGGAATGCCGTGTTCGCCCGCCGCTGCTTTCGCCTTCGACGTGGTTCGTGACGAGATAGAAACGATTTCTGATTTTTTTGATTCGAAAGACGCAGGAAGGTGCGTGTTGACACCAATCTGTGAAGTCGAAATAAGGCCGTACCGAACAACGTTTTTTGTCATATCTTTTTCCCTCGCCTCTATTTACTTTTCAAACCTTTGCAGGAAAGTTCCGCCCAATACAGCCAATGGATCGGCCTTCGTGTGAAGCCTTTCAGGCTACAGCGCTCAATGTAGCGAGCTCGATGTCATCGCCCTAGTTCGCCTTTGTCAATTCATCGACGTCGATGCACCCCCTTGTGGCAACCCTTTCGCCCTTAATTCGCTGCGTCCATTTTCTGGGCGGCGCTTTATCTCCGACCAAAATAACCGCGCCAGCATTAATTAATGAGCTTCTCTACACCCTCTGAATGTGATGCGACAACCTTACCGGCCTTATCGTATCTCGTACCCTCCCAAGGGTTATCTTGCTTCCATTCACCGACGTACTTGTTTCCATCTGATGATGTCAAGGTCCCTTGGCCATTCCTCTTGCCGTTCTTCCATTCACCGACGTATTTTTCTCTATAGAACCTGCCCGCTCCCATAGCTTTTTTTACCACCGCTGCCACCTTGGCAAAATCGCTGCCCTTCTTTCTCGCATGCGTGACGGGGTCAATCGCCAGGATAGCCCACCCAATCGAGTAAGCCACCGCATAGGCGCCCAGTCGGTCCGGGTGTGAACCATCCCCCATATAGAGCTTTGGAAACATACGCGAATGCTCCTGCTTGATCGCGGCAAATACTTCTCCGACGGGTACCAATTTAGTCTTCAATGCCATTGCAGCGTCTCGATAGCTACCGGACAGGCGTGCCTGCATCTTTTCGAAGGTTGGATTGATGCCCTTGTTCTGATTGTCGCCGTCACGTCGACCCCAGGTCATGAAGAAGGTCGTCGTTCCTCCGGCGGCGCGGATACGGCCATCGAGGATGGCGGACGATTCTTGAAACCCCTTAGTAAGACGGCCAGGCAAGGTAGGCACCTGAGATTGGCCCTGTAATACAACATAATCCCAGTTTCCGGTTTTAATTTTCTCGCTCAGCTTCGCGTCTTTCGCCCAGTCAGTCAGTTTCGCTCCACCACGAACGTACCCTTCAAGATGATGTCCAACCAGGACGTCTACAATCGCGCTCCAAGATTGGCTGGTATAGCTATTGCCGACGAATAGAATCCGGAGAGGTTGCTGGCGGGCCTTAATATGAGTCCCTTGGCCATGCGGTACACCACTAACCATGTCGCCGGTGTAAGTGCCACCGCCCCACTCGATCGTCTCTGCC
>CAZAHE010000192.1:0-2719 GCA_964484965.1 uncultured Acidiferrobacteraceae bacterium | reverse complement strand
GAAATAAGCATATAATGAGATCGGGTTTGAGACCAGTTTGATCCCATCATCATAAGGCGTCCATGCCAGAAACAGGCAATGATTGGTATATCGTTTTTTAAAGGGTGTTGAGCGCTGATTTTTGGTCCATACGTCCAAGAACTGGTCAGATCTACCATCCGGATATACTGCGTGCCTAACCAGCACACAATTGCACGCGCAGTGTTATTTCTTGATAATTTTTTAATTAAGGCAGGCGTGCTCATAATACTTAATCATTTCCCAACTGCTTTGGCACGTGTTTCTAACTCAAAGTCTTGGTCCTTGAATTGTAGCGCATAGAGTCTTGCATAAGTACCGTTGTTGTCTAAAAGTTGGTCATGATTTCCAGATTCAATTAATTTACCATTGTCAATAACATGGATTAAGTCTGCTTCCATCACGGTAGATAGTCTGTGAGCTATTACTAGGGTAGTTCTACCTTTCATAAGTTTACGGAGAGCCTTTTGCACCTCTTGTTCAGACTCAGTATCCAACGATGAAGTTGCTTCATCAAGTAACAGAATAGGCGCATTCTTTAACATTGCTCGGGCTATTGCTAAGCGTTGACGTTGACCACCTGATACTTTAGTTCCACGTTCTCCAACGAAGGTTTTGTATCCTTTTGGCATATTTGCAATGAATTCATGTGCCGCAGCGTTTTTCGCTGCTCGGGTTATTTCTGCGTCCAATGCGTTTGGGCGACCATATGCGATATTGGCCCGCACAGTATCATCAAAAAGCGTAATTTCTTGACTAACCAGAGCAATATTACTTCTAAGGGATTCAAACGTTACATTTCTTACATCTACACCGTCTATTGTTATATTTCCAGAATCCACATCGTAAAAGCGCGGAATCAAGTTCAATATTGTAGATTTACCCGCACCTGATGGACCCACTAAGGCTACCAATTTGCCCGCAGGTACTAATAAGTCAATTCCTTCAACGGCTGGGTTGTCAGGGTTATATGAGAACTTTACTTGGTTTAACTTGATTTCACCCCCTTTAATTTCAAGCGTCCTTGCATTGGAATGTTCTTCAATTTTTGGTTCTGTATCCAATAGTTCAAATAGGCGTAACGCACTGGCCATTCCCTGCTGAAGAGACGCGTTTAGGTTAGCAAGTCTTTTCATAGGTTCATATGCCAGCAAGAGCGCAGTAATAAAGGAGAAGAAGGCACCAGGGTTCATAGATTGTTCAATAACCCTAAACCCGCCATAGAAAATTACCAATGCAACTGCAATTCCTCCTAGTGTTTCCATAATTGGGCTAGCCATAGAACGGACCCGCGCCGATTTAAAAACTAGTTGGAATACGCGTTCAGCGAGATTGCGCACTCGGTCTTGCTCGTATTCCTCCATGCCATATGCTTTAACAACACGAGCGCCTTGGAAAGTTTGTTCTAGGAGTGTAGTAAATTGCCCCATTTCTTCTTGTACACTAATCGTAACTTTCCGAATTCTCTGTCCAAGTCGGACGATTGGAAATATTGCAACTGGAAAAACAAAAAAAGCTATCAAAGCCAATATCCAGTCTTGAACAAACATGACGCCTACTAAAAATATTAGCGTCAAAAAATCTTTTCCGATTCCAGTTAGCGCATCTGAGACTGCGGATCGCATCATATTTATATCGACGGTAAAACGGGAGATTAAACCGCCAGTAGGAGTTTGTTGGAAAAAGCCTAGGTCCATACGATTTAGATGACGATAAAGTCTATGCTGTGTATCGGTTATTATTCGTTGCCCTACAAAATTCATGAGTACGGATTGGCCATAATTTGCTAATCCTTTTATCCCGAACGTGAATAAAACGGCAACGCTAATTGGAAGAAGAAAGTTCTTATCTTTTGCGACGAAAACGTCATTAATGACGGGTTTCATTAGCCATGCGCTGGCGGCTGTAGCCCCTGCAACTATCGACATACAAATGAGTGCAAAAACTATCCACTTCAAATATGGACGTACACTCTCTTTTAACAGCCTGTTGACTAGACTGTAAGTAGTATCATGATGAAGTGGCATTTTGTTCACGCGATTCCTTAAGCACTCTGGGTACCCCTAAATCTCAACAAAATGATAAAGGTGTGCATACTACGCAATTCATTAACCGTAAGCTAGTAACCCTGGTATTAAATTTCTTATTACTCTATTACCATCAGACTATTTTCCTGCAACGGTAAGCCCATCTACACGTATAGTTGGGGCGTCGATACCATATTTGAACTCCAAATCATTTGCTGGCGTAAGACATCTAAACATATCTTTGAGATTACCCGCTATGGTAACTTCGCTGACGGGATAGGTTATTTCTCCATTTTCAATCCAAAAACCAGAGGCTCCCCGACTGTAATCTCCGGTAAGACCGTTGACACCAAACCCAATTAATTCTGTCACATAAAGTCCTTTATCAATTTCCTTAATGAGTTCTGAGGGATCTATGATACCACGTTCAATGTATAAGTTGTTAGCACTCGGGCTGGGAGGCGAGGAGGTACCACGAGATGCGTGACCGGTTGGTTCAATCTCTAATTGTCGAGCAGACCGGAGGTCTAAAAACCAAGTTGTCAAACAGCCATCTTTTATAACTTCAAGTTTTTCATTAGGCAAACCTTCCCCGTCAAATGGTTTCGAGCGAAGACCCCTTAAACGATGGGGATCATCTATAATATTAATACCTTCTGCGAAGACTCTTTCAC
>CAZAHE010000191.1:0-2732 GCA_964484965.1 uncultured Acidiferrobacteraceae bacterium | reverse complement strand
CCCCTTCATGTGAGGCATCACGTCACGCGCAGTCCCTTTGTCATGGTGGAGCCAATCGAACCACTCGGCAGGCTGATCCACGACAAAGGCTACGGCCGCCTGGTGGCGCCGCGCCGCGCCAAACTGCCGTCCATGCCCATCGGGTTTGCGACCCATGGCGAACGGGGTAACCTGACGGCGGCCATGGAACGCCGCGGCTGGTCGGAGACCCGTATTCGAAAGGTGGTGGGCGAGAACTGGCTGCGCGTGTTGAGTGAGGTCTGGGGCGCCTGACAGCCCACCGCCCCACCAGCCGACTCTCTTCCAGTCCCAACCCCCGCGCGAAGACAGCGACATGATCCTATAGCGACAGAGGGACCTCCGGCCCCCGATGGAATCGGCGATCATTACTGGCCGGGCACACAATGAGAATTTTCAGTCAGAGCATACTATTCAGCGCGCTCGTGGGAATCGCTTTTGGCATCGGAAACATCGGTTCTCACGCCGCCAAACCGGGATGAATGTTCACGCTTTTGCGTGGTGCTCGATTGTGCACCGTTTTCAGTAGTTTGAAGAAAGTATCTGGTAAATCTCGGTTGGGTTGGACTCCGATGTAGGCGATGGCCGACGACGAACTGAAGGATGAAGAGCTCGGCGAAGATTAATCAGCACGGTGAGGTGGTGCAAGACGGCGAGCACGTTCTAATGATGAAGAAGCGACCCCGTGACGCCTGAGCGGATCGCCACGAACCGGCGCCGTCACCCCGTCGCGTCGTTTAGGTGGCAGGCCGAGAGACGGCCCGGCGCGATCTCCTTGAGCATCGGCGACTCGGCCTTACAACGTTCGGTCGCGTGGGGGCAACGGGGATGGAAGTAGCACCCGGACGGGGGATCGATGGGCGAAGGGATTTCGCCCTTGACGGGAGCGAACGTCCGGCGCCGGCTTTCGATGCGCGGCACCTCTTCGAGCAACGCCTTGGTATAGGGGTGGTTGGGGTCGCGGAACAGATCCTCGGCGCTCGCCACCTCGACGAGGCGGCCCAGGTACATGATGATTACCCGATCGCTCAAATGTTCGACGACGCCCAGATCGTGGCTGATGAGCAGGTAGGTGAGGCCAAGCTCTTCCCTGAGTTTCATAAACAGATTGAGGATCTGGGCCTGGATCGAAACGTCGAGCGCCGCTACCGCCTCGTCACAGATCAGGAAATCCGGCTTGACCGCCAACGCCCGCGCGATCCCGATGCGCTGGCGCTGGCCACCGGAGAACTGGTGCGCGTAGCGTCGCTTGAAACCGGGCTCAAGGCCGCACAAGCTCATAATTTCGTCGAGATAATCGTCCAGCTCGGCGGAACTGACAATCTTGTGGGCAACCGGGGCCTCGCCAATGATGTCCTTGACCCGCATGCGTGGATTGAGCGAGGCGAATGGGTCTTGGAAGATCATCTGCGATTTCAGGGACACCGACCTGCGCTTAGCCTTGGGCAACGAGAGCAGGTCCTCGCCACGGTACTGGATGCTGCCCTTCGTGGGTTCGAGAATCCCGGCGACCATGCGCCCGATGGTCGATTTGCCGCAACCGCTCTCGCCGACCAATCCCACCACCTCGCCCTCGCCGATGGTGAAGCTTACGTCGTCTACCGCGTGGACAACTTCCTCGCGATATTGGCCGCCTAACCAATTTACCACCTTAGTCGTCAGGTCCAGTGACTTGACAAACCGTTTGGTGATGTTCTGCAACCCCACCAGTGGTGCGCGCTGCTCGGTCATTTTGGGCTGTCCACGTGGGGATGGAAACACCGCACGCCACGGCCATCGATAGGCGACGTGATCTCGGGCCGTTCCTCGCACACCTCGTCGGCCACCGGACAACGGGTGCGAAAGGCGCATCCCTTGGGCAAGGCGAGCAGCGAAGGCGTCATGCCCGGAATCTGCCTCAAGGGCTGGCCCCGGGTATTCCGGCTGGGAACCGAGCCAATCAGGCCGTGAGTGTAGGGGTGCATGGGACGATCCAAGACCTCGTCGACGCTGCCCGTTTCGACGAGTTTTCCGGCATACATGACACAGATATCGTCGGCGAGGCCGGCAACCACCGATAGGTCGTGGGTGATCCAGATCATCGCCGTGTCGCTGTCGCGGCACAGCTCCTGCACCTCGAAAAGAATCTGTGCCTGGATGGTCACGTCCAGCGCTGTCGTCGGCTCGTCGGCGATGATCAACTCCGGCCGATGGAGAATGGCAATGGCGATCGCCACCCGCTGGCGCATACCGCCCGAAAACTGATGCGGGTAGGCCTTCAGTCGCTCGTCCGGCGACGGAATGCCAACTTGGCCCAGGGCATCGCGCGCCTTTTGCCGAGCCACTTCCTTGGTCATCTTTTCATGGGCCAAGAGCGCTTCGATCATCTGGGTGTCGATGCGTAGGACCGGGTTGAGCGTCATCATGGGATCTTGAAAGACCGTCGATATGCGCTTGCCCCGAATGTGCCTCATGCGCTCTTCCGGGACCTGGACCAAATCCTCGCCACCAAACATGATGCGTCCGCTAACGACCCGTCCCGGCGGGTCGACAAGGCCGAGGATGGAAAAGCCGGTGACCGTCTTGCCCGAGCCCGACTCCCCGACCAGCCCCAGGATCTTACCCTTTTCCACCTGGAAGCTGACGTCCTCAACCGCCTTCACCTCACCAGCCTTGGTGAAGAAAGTGGTGTTTAAGTTTTCGACGGAGAGTGTTGCAACCACGATCGCTTACTT
>CAZAHE010000190.1:0-2742 GCA_964484965.1 uncultured Acidiferrobacteraceae bacterium | reverse complement strand
CCAGCATACAACACGGTATACCATCGACCACCTCACTTTAATTAGTCTTTTTTGCAAAATTAATCCCCCCCCATAAACACGACAAAATAATCCTGCTAAAGAAGACAGATTAAAGATATGTCGTTACAGAAACGTCGTTTTATTGCAAGCACTTCACCAATACAGTAAATTTTTCTGACGCTAGCTTGATGTTAGACAGAGATAATTTTTTCGTTGAGGGTGCTTTCCTGTAGTGGATACTGTTCGTGGTTAAGAACTCCTCTAATAGACGAGACTTTCCTGCAATATTGACCGCACTTCCATACTCGAAGTCCGACTGGCTGACTCCAACGACGTGACCTGCCTGATCCAACACTGGGCCGCCACTTGACCCAGGGCTGGTCGGTGAATCATGCACCATGAGTCGGGAATCATCAGGCAACCAGTCCAACTGTGTTACCTTGCCCGTCCTCACCACATAATTACAGCCACCGTTCCCGGGCAAGAAATCGTAGGTGGACACGGCAGCACCTAAGCGTAGCGGCGCACCAGCTCTAAGCGTCGCGTAACGATTTATTGGCTGCTCCAGTTTCAACAGTCCGAGATCGCTTCGCTGCGCTGTTGCAAGTACAGTTGCTCTAATTTCGTCAGCGCATAATCCGTTATCAACGTGACGGATGGTGATTTCCTTACAGCAGTAAAGTGCATGAGCGGCAGTGACAACGTGCCACTCATTCACAGCAAATCCTGTACCTTGAATTCTTCCTGAGGCACCATCGCAATATGGCTTAGGAAGACCATCTAACAACTTCGCTGTTACCTCTCCTGATGCGTTAAACGTCGTGCCTGTCCACTCGTAGCCATACTTCCATTGACCGACATACATCTCTGCATCAGCCCACGTCTGAGCACCATGTCCATGTCGCTTGTCGTCCCTGAAGGCTCCAACATACTTGTCTCCTTTCGCGCTTGTATAGGCGCCTTGACCATGCATATTGCCCCGCTTCCATTCACCAGCGTAGACACTTCCATCCGGCCACGTATAGGTGCCTTGCCCATGTTGCAGGTCGTCCTTCAATTCACCGACATACTTAGTGCCATTGTTAAATGTAGCGGTGCCATAGCCGTGTTCCAATCCACTCTTGTATTGACCAACGTACTTATATCCATTGCGCCCTGTATAAGTGCCGTACCCATGGGGCAGCCCACGCGCCACCTCACCAACATAGGTGCCTTTTTTGAAATCAATGGTGTCCCCATAAGCACAGGACACAAGCAACCCATAGAGAGAGAAAATAAAAATCAGTCGTTTCAAATCACCGCCTTGCCGACGTAAGGTATCAAGGTCATGACTGTACGGGTCCGGAAAATACCACACAGATCAGCACTATATCTCCGATTGAGTTGGCCACTTTAGCTTCATCACCAGCCGCAAACGGATGACCTTACAAATGCACACGGAGATAACTGATTAATTTTCCATGCCCGCCTTATCTTGTAGACTTCAGCCCAATTTTAGCCAGCGCCATACGCCATCATGTCCTGGCCGGTAAAACTTATCGGGAGCGGTAGACAAGAGCGCAATTGACATGCGCATGGTTCGTGAGAACTCGACAACCTGGCCGCAACATTTTGATGAGCGTAGAGAGCAACGAATGGCGTTCTACATGAATTGGTGAGAGGAAAAAGATGGACGAAAGTGATTTTATTATCATCGGCGCTGGTATCGCAGGATCTTCGTGCGCAAACTGGCTAGCTGAGGATCACTCGGTACGGCTCCTTGAAATGGAAAGTCAGCCGGGATACCACACCACTGGACGCTCGATTGCCGTCTATACAGAGGCCTATGGGCCTCGAACGATCAGAGCGCTTGCTCGCTCAGGTTATGAATTTTTCACCCAGCCCGCAGCGGACTTTACTGACGTGCCACTGTGCCGTCCTCATGGCTTGCTTTTCGTCGGAAGAGACGATCAATGCGCCGCACTAGATAGTGGGCTTGCCGCGGTCCAGGAACTTTCGCCTGAGATCCATGCGATCAGTGTGGAAGATGCGGTCACGATGGTACCAGTCCTGCATTCCAACTACCTCGGTGGGGCCTTCCTCGACCCAACGACGCTGGCGCTAGATGTGCATGCAATTCATCAAGGCTATATACGCAGCCTAAAATCTAAAGGTGGCGAAATCGTGTGTGATGCAGAGGCTTTGTCGTTTGAGCGCAACGGTGATAAATGGCAAGTTACGACTAAATCTGGCACCTTCTCGGCTGCAGTTGTGATTAATGCCGCAGGGGCCTGGGCCGACGTCGTCGGCGAGAGAATCGGCGCACGTAAGATCGGCTTGCAGCCGAAACGTCGAACGGTTATTGCGTTTACCCCTTCTAATGTCGCGATCGACGACAAATGGCCCGTGGTAATGGATATCGATGAAGAATTTTATTTCAAGATCGATGCGGGCACCGTATTGGGTTCGCTTGCAGACGAGACACCGGTACCCCCACAGGATGCGCAACCCGAAGAACTTGACATTGCAATCACGGTCGACCGCTTGGAACGTGCAACCAGCATGAAAGTTGGACACATAAAGAGAAAATGGGCTGGCTTACGAAGTTTTGTTCCCGACGGGGTACCGGTGGTCGGTTATGACCCCGATGTCGAGTCATATTTCTGGTGTGCAGGCCAGGGCGGTTACGGCATCGAGACATCCAATGGAATGGGACGAAGTTCAGCAGCACTCGCAGCAGGTCGAGGTCTTCCTGAAGACATC
>CAZAHE010000189.1:0-2753 GCA_964484965.1 uncultured Acidiferrobacteraceae bacterium | reverse complement strand
CGGGTTTCCTCAAAATAACGCCGCAAAAGATTTCTTGCTACTTGCAACCGGTATTGTGCGCTCGCCCGCATATCGGTAACCGGTTTGAAATCTCGACCAAATTCAATGCTCGCTTCTTCACATGCTTTCAATGTCCAGGCCTTGCCAACCAAAGCGGTTTCTACAGCCTTCGCCCTCGCAGGCACACCCGCCATACCGCCAAAGGCTATCCTGGCTGACGCGACATGGCCGTCCACTACATCAATCGCAAAGCAACCGCATACGGCTGATATATCCTGGTCGAACCGCTTTGATATCTTGTAGCACTTGAAGGACGCCCTTGGGTCCGTCACGGGAATCTCTATCCATTCGATAAATTCACCTGGCTCAAGATCTTGTTTGCCATAATCCACGAAAAATTCTTCTATCAAGAGGCGGCGGTGTTTTTGGCCTTTGCGAAGTATCAATACTGCCTGAAGAACAATAAGGGCGGGCAATGTATCGCCAATAGGAGAACCGTTAGCCACATTTCCACCGAGGGTCCCCACATTACGAATTTGCTGAGCCCCAATGCGTCGCATTAACTCTCCAAAGTCCGGAAACATTGGAGAAATATGCTTCATAGCTTCCGTATAAGTAACGCCTGCACCGAGAATTAGCTTATCTGACCTCTCCTTAATTTCATTTAGCTCCCGAACACGTCCCACATGTATCACAGTTCCAAGCTTTTTGTGACTTTTGGTTACCCAAAGTCCAACATCCGTAGCACCTGCAACCAGCACCGAATCAGGACTTTTTTCATAACAACTCGCGAGATCGTCTACAGAAGCCGGGGAAACGAAGCATTCACCACCAAAATCAATATTAAGGATTTCCGTATGCTTCTGGCTACGAATCCACTGCTGGTCCACTTCTACGTGTTTGGCTTCCCAATCAGCTAATGTTAGCAGACCAACCCGCTTTGCAGCAGCTGCTATAGGACCATAGCCCGTACACCGGCATAAATTTCCAGCCAACTGATCCGGCGCAGAGTCCGAATCCAGATGGTCACCATTGATATAGACGGCATATAGAGACATAACAAAACCCGGCGTACAGAATCCGCACTGTGAACCATGTTCATCGACCAAAGCCTGCTGTACGGGGTGCAAACCATCTCTTGGACCTTTCAGATATTCGATGGTGAAAATTGATTTGCCTTCCAACATCGCAATAAATTGGATGCAAGAATTAATTGCTCTGTACCGGATCCTACCACCTACACATTCACCAATCACGGCCGTGCAAGCGCCGCAATCCCCCTCGGCGCACCCTTCCTTCGACCCCTTGAGCGCCTCCATATCACGGAGATAGTTTAATAACGTCATCGTCGGTGAGAGATCGCGAAGGGTTCGCGTATCGCCGTTTAACCGAAAGGTCACAAAATCTCGCATCCGCACCTCAACCGGTCATCATCTTAGATCGCCGTCGAACTTGAATGACAATTTGCTATTGCGTTTTAGCGTCTATTGCGCAATCAAAAAAACGCCATAAGCCTCACCCAGTAGGGTATCTTAGACTAAAAAAGCACATCAACTTATCATTTATTATTGAAAAAGATTAGAATTTCGTAGGAAAAATCGAACTCGTTAAACGCCGGGAGACTTAATAAAGTGACCGAGAAAACTTTTGTCAGCGCACAAAGCCTTTTGGACGACTCGTTTCGCTTGGGTCTCAATATCATGGCCGACGATTTCCATCCCGATTACATCATCGGGATCTGGCGTGGTGGCACACCGGTTGGGATCGCTGTACAGGAAATCATGACATATCGAGGTTATCCGTCCGATCACATCTCGATCCGCACGTCGTCGTACACTGGGATCGAACAGCAGAGTGAGGAGATCCGTGTCCACGGTTTGCACTATATCATCGAGAACGTGAACGCGGACAACTCACTACTGATTGTCGACGACGTGTTTGATTCGGGGCGTTCGATCCAAGCGGTGATTGAGCGCATCAACGCCCTCTCAAGGCGTAACACGCCTGAAGTCATCCGTGTCGCCACAGTCTATTACAAGCCAAACAAACGGAAAACCTCGGTCACACCTGACTACTTCATCCACGAAACCGACGATTGGTTGGTGTTTCCTCATGAGCTTGAGGGCCTAACCCGCGAAGAAATTGCCACCAGCAAACCATTGGCGCTTGACTAGCTCGTGGTATCCTAAAATGTCCCGGTCTTCTTGAACCACGTTCAATATGATTTCCAGGCATTATCACGTTAACTCCGCTCAGGGAGTATTAAACCCACCCAAGGTTTAATTTCATGCTTTTGCAACGTTCGTGACCCAGACATTGAATGTTAAGGTGGATGCCGATTACCAAAAATATGGAGAAAAATTTTTGAGCGGATGCTGACGGTTTAAAACGCTGTTGCTTTCGTTCTCGTTGCCGGGTCGTCTGGTGAGAGTTTGCTGCACAATTGCTCAATATTTTTTTGTCGAAGTGCGATGCTCCATGACCACATTGGGCAAACCCACAACACCCAAACCTAAATGATCATCAAAACACCAACAGCCATCCACGATGGTCTCTGGCAACCGTCGGAACGCATCGCGTAATTGGTTTTCGTTCACATCCACCTCCAGCAAGCCGTCGCCACCTACCGCAGCTAACAGTTCCGCCGAAGCTGCGAGCCCAATGCCGCCACCAAGGAAATGCGGGCAATACCGCTTGCCCGCGTTGATCGCCTGCATGGCCACCGCGTAACACCCCGTGATGCCGCCCCATTT
>CAZAHE010000188.1:0-2805 GCA_964484965.1 uncultured Acidiferrobacteraceae bacterium | reverse complement strand
AACCCAGCGTGGACCTCCTGTACCCAGGCGACTGAGGGTGCCGCGGGGATATTTAGGCGCTGTAAAACCTGAGTAAGGTTCCAGCAATTCTCGGCTCGCGAACGGCGTGCTATTCGACGGAGACGGTGCCAGGCATTCTTGGTGTTGTATCGCTTGATAACCAGATTGTGCTCTCCACAGGTAACCACTGCCAGCGTTGTGGTGTTATCGTGTTTGAGCATGGTACTGTCAGCCGTGGTTAGGCTCACATCTGGATGTGACAGCAGGTCGTCTAACGTTTGTCGGGGGTAATGGGTGTGACAGGTAATTCGCAGATTGCCGGCGGCGAACTGGCGGATACCCTCTGGTGCGTTTGCACCGTTTTCTCCGATAAGTGTCCGACTCAAATCTGTTTTAGGCTCACTGGGGAGTTCAATGCTGTGTCTCCGCAGCAGGTAGTGGCCGATTATCGAGCCGGTTCACCGTAGAATCGCGACGTTTCTCTGATGCATAAAGTTTTCTCGCCCGGCCATCTACACGCCACCAGAAACGGCACTCCCGATGCCAGAAACTGCGATTAGCGAAACGGAAATGGTGCTGGTTATCCAGCAATTGGAGAACCTCTAGGGCCTGACGTCGGTTCAAGTTACCGTAAGTTGTCATGAATCGACACCAATCCCGAAGGGTTAAGCCAAGATCCATGCTGGAATAGTAAAGACCAGCTACATCCTTAATATGCCAACGTTTACGCGGGTGACTGACGGGTGGCCGGATTCGGCCACTTGGACTTAAACCCTTTACTATGGCTGCCAGCCAGGAAAATATCGACGGCCTATGAATCCGCATACGATGTAAATCAATGAGAAATAAGCGAGCCTGTGTCGGCTCGAATTGATCTGAGTTTTCTGACTGTTGCATGAGAAAATGGCCAAGATAAAAATCGCGGTGATTTGCGCCACTTTGGTGAATAATTCGCGCCGTTTGGGCAAGTTGGTCAATCAACCATCGCTTGAATCGGACTTCTTTAGTGTTGTCTATCCGTCGATCGCCCCACTTCCAGTCGTCTTTGCAAAGGTCTTCAAGACTTTTGGCATTGGGTATTTCATCAGTCACTGTGAATGACTGCCGTCGAGCAGGGTCGTGCAAAAATCCGCCGAGGAGGTGCTCGCGCGAACCATAGCCCGCGATCTCCAATGTGTTCAACCTGAGATTGCGCAATAAGGTTTGTCGTCGTAGATGATGTACACCCCTCCATTCGTGTTCGGCCCCTAAAACTGGCAGCCTGAGATAGGCGAGATTTTTAAGAATTTCTTTCCAACCCACGCCGCCGTGTGTTTTCACATAATAGTCATTTCTCTGATGGCTAAATTTGACAGTACGCCGCTGGGTATTTTCTACATCTCGGATAGCAGGGGTAACTGTTTTGCCGATTGACATAACCTTGTCAAAATTGGCCCACGCAAGGTCAGATCGCAAATAGAGATTTTCTCCTTTATCTGTAGGCAAGGACGTAGCGTAATCTCGTTGCTTAGTGTCGTAGTGTTGTTCGATGGCGTTTACCGCATCGGTGGGCATCTGATAAAGCTCCGAATTCTTGCCATAGCGCAGGCCGTTTTCTGACCAAAATTTCTGATCGGGAGAGGTAAGCATTGAAGCGAGTTCGATGTTCAGATGCTGTTGATCGAAAGGGGATGCTAAAACGGTACCGGCATTTGTAGCCTCGATGTGATGGGCGTAACCACAAGCATCTGTGGTCAACACCGGCAACCCAGCAGCGATCGCTTCAAGTAGGACAGTCCCTGTGTTTTCGCCATACGCTGGGTGGACCATCAGGTCGCCAGCCGCCAACAAAGCAGGGATTTGTTCCCGGCTCTGTCCTCCTAGAAAACGGATCTTTTCGGAAACCCTTAATCTTTGGGCTAAAGACTCGTACTGCGACGGATCATCCTCGCCCACAACGAAAAGACGGGTACGTTTCAGAGTGTCGGATGGCAGACTGGCGAGACCAGTAATAGCCCGATCGAGGCCTTTTGTCGCAAATCCGGATCCGATAAACATGAGTAGCAGGTCCGTCTCGGCAACACCCAGCTTATCTCTTAGTTGGGGTCTGGCAATCTCCCGATCCTGTACTGGTGAGAAGCGATGGTCTAAGGTTGGCGGTAATAGATGAAAACGTGAATCGGGAGTGAAGTAGTGTTCTTGGTAGACACTTTTTTCTTTTCCTGAAAGCGAAAGGATTAGAGTTTTGCTCTGTGTGCTGAACACAGATGCCTCAAACAAGTAACGACCTCGAAATCGTGGAAGTAGCTTATAGACGGGTGGATAACGTGGTACGGTCCGACCAACGTAACAGATATCGGCACCATAGTAGACATCAAGATTGGGCATCTTGTTGAAACCGACCACCATATCAAAATTATGTTGGTCGAGTGCTTGCTTGAATTTGGCGTGAAACTGCAGGTTTTTCCTATGGTTTGAGGCCCATCGCCAGGGCGGCAGGATTGAAATCTTTGTGTCTTTCGGGCGATCGCCATGCCACTCGGATACGAAAACATGGGTATCATGTCCCCGCTTTTGGCACTCGGCCAGAATACGACCGAAGTCGAGTGACAGGCCGCTGTAGGGTGAATACTCAAACAGGGAAAACGCTATCTTCATGGCGTAAACAGCCCTTTTGTGGATAGGCCATTATCGTTAGTGTAACGGTCTTTAACTTCGATTTTCGGAACCGGCAGAAATTTTTATTGACCGAGTGATCGGCACTCCCAGTCGTAGGCTGTGCGGCAGATTATCGCCAGGTCATCGTATTGTGGTGTCCAGTTTAAG
>CAZAHE010000187.1:0-2846 GCA_964484965.1 uncultured Acidiferrobacteraceae bacterium | reverse complement strand
TTTCTGGCGCACTGCTTTGGTTCAACAACCTGGCCACAGCCAGTCACATAGAATTAGGCATATTTAAATTTTCTCTTTCCCTGAGTAATGTTTATGAAATATGGCAATTTTTCAGATCTGAATTATTTGGCTTAGTTTTATAACTTAGTAGGAAGATAACGCGGTTTGAGATGGGATTGAACGTCCTTCTTATCACTACTGATCAGCAGCGCTTTGACGCTCTCGGCTGCAATGGCGGTAAGTTTGCGAGAACACCAGTGCTAGACGGCTTAGCAACGACCGGCATTAATTTCTCTCAAGCCCGCAGCCAAAGTACAGTTTGCATGCCGTCACGATCCACTATTCTAACGGGGCAGAGCATACGTTGTCATGGAGTAACCTCGAATGGGATACAACTTCCACCGGATCAGAATAACTTAGCCCATTTGCTTCAAGGTGCGGGCTACAAAACCGCGCTTATTGGCAAGGCTCATCTCGACCCACACGCCGGAAAAATTTTCTTCGAGAATACCGCGGCGACTGAGAACACAACGGGGCCGTATCGGGGATTTGACCACATGGAGCTTTGCGGCCACACGGGCCGAGCCGGAAGGTCTTTGTTCCACTATCCAAAATGGTTACTGGAAAACCACCCTGAATATGGCAAAGGTTACCATGAATACGCTGTTGGTGGTGCGCCTTCGAACAGTGGTTGGACGAAGACCGGTGCGCCGCAAGTAGCGGATAACCCAATTCCAATTGAGCTTTACCATACTCATTGGACCGCGGCGCGGACTATTGATTGGCTGGGTGGCCTTGACAACGAAGACAACTGGTTTTGTTGGATGAGCTTTCCAGATCCTCATCATCCTTGGGACCCGCCCCGTGAAGCGGCGAGACGCTTCAATTGGCGCGATTTGCCTCTACCGGAAGGCTATCCAGGGTCACCGGATAAATGCTTGGAAATTTTAGAGACCAAACCGCACCATTGGAAACAGTGGTTTTTAGGTGAGGCGCGATTTGCTTTCGAGGTTCCACCCGAATTCGTTCCGGCAGAAACTACCGCGGATCGCATCCGTGAGGTGAATGCGATGGTGCACGCAGAAAATGAACTCATCGACGAAGCTATTGGACAAGTGATTGATTATCTCAAGAATCGTGGATGGGATGATGAGACCGAGATCATATTCACCACCGATCATGGTGAGTTTCAGGGTGATTTTGGTATGCTTTTTAAAGGGCCTTATCATATTGAAGCGCTTATGCATGTACCTTTGATTTGGCATCCAGCGCCGTCGCGGGACATTTCCCCATTGGCCATTAGCAATCCTGTTGGTCATGTTGATATCGCCCCAACGATTTGTTCTTCCATTGGACTCAATATTCCCAATTGGATGCAAGGGGTTTCGCTGCCTACAACAGTTGATGCGTCAAGGCACGAACGAACCATCACAGAGTGGTACGACACCTGGGAAGGCAACACTGTAAAGCTGCAGACCCTCTACCGAGATGGCTGGGTGCTTACACGTTATGGCAAAACCAATATCTATGACGGAACTGAAGGTGAGCTTTATAATTTAGCTGATGACCCACAACAATGGGTTAATCTTTGGAGCGACTTAAACTACCGTAGTATCAAATTGGACCTTCTGTCCGATCTCGTTGAACACTTGCCAACGGGGCGTAGGGACATTTTAGAAAAGGTAGCACCCGTTTAAAGTTTCGAGTTGGTGGCCTGCCCTATTTAAGTGGTCCAGTTTAAATGTTAGTGCATGACCGGTCTTTGGTCCATCGGGACGATGGCTTCAGGGGCTGGAGCGCGGTAGCGCAGAGCACTATGCGGTCGCTTCGTATTGTAGTGTTTTCTCCATTGCTCGATGATGATTTGCGCCTCCTTCAATGAGTAGAAGATTTCCCCGTTCAGCAATTCGTCTCTGAAGCGGGCGTTAAAGCTCTCGCAATATCCGTTCTCCCAAGGTGACCCCGGGGTGATATATGCGGTCTTTGCACCAACCGCGCTGATCCAGTTTCTGACGGCCTCGGCAATGAACTCAGGACCATTATCTGATCTGATAAAAGCCGGAATGCCGCGCAGGATGAACAGATCGGTCAGGACATCAATAACATCCGTTGAGTTGAGCTTGCGCTTCACCCAAATCGTCAGGCATTCGCGGTTGTATTCATCCAGGATGTTCAATGTCCTGAAGGCCTTGCCATCGTCCGTTCTGTGATGGACGAAGTCATATGACCAGACGTGATCACGATATTCCGGGCGTAGTCGTATGCATGATCCGTCATTCAGCCATAACCGCCCCCGTTTCGGTTGCTTCCGGGGAACCTTCAGCCCCTCGCGCCGCCATAGTCGTTCTATCCGCCCATCACTGACCTGCCAGCCAGCTTCTCTCAGCATGACGGCGACCCGGCGATAGCCATATCGACCATACTGTCGCGCCAGTTCAATCATATCGGACACAAGACGCTCTTCATCTACACGGCCCCTTGGACGACGCCTCTGGGTCGAGCGATGTTGACCAAGTACGCGACAGATCAGGCGCTCAGGCACATTCATCTGACCACGAATCTGATCAATACAGGCTCGACGACGCGCGGGGCTTAGAAGTTTCCCCTTGCGGCCTCAGATAAAATCAATTTCTCCAGGGTCAAATCGGAAACAGCCCTGCGTAAACGCTCATTCTCTTTCTGAAGACGTTTCAGCTCTTTCACCTGGTCCGTGCCCATACCGCCATACTGCTTGCGCCAGCGGTAAAAGGTCTGCTCAACAATCCCGATCTCCCGGATCGCCTCAATCTGCTTCATACCCTGACCAACAAGAACCTCAACCTGGCGCAGCTTGCTGACAATCTCTT
>CAZAHE010000186.1:0-2847 GCA_964484965.1 uncultured Acidiferrobacteraceae bacterium | reverse complement strand
GCAATGTGGAGATCCTTGACCTGGTTGAGTCCTGAGAGGAGATCATCAACCTGTTCGTTGGTTAGGCAGATATTCCATGTCTGGCCGTGGCATAAATCCTGCGGTTGCCAGGCACTTGCATCCGTAATCCTGTCTTTATACATGGGCGTAGGGATCATCCTGTCCATGGGTTAATGGAGAGAGCTATCGCACATGCAATAGTAGATGAACTGCCTGCGTTAGGCACATTAGGCTAGGGAAGAGTTCAGAACGGTGAGTAAAAACGGCGTGGTTATTGGCTCCCCGGGCTGGACTCGAACCAGCGACATATGGATTAACAGTCCACCGTTCTACCAACTGAACTACCGGGGAATTTGGAAGGCGAAATTATAATGATCTGAAACTCAGGTATCTACGTCTCATCGGTGTCAGCGGGTCCCGTGGCGGTTCCAGACAATCTGGTAGGACTGTGTCAGTCAACTAGAATTGGTCACCGATATAGAAAGGCAATTGTAAAAGATATCGATTGTCACTAGCTTCGAATTTCTTGCTAATGTAACGATTAGACTCAGTATAGTGCCTGATTAGCACACTGCAAACAGGCAAATGTTTAAATGTTTGGTTTTGAGGTCCGAGTGCTGTGATTTATTAGAAGAAACCCTACAAACTAACGTAAACAACGGTGGCAAATGGCCGTCATCAACGATCACGATCCGTTATAAATCACTGTTGCTCTTTACTTTGGTAAGGCGGATTTGGCGCATTACAGTCTGATCTGTCTGGCGCTACGGCTGGACTCGTAGATTGCTTCCTCGATTTCGAGATTGCGCAGGTAACAACGGGCGGAAAGTGCGGTTGGTTTGCCCTCACGGATGCAAGTAACCAGGTGAGACTGGCATGCGAACACAGAGTCGCCAGCGAAGCCTTTCGGCGACCAGTTGTATTGATGCTCTGACTCAGCGCCCCCTTGTTGCCTGATGAAGAGCCGGCCTGTTCCGTCAAGACGTATTACGCCAGTTGATCCTTCGATAAGCATTTCCCCCATGGTTAGACGAGTGTCTGTCGCTATGTGATCGACCAAACGATTGGCATCCAGCACGGCATGGATTTCATTATCGAATTCAAATAAAACAGTGCCGGCGTCTTCGCCAGCTATAACAGGGTTCAAACGTCGTAGTTCTGCATAGACGCGCCTGATTTCTCCAAAAAGGTAGCGGTAAGTATCAATGAAATGAATGCCGGTCTCGTGAATCAGAAAACGGTTCATTTTCTGAAAATAAGGTTGTCGATTGAGATAAGCATCCACACCCTGTCCGTCGCCCGGGCGCATGCGAAAACTCGCTCCATATAGACGTCCGAGCATTTGTTGCTCCAGAAGTTTTTTTATCTCCATAAACCATGGTTGAAACCGAAAGTTCTCATGAACGAGGAAAACTTCATTGTGATGCTCCGCCGCAGTCACAATTTTCTGTGCCTCTGCGAGATTCGGGGCCAAAGGTTTTTGACAAATTATTGCAGCGCCTGACCCAAGCGCAATGTCGACAAGTTCGCGATGTGAAGCAGGGGGTGTAATGATGTCTACGATGTCCGGCTTTGTTTGCTGCAGCATCACCCTAAAATCTTGGTAGGTGCTGGGAATCGCGTATCGTTCGGCGGTCGAGCGGGCTCGCGATGAGTTTTGGTCGCACACGCCAACGAGAGTGATGGCGGACATTCGCTGCCAAGCCTCGTAGTGGTACTGGGCAAAGTACCCCGCTCCGACTCCTGCGACCTTTAGCGGCATCATTCGTTTGATTTAGAAATAGGCCAATTTGCGTCCTGAATGGAGTAGGCGAGCACGCAATTGTTTATGACGGGCATAGCAGGCTTGTTGGGATCGGCAAGATAGTAATGATATTTTAAGTAGTGGTTGCCTGACAGCTTACCTCACAAAGTGTAGATGAGCTGATAACTGGGTACGGTACCAGTGATCTCGTCGCTGGAGGATTGGGTTGATTCGACTGAGTGGGTGGTGCGGCCCGTGACGATAATAAATCACCGATCACCACCGTATACCATTTGCAAATTGTTGTTTTTAATCCATGTCTGCCGGTTATATTCAATCCCCAACGTAACGTTCTCTGAGTGCTATAACGGCGATGTCATTTTCTATGGTCATCGGGCGACATTGGGCCTGGCCGGCGCTGTTTCTGTCAGGCATTTCCTGGGGCGCATCCTTTTCGCTCGCCAAGATTGCCACGCAGGACGGGGCACACCCTTTTTCGGCGACCTTTTGGCAGTTTGCGATTGCCGCGGCGATGTTGCTGGCTATATTTTTGGTCAGTCGCCAACGACTCTCTTTAGGGATTGGACATATCGGTCTCTATGTAACCTGCGCCCTGTTGGGATTGGTTATTCCGACAATATTATTTTTCTATGCAGCGCCAGAAGTTTCTCCAGGCGTAATTGCTATTGCGATTGGAACTGTTCCGCTGATGACTGCCCTCGCAGCAAGCACGTTGGGTATCGATCGTTTGTCATTTCTGAGGGTGGTTGGAATACTTTTAGGGGTGTTATCCGTTCTGCTCTTGACAGTGCCGAGTGTACGGCTTCCTGGCCAAAGTGCGATTCCCTGGATATTGCTGACGTTGGTTGCCGCGCTGTGTTTTACAGCACAAAATCTCGTAATCGCACTGCGAAAACCAGCCGCTTTAAATTCCTATACTCTGGCCTGTGGCATGTTGCTCGCCGCAGCAATCATTATGGTGCCTATCGTTATTTTGACAGGTACGTTTGAAGCGTTATTGTGGCCGTGGGACCAGACAGAATGGGCGATTGTATTGAGAGCTGTGATTAGTGTCGTCGGCCATGGGCTACTCATTCTTCTGG
>CAZAHE010000185.1:0-2936 GCA_964484965.1 uncultured Acidiferrobacteraceae bacterium | reverse complement strand
CCCTTGTTGGTGGCGAAGGTGCAGATACGCTTGAAGGTGGCGCGGGCAACGACACACTTACGGGTGGTGGTGGAGCGGACACGCTTGCTGGTGGTGCAGGTGATGATACTTATGTTTTGACGGCTGATGACGGAACGGCTTCTGAAGGGAGTAGTTCCGGGTATGCCCGAAGTGCTGTGGTTGAGGACGATATATTTCTGGAAGGTCGTTATTTGTCTCTTGGAGTTTCTGGCTCCGGTTCTTTCGGTACGGCGACCAGTGCTCCTTCAGGGTTTCATCCATCGTCTAGGCATGGAAACAAACTGGGCATGTCAGTTGATCAGGATGGATTTGATGAGGGAAGTGCGTCCACTACGGGAGACTTCTTTCTTCCGGGAAGTCCCGAAGAGGGGTTTACCGTGGGATATAAGATCAGCGGTTCAGCAAGTAACTTCAGCAATGTAGAAAGAAGCAATGCAACGCAGTTGACGAAACAATCGGTTATTAATCTTTCAAGCGGTGATACTTTGTCGGCGAAATGGGTCGGCGTCACGGGTGGCGGTGGCAATAAAATGCAAGTTACACAAGTCGTCTCCTTTCACGAACAATCGAAATTTTTTCAAAATACAATCACCCTCAAAAATGTCAGTTCCAGCACACTGGATTCTGTTCGCTATATGCGAAGTTTTGATCCTGATCAGGACAAAGATCTAAACGGCAGGTATGACACCATTAACAAAATCGAGTCTCAACAACCCGATGATGGGACGGCAAAAGTAAGCGCAACAGGTCCCACCTCCGGTGTTCCTTTCTTCTTTATGTCCACAGATGCTCGGGCACGAGTGGGTAATTTTGGATTTGCAAACAGAGATCCCTACAGGTCAGCGGCATATGATGCAGCACCATCAACGGGCACGACGTCGACATCCGACAGTGCCATTACAATCACTTTTGATGGTGGTTCAGTCGCAGCGGGTGCTAGCGTTACGTTTGAGTATTACTCCAGCTTATCCGCCGAACTGATAGGAGATACATCAGGTTCCTCTCAGACCGCGAATTTATTCGATTCGATTGTTGAAGAGAACGGTGAGGGAACTGATACGATAAACGCGTCTCTCTCCACTACCCTTCCTGCCAACGTGGAGAATCTGGTTCTGTCAGGTACAGAGGCGCTCAATGGCATTGGGAATACACTGGCTAATGTGCTCACCGGGAATTCCGGAGCCAACACATTACAAGGTATGGCTGGGAACGATACTCTAGAAGGTGGCGCTGGGAACGATACTCTAGATGGTGGAGCCGGAACCGATACTGCCTCGTATGGATCTGCTAGCGGGGCGGTAACGGTCAATTTAGGAACGTCGGGTGGACAGGTAGTAGGTGGGGGAACCGGAACTGATACCTTGATCAGCATTGAGAATGTATCGGGGTCGAATTCTGGAGACACTCTCACAGGGGATGCATCAACCAACGTTCTTAGTGGACTTGGCGGTAATGATACACTCAGTGGAGTCGGAGGTTATGATACCCTTAACGGAGGATGTGGGTTTGATACGTTAGACGGTGGTGCGGGAAACGATACTCTTGATGGTGGAGGGGGAATTGATACGGCCTCGTATGCATCTGCGAGCGGTGGGGTAACGGTCAATTTAGGAACATCAGGCGCGCAGGCAGTAGGTGGGGGCGCCGGAACCGATACGTTGGCCAACATTGAGAATGTATCGGGCTCCACTTCAGGGGACACTCTTACTGGGGATGCATCCAATAACGTGCTCAGTGGACTTGGCGGTAACGATACACTCATTGGAGGCGGAGGTAACGATACCCTTACTGGGGGCGCCGGCGTTGACACACTCGATGGTGGTACTGGAAACGACACCCTTGAGGGAAGCGGCGGCGTTGACACGGTTACCTATGCGTCCGCGAGCAGCGGGGTAACGGTAAACTTGAGCGTATCGGATGCGCAGGCAGTTGGCGGTGGAGCAGGTTCAGATACTCTGAGCAATGTCGAAAATATTATCGGTTCTTCCCACGGGGACACACTTACCGGGAGTTCAGCCAATAATGTACTGACCGGAGGCGCAGGTGCCGACACCCTGACCGGTGGTGGGGGTGCTGATACGCTGGTAGGTGGATCCGGAATCAGCACGTTTTCTTTTTCTGCAGCAAGTGATGGAACCGCCGCTTCCAATGGCAGTTCGGGATTAACGACGGGCGACCAGATTTCTGATTTCACGTCGGGAACGGACCATCTTGCCTTCGTTAATTCAGGGTTTGGATTTGGAAGTTTAGGTGGTGTCTTGCCCGCCGCGCGGTTTGCAACGGTCACCGGATATAACGGAACGAACAGTGGTATCTCGGCAAATACGGCACATTTTGTCTACGATGCAGGATCCCGTACGCTCTACCATGACACGAATTCCGGTGCGGACGGGTATACGGTCGTTGGAACTGTACAGTCCGGTGCCTCCGTCGCGAGGACCGACATCCGCCTGGATAGGGCCGACGGCAGCAATGCGGCGCCAGTTTCTTCGAATGCTTCCATCAGCACCAATCAGGGCCTGGGGGTTTCCGGCTCTCTTTCCAGTTGGACCACAGATTCCGATGGAGACGGCCTGGCGTATTCGATCGTAGGTTCACCCTCGAACGGGACGTTGACGCACGATGGTTCCGGTGCAGGCTTTACCTATACCCCCGCCAGCAATTTTACCGGAACGGATACTTTCAGCTTTAAATCAACGGATGGTGCTCTTGTCTCGGGCACTGCGACGGTTACCGTCACGGTTGTTCCTGTGGCTGCCTTGTTGATCAATGACGTCACTACGGCTGATGAAACAGCATCAAGTGCGACCTTCACAGCGACCCTTTGGGCTGCTGTTGGGCAAAGCGTGTCCGTCAATTATGCAAGTTCTAATGGGACCGCGACGGCTGGGGCGGATTATACGGGTGGATGCGGG
>CAZAHE010000184.1:0-3062 GCA_964484965.1 uncultured Acidiferrobacteraceae bacterium | reverse complement strand
TCTATCAAGGCTGGTGAGCACACCACGTTCGTTCAGCCGTCAGCCGCTTCCGCGGTGCTCAACCGGGTGACATCGGGCCAAGTATCGCAAATCCTCGGCCGGTTGACGGCCAACGGCAAGGTATTCCTGATCAACTCCAACGGTGTAATCTTCGGCAACGGTGCCGAGGTCAACGTTGGCTCATTGATTACCTCGACAAACGATATCAAGAACCAGAATTTTCTGGCCGATACGCTGCGTTTCACGCTGGCGGGGCATCCCGATGCCCGGATTGCAAATGCCGGCAACATTTCGGTGAAAGAAGGTGGATTGGTTGCCTTGGTCGCACCCTCCATCGAAAACTCCGGTGTCATCTACGCGCGCCTTGGCCGTGTCGCTTTGGCCGCCGGAAATGCCGTGACGATTGATCCTTATGGTGACGACCTGATCACTTTCGAGGTGCCGGAGAACGTCGCCGAGCAGATGCTTGACCCGGAGGCGAACCCGCTTGCTGCGCTGATTGACCTCTCGGGCGATATCATTGCCGATGGCGGCGGGGTACTGGTAACGGCTGATAATGCCCGCGACGCCATCGACCGCGCCATCAACATGACCGGTTATATCCAGGCAAAGAGCCTCGAGACGTCAAGTGGCAAGGTTGTGCTGGAGGGCGGAAGCGGAAATATCATGGTCGCTGGCACCATAGATGCTTCTGGTATCGGCCGCGCCACTGGGGGCGAGGTGCGGGTGGTGACCAACGCTGCGCTAACGACGACCGCGAATTCGCAGATCCTAGCGGAAGGTGGTAGCGAAGGCGGCGATGGTGGGTTTGCTGCGGTATCAGCCTGGGCCGAGCGCGAGCTTGCCGGGCGCATATCGGTTAAGGCTAAATTAGCGAGCGGCGCGAACGGCTGGCTCTATGAAGGTGGCAATGTGGCCGCCGTGCGAACCATTTCTAATCCCACCCTGGATGGCAGCGGGCGCATTGGCGAGGGCGTGAATACGGTCTATTTCGAGGAAAATAAGGGCCAGACCGATGCAAGCGTCGATTTTCTGGCGCGCGGTGGCGATGACACGACGCTGTTCCTATCGGCTGCTGACGCCGTCCTGGCGGCGCAAACGGCGGAAGGCTTGGAAGCGACGCGCCTCTCACTTGATGGCGCAAATGAAAACCTCACAGCTAGCGGCGAGGATAAACAGACCGCTACCGTCAACTACTTTATTGGCAACGATGAGAGCCAGTGGGTGAGCGGGGTTGAAACCTATAAGCAGGTTCGCTACGCGGATGTTTATGACGGTATCGACTTGGTTTATTACGGTAACCGCGCTGGAAATCTCGAATATGACCTGCAAGTTTCTGTTGGTGCTGACGCAAGTCAAATCAGGCTCGACTATTCAGGCGCGGAAAGCATAACCAAGGCAGCGAATGGCGATTTGATAGTCGATACGGGTGAGCGCCAGGTCGTCCAGAAGGCTCCATTGGTCTATCAGCAAAACGCCGAGGCGCGCGTCCTGGTACCAGGCGAATACGAGATCGATGCTGATGGAAAAGTCGGTATTAAGTTTGATCCTTACGATAGCTCAAAAGCCTTGGTCGTTGATCCAGTCATCGGATTTTCAAGTTATCTGGGGGGGGCGTCGGCGGATGTGGACGATGACCGGCAGGCAGGAGTTGTAACAGATTCAACGGGCAATACTTATCTCGTCGGCACAACGACTTCATCGGGGTTCCCTACTTCCAGCCCGATCGACGGAACGCTGGACGGCACGGATGCTTTCGTCACAAAGATGAACAGTAGCGGCAGTCTGGTTTATTCGACCTTTCTCGGCGGCGCCTTGACCGACGTAGGGTACGACATCGCGATTGACGACACAGGTAACGCCTATATTACCGGCCAAACCAAATCCACTGATTTCCCGATGGCGAGCGCGGCTGACAACACACTTGGTGGCACCGAGGATGCCTTCATTTCGAAACTTAACGCGGCCGGTTCGGCATTGATATATTCGACCTATCTTGGCGGCTCTGGTGACGAGGTGGGTTACGGAATTGACGCGGATGGGTCGGGGAATGCCTACGTGGCCGGGAAAACAAATTCGGCAGACCTGTCGATGGTTGATGCCGATGAAGGAACTGCCGCGGGCACAAAAGATGCATTCGTCGCCATATATAACTCCGGAGGTTCCGTATCGCGAACCACCTATCTAGGTGGAAGTACCGGGGAAACCGCTTATGACATTGCGGTCGATGGATCCGGCGGTTATACCGTCGTCGGAGAGACCCTTTCGTCGGATTTTCCAACCGTAAATGCCGCACAGGCATCATTTGGCGGTTCGGGTGATGCTTTTATCGTTAAATACAATACCGCTGGGACGAAAGTTTTCTCCACCTATCTTGGAGGCACCAGTGTCGACCGTGCGGAAGCGGTCTCTGTGGACGACAGTGACAACGTATACGTGACGGGGGAGACCTCATCGACCGACTTCACGACGCTCAATGCCGATCAACCCTCATTTGGCGGCGGTTCAAATAATGACGCATTTCTTACTAAGTTCGATTCGTCAGGCAGCATTGGGTATTCGACCTACTTCGGAGGTTCGGGGTCTGACGTTGGTTATGGAATTCATGCCGATACGTCCGGTATCGTGTTCATTGCTGGCAGCACTGATTCGAGTGATTTGCCACTGAAACTTCCGGTGCAAGCCTCCTCCGGCGGCGGCGACGATGCTTTTCTCAGTGCCTACAACTCGTCTGGTTCAAGGATGTTTTCCACTTACCTGGGCGGATCCGGCACCGACAATGCCTTCGACGTTAGCCGCACTGACGATGAAGTAACCCTCGTTGGTGGAACCAACTCCACCGATTTCAACACATCCGCCAGCACCTACCAGGCTTCCAACGCGGGCAGTGATGACGCATTTGTAACGCGGTTCTCGGTCGCAGATCTGTTTGTTGTCGCCGCCCCCGCGACCAATACAACGGCGCAGGACCAGTACATTGGACGCGTCGGTCAACCGCCACCTTCCGCCGGTTCGCAAGAAGTAAGCTTGCAGAGTGAAGCCATCCAAGAGTTGCTACCAAC
>CAZAHE010000183.1:0-3086 GCA_964484965.1 uncultured Acidiferrobacteraceae bacterium | reverse complement strand
CAATGCCGTACGGGCCGTCGGTCCCGCAACAAAATGCTCAATAAGGCGATCCTGTTTGTACCCGCTGAGACGGCCCTTCCGCATAGCTCCCATGATAACCCCCAGAA
Source organism: uncultured Acidiferrobacteraceae bacterium (assembly GCA_964484965.1). Lineage (GTDB taxonomy): Bacteria > Pseudomonadota > Gammaproteobacteria > Arenicellales > UBA868 > UBA11791. Next base: position 2,979 of record CAZAHE010000183.1, on the reverse strand, counting down.
ATGGGTTGACTGAGACAGCCCTTTGGAAAAATTGCCGCATCCGTGCTCGGTTGGGCGCCGGTTCAGGTAGTGGTGAAATCGTCCCGATCGAGGTTGTTGGCGTCCGTAACCGAGGAGAGTTTGATCTCCATATCGGCGCTGGCATCGCCATCGGAGTCGATTTCCAGGATCTTAGTGCTGGCGTTGAACCGGGCTTCGGTATTATCAGAGCCGCCGCTAAAGGCGGTGCTCGAATCCCCCAGGTAACTGAAGGTGCCCAAAACCAGATTAGAGATATCAATTTTGTCGACGGCCGTTGCGACGCCACCGGCATCGAAGTCCTCGATTGTGTCGCGGTTACCGGCGCCAATGCCGGAATCGCCCGTTTCCTGATAAATAAAGACGTCCCTTCCCTCATCACCCCGCAACACGTCGGCGGCGCCGCCGCCGGTGATGACGTCGTCGCCTCCAAGGCCTTCCAGGCGATTGGCGGCGGCGTCGCCGGTAATAGTGTCGGCAAGTGCGGAGCCCACGACGTTTTCGATGCCGGTAAGCGTGTCGCTACCCTCGCCAGTTGCGTTGCCCGACCCGACGATGGAGTTGGCGAAGGTCGAGAGATCGACCACCACGGAGGTATTTGAATTATGGAAGGATACCGTATCGCCATCCGCTCCATTGGCGCCGCCGGTCAGATCATCGTTGCCCGTGCCGCCGACTAGGAAGTCGTCGCCCGCCCCACCGTCGATGATGTCGATGCCGGCATTGCCAACGATAACGTCGTCACCGGAGCCGCCGTTGATGGTGTCGTCGGTAGAGGCGCCGGCAAACGCCGTGTCGACGCCTGCCAAGTCGGCGGCCACCACATTATAGTCGGTGGCGACTCGGTAGAAGTCAAAGCCTGAGCGTGTTTCGATACCCAATTGATAAAGGGCATACTCGTCCCCGACCGTATGGTTGAAAATGACGACGGTACTCTCCAATTGCGCCGTATCATCCCAATAGGTAAAAAACAAATCGGCGCCGCTGAGTTCTGCGCCTTTCAAATGGTAGTCGGAAGTGAATATCAGGCCGTCACTGCCGCCGGAGGTTAGTATACCGGCCGTATGGCCAAAATAATTGGTGCTGGAAGCATAGTACAAATCATTTAAAGAAGTTCCCATATAGAAACCGTGAAGCTCGGTTTCGTAGGTTGTTCCAGCAGACCCATACGTCGATGTCGCGACCACACCGTTGGCAAAGGACAGGTTTGCAATGCCGTACAGCCTGTCGACACCGTCCGGCGAACCGGTTCTGTTGTCGACCACCGTCAACTGGATGCCGTCGCGGGTGACCGTGTAGTCGGTGCTGGCGCCCGTATAAACAGCGGTGTCCGTACCCAGCCCGCCCAGAAGGATGTCGTGACCATTCCCACCATGGAGCGTGTCTCCACCCTTGCCGCCATTGATCTGGTCGTTCCCTTTTCCGCCATAGAGCGTGTCTCCACCCACATCGCCATTGATCTGGGCGTTCCCTTTTTCCCCATAGAGCTTGGCTCCACCCTCTCCGCCATTGATCCGGTCGTCCCCTTTTCCGCCTTGGAGCGTGTCTCCACCCTCATCGCCATTGATCAGGTCGTCCCCGTATCCGCCATGGAGCTTGTCTCCACCCTCACCGCCGCTGAGGCTGTCATCGCCGGCATAGCCATAGATGACGTTGGCATTGATATCGCCGGTCAGGCTGTCGCCATATTCGGATCCATCGATATTCTCTATTCCAATCAACAGATCGGCGCCGCCGTTTCCGTCGTAGGCTCCGCCCGACGATCCGAAGAAGGTGGCGGTCACAGTTTCCGCGACCACGGCCGTCGTTAACGTGACTTGTGATCCATCGGGCAGGGCGGAAGCGACGATGAATGTTCCCTCGTTTGATCCTGTTCCGCTGAAGGTGATCTCGGTCCCGGTCTGCAGGGCGTTGCCGAAAGCGTCAATAAACGTGCCGTTCGCCGCTGTTACGGTGTTGGCCCCCACGTCGAACGTCATGGAAACGGACGAAGCCAAAAAGTCGGCTTCCAGATCGACTTGGACGCCATAGGACGCATCGCGGTAACTAACGGTATCGGTCCCCGCGCCACCGTTCAGGGTGTCGCCGCCGCCGCCGCCGTCCATAAAGTCATCGTAGTCGCTGCCGATGAAGGTGTCGTTGCCGGCGCCGCCGATCAGCACCTTGGCCACCTCGGCCTGCGCGACGTCTATGCTCACCGTGCCCGAGCCCGTCAACGAGTCGTCGTCTACCGTGAAGGTGAAGCTGTCAGCGCCGATGTAACCGTCGGCCGGAGTGTAGGTATAGGAGCCATCGGCGCCGATCTCCACTGTGCCGCCGGCGGCGCTCGCCGCCCCACCGCTGTAAGTAAGCGTATCGCCCTCGGCATCGGTGGCCGAAAGCGCCCCCGATACCGCCGTGCCCGGGCTCGCCTGGTTAGTGGCGTTCATGCTGTCGATGGCCTCCGGCCCGGTGTTGCCGACGGTTCCGACGTTAATGTCGACCCGGCCCCAGTCGCTCCCCCCTTGGCCGTCCGAAATCTCATATTCAAAGGACGCCATGCCACTAGAAATAGTCGGGTGGAAAGTCGCCGTACCGTTGTCGTTAAAGGTAAGCGTGCCGCCCACGATATTTGCATCCGCAGTGATGGAAAGGGGATCGCCGTCGGGGTCCCAGTCATTGCCGAGAAGCATCTCGGGGGTCAGCACAAGGTCGATGCCGGCGGTGGTGGTGAAGAAGTCGTATTCCGCCTGCGGTGCCTGGTTGACCTTTTCAACGTTAATGTCGACCCGGCCCCAGTCGCTGCCCCCTTGGCCGTCCGAAATCTCATATTCAAAGGACGCCATGCCACTAGAAATAGTCGGGTGGAAAGTCGCCGTACCGTTGTCGTTAAAGGTAAGCGTGCCGCCCACGATATTTGCATCCGCAGTGATGGAAAGGGGATCGCCGTCGGGGTCCCAGTCATTGCCGAGAAGCATCTCG
>CAZAHE010000182.1:0-3135 GCA_964484965.1 uncultured Acidiferrobacteraceae bacterium | reverse complement strand
TATCGTCATTGGTGCGGGCATAGTTGGTGTTTGCTGCGCCTCATACCTGCAACGGCATGGACAAAAGGTTACACTTATCGAAAGGAATGCACCGGGGGAGGGGTGTTCACTGGGGAATTCTGGCGGATTTGGTATAGGGTTGGTCGCTCCACTCGCTACTCCAGGGCTACTTCTTCGCCTTCCTCGCCTTCTTTTTGATCCTAAACAACCACTTGTAATTGCTCCTGGCCAGTTTACGAAGTTACTACCTTGGTTTACAAAATTTCTCGCTGCTAGCCGGCCTAAACGCGTGATGGAGATTGCGTCCGCGCGTAATCAATTATCTACGCATGCTTTTACCGCTTTTAACCCCTTGTTAGCGGAAGCTGGAGCAGAGTCCCTGGTACACCGCGACGGTATGCTTTTTGTTTATGAGACCCGGCGTTCACTGGAACGAGCTGGATATAGCCTAGAAATAGCACGTCATTTTGGCGTCAAATTCGAAGAAATAGACGCCAACGAAGTTCGGGAGCTTGAACCGGCATTGGGGCCCAACGTTCGACACGGCGTGCTTTTTCCAGATAACGGCCACACGACCAATCCCTTGCGTCTTACACGTGCTTTAGCTCACCACTTCGTTGCTACCGGTGGGTCTATTCTAACTGAGCACGTCGATTCTATCCAAATGTTAGAAGATGGTACGCCAAAAGTAGAAACAAATACTGGCAGTCACACATCCGATGCAGTAGTCCTCGCCGCAGGCGCTTGGTCAGGTCGTATTGCTGCTTCTTTAAACTATAACGTGCCTTTAGCCGCTGAAAGAGGGTATCATGCGATGATTGGATCACCGGGTGTTTCCTTACAATCTCCGGTGACGCTCTCAGACCGAAACGTCGTACTTACCCCAATGGAAGAAGGTTTGCGCATTACCGGTATTTCAGAGTTTGGATCGCTTAACGCACCTCCTAATGAAGAACACGCTAGAAGGATTGCGAGACAAGCTCAAATGTTTCTACCTAGACTACAGATTAGTGAAATGACTAAGTGGATGGGACCTCGGCCATCGACACCTGATTCCCTGCCGTTCATCGGGAGTGTACCTAATTATCCTAATATTTATTTTGCGTTTGGACATGGCCACATGGGCCTTGCCTGGGCAGCAATCACTGGCAAAGTAATAGCTGAGATGATTTGCAATCAGCTGCCATCATTGCGTTGCGAAGCGTAGCGTCCGGATCGGTTTGATTGATTGGGCTTCACGGCATCTTTTAAAGGTAGTGCTGGAATGTCAGTAATAAAACTAGGCCAATGGCAACTAATAATTTATCAAAAACTCTAGTTATTGTAAGTATCGATAAAAATACGAGTTGAAGATTATTGGGTGCTGATAAAATTCAGAAGCCCCCGACTTGCCCGCGTTTGACAAAGCAGCCGTGGCCAGGTTTTCCCAACCATTCGTCTCCATCCACCACTTTCTTTCCGCGCGACCAGACTTTTTTGACGCGGCCACGGATTTTTCGGCCCTCAAACAATGTATAATCCGCACGACTATGATGAGTAGAGGCCGTGATGGTAAACTCCTCATCAGGGTCAAAGAGGACGATATCAGCGTCGCTACCAACCGCAATAGTACCTTTCTTTGGGAAAAGCCCAAATATCTTTGATGGAGCGGTTGCGGTTAGCTGGACAAAACGGTTTAGCGACATACGTTGGCCGTGTACTCCACCATCGAAGACTATTGACATCCGAGTTTCTACTCCTGGAGCGCCATTCGGGATTTTTGAGAAATTATCTTTTCCGCGAGATTTTTGGTTTTTAAGTCCTAAGTAGCCTTCACGGAAACAAAACGGGCAATGATCGGTTGAAATAACCTGGAGATCATCAAATTTAAGGGCTTGCCAGAGATGTTCTTGATCTTCTTTCTCGCGCAACGGTGGAGTCATGACGTACTTTGCAACGTTAAAACTCTCATCCGCATAGAGAGATCGATCAAGAAAAAGATAATGGGGGCAGGTTTCAGCAAAAACGGGAACCCTCAAATCTCGCGCTTCAACAACACATTTTAAGGATTCGCGACACGATAGGTGTACAAAGTAAACTGGCGCTTCCGCCAATTCGGCGAGCTTTATCCCGCGATGCGTAGCTTCCCCTTCCATGAGTGCAGGTCGCGTTAATTCATGATATTTTGGAGCAGTGTGTCCAGCTTCCAACGCCTCGCGGATGAGCTGATCAATCACCAAGCCGTTTTCGGCATGTAGTGTGACAATACCACCGTGGTGACCAACCAAGCGCATAGCACGGAATATAGATGCGTCGTCCACCATAACGTCACCGGGATACGCCATGAACATCTTAAAGCTGGTGACCCCTTCATTCCGGATAAGATTTTTCATATCTGCCAAAGTTTGGTCATTCACTTCAGTCGTTATCATATGTAGACCGAAGTCAATTCCAACCTGGGGCTCAGCGCGTTCTAAAGTTCGACCAAATGCCTCCGGAAGCCGTTCGCCCTTATTCTGAGCAGCAAAGTCGACAATTGTGGTCGTACCACCAAAAGCTGCCGCCTTTGTGCCGCTCTCATAGGTATCTGCTGTAGTTGCTCCACCAAAGGTATTCTCCATGTGAGTGTGGACGTCAACACCCCCAGGAAGCACTAATTTTCCTTTAGCATCAACAACCTCAACATTGTCACCAACGCCGAGGTCGATCCCAATTTGTGCAATTCGACCATCCAAGCAAAATATGTCTGCATGGTAATCATCGACGGCAGTTACTACATGACCATTCTTAATCAATAATTGACTCATAATGTTAGGCACACCTTTTTTGCTTCTCCACCGGCATAGCCTGAAACACTGCGCTTTGACTGTCAATATAGGCGGGACTGTTAGTAATTTTCACTTTTCTTTTTCAAACTCCTGCGATTAGCAAAGAGCGTGAAAACTCTATCATTTTTATACTCCCCCTTGACCTATAATCGGAGAATTTGTGTAGTGACCACATGTAAGCGTAAAATTGTCGGATATTAACGGCTAGTAGATACCTTTTAAAACGGAAACATTATGGAATACAAAAGGTTGGGCAAAAGCGGCCTCCATGTTTCACAGATCTGCGTTGGTACAATGGAATTTGGCGACGGAGCTAATGCGCAAACTG
>CAZAHE010000181.1:0-3144 GCA_964484965.1 uncultured Acidiferrobacteraceae bacterium | reverse complement strand
AGGGAGCCCGGGACATGTATTAGTTGGGGGGGCGATTCTGCATTCCGGTTTTTAAAAAAGGCGATTCAATCGGCTCTTGAAGGACGTATCGATGCGATTGTGACGGCTCCCCTGAACAAGGAAGCTCTCAAAAAAGCCGGTCATGATTTCCCCGGGCATACCGATATTCTCGCAGAGGTGACAGGCCGGAGTAGGGCCTGGATGATGCTTGAATGTGCCGGGTTGCGTTCGGTGATGGTCACCCTCCACATCAGCCTACGAGAAGTGCTGGAACAGATTTCCCGGCCCATGATCCTGGAAACCATCGAAGTTGCTCATCAGGCGCTTTTGCAGATGGGGTTGGAAAATCCTAGGATAGGGGTCGCGGGGCTCAATCCTCATGCTGGGGAAAACGGCCTGTTTGGGGACGAAGAAAGGCTGCTGATCACACCAGCAATCGAGGACGCCCTCCAAAAAGGTATCCAAGCCTCTGGGCCATTTTCACCCGATACCATCTTTCTGCGTCACCGTTCGGGAGAATTCGATGTGGTGGTGGCCATGTACCATGACCAGGCTCTCGTTCCTCTCAAGTTGATGGGATTCGGCAAATCGGTGAACATCACCCTTGGACTGCCTTTGATCAGGACTTCGGTGGATCATGGTACTGCTTTTGACCGAGCAGCATCCTTCAATTCGGATCCTTCTTCGATGGAAGCCGCAATCAAGGCGGCCATTCGACTCTGTGGAAGCTCAACCGTTGTGGCTGACCCGGATTGATTCTGGATTTGTTTTTTCGCTGGGAGGTGGGAGGACCTTCTGAATCATCATCGTTTTTTGAGCAATATCCCTAAAGATCGGTGCGGCGACCACTCCGCCATAATATGATTTTCTTGGATTCCGGATCAATACCAGGATGCTGATCTGCGGATCGTTAGCTGGGATAAAACCTCCGAAGGAAGCAACATACTGGGTTTTTGAGTAACGTCCCAGTCTGGGGTCATACACCTGGCTGGTGCCGGTCTTCCCTGCCACCTCATATCCCTCGATAGCAGCTCTTCGGGCCGTTCCTCCTTTTTCGGTGACAGAGATCATGAACTTCCGGACCAAATCTGAAACCTGAGGTTCGATCACCGTTTTAGATATTTTTGGACCAAATTGGTATGGGGTCTTCTGTCCGGGTTGAGTCAACTCGCTTAATTTCTTTCCTGTCGAATCGATGGCATGTTCCACGGTATAGGGAGTGATCAGCTTTCCCTGGTTGGCAAAGACATTGATCGCCATCAGCATCTGCAATGGTGAAGCCAGAATGCCCTGGCCAAAGGAAATGCTGGCATGGTCCACAGAAGTCCATTTTTTTGTTGTAAGCAGTTTTCCCGAAGCTTCAGCCGCCAATCCGGAACCAGGCTTCGAGCCGAATCCGAAGCGTCGGATGTAATCCTGAAAAACATGGGGCGTTAGCCTCATTCCAATTTTTGCCGCACAGATGTTCGATGATTTCTTTAGTACTTCCAGCAGACTTAGTTGCTGGTGTTTTTTAACGTCCCTGATACGGTGTCCGCCGACTTTGTACTCTCCGTTTTCACAATCGAAGTTTTGGTCTACTGAAACGAGTCCTTCGCTCAAAGCCGCGGAAAGGGTGATGACCTTGAAGGTCGATCCGGGTTCATATCCTGAGGTCACGGCCCGGTTCAGGAAATGAGCACGGCTGAACTGGCGGTATCGATTCGGATCAAATCCTGGATAACTGGCAACCGCAAGGATGGCTCCGCTTGCAGAATCCATCACGATGGCAGTTCCCCGATCGGCCTGAGCTTCAATCACGCCCTGGGCGAGGTGTTTTTCCGTCAGATGCTGGATCCTGCTGTCGAGGGTCAATTGGAGTGAAAACTGTTCCGGGGGTCTCTCCGGATATCCTTTGAGTGGAACGGTTCGATAGGTTCCTTCCTTTTCGACGATGTAACCCTGTGGTTTTCCTTTTAGCAGCGGTTCATATTCGTATTCCAAACCTTCCAAGCCTTGGGAATCGATGCCAGTAAAACCCAGCATCTGTCCTCCTGCATTGCGCTGGGGGTAATAACGCCGGTATTCTTCAACGAACCCGGTCCCCTTCGGCATAAGCTTTTCCAACGCTTTGGCTTGTTCCGGGTCGATCCGTCTCTTGAGCCAGATGAAAGAGCGTTTGCTGGTAAGTCTGCGTTTCAGTTTATGATAGGAGATGCCCAGATGCGGAGAAAGAACACGTGCTGTTTCAGGAATCGATTTGATTTCCCTGGGGTTTGCGTAGAGGGACTTGACCGGTATCGAAACGGCAAGGATACGGCCTTTTTGGTCGGTGATCCTGCCTCGTTTGGGCTCCAGCACAACAGTTCGCTGATGCTGTGACTGAGCAAGTTTTTCTAAGCGTGCTCCTTCCAGAACCTGAAGTTGAAAACTTCTTCCGAGGGCGATCAACAATGACAGTGCCACCAGTCCAACGATCGTCAACAACCGGATCTTGAAACTGTATATCATTCTGAAATTTCGCTCACTTGGTTCAGGCTCACAAAACGTGGTGGATGTTCAGGAGGCTGGAGTTGCATGAGTCCTGAAGCCAGGCGTTCCAACCTTTTGGGACGGGTCAGGTAGTCGATTTCGACTTCGAGCAATTCAATCTGATAGACCTGGGCTGCATGTTGCTTCGTCAGCAGGTCCAAATCCGTCGCGATACCGCGGTAATTCATCCACTGCCAGAGATAAAATAAACATCCTATGGTGATCAGTAATCCGAGCAGCATCATCGTGTAAAAAGACTGCATTCCATCCCAGAGAACGGCTGGGATGTATTTCCAGCGAAACTGCCCGCTCAGAGAGCTGGCGCGGTTCGGGAAAAAAGTCTGCTCCATCTTAAGGACTTGAAGGGGACGTTCTTTGATGAGAAGCTTTCACTGCTCAAATTAATCAGTTCTTTTTCTATTTTCTGCAACAAACGGTCCAAAAGATTTTGAGCCCCAAATCAAGCAAAGAAGGAAAGAGATGATCAGTGGCTGGACATGGCTGGTGATTGGCCTGGGAGGCGGGGCAGGAGCAGTGGCACGTTTTCTGGTCGCACGCCAGATGGTGAACTGGATGGGAGGTTACCTTCCATACGGAACTTTGACGGTTAATGCCCTCGGATCCTGGATGCTT
>CAZAHE010000180.1:0-3241 GCA_964484965.1 uncultured Acidiferrobacteraceae bacterium | reverse complement strand
TCGATATTTTTTGCGATACCGATACCGTAGTCCGTATCTTCAACCAGGCTTGCGGCCTTTTTGATACCGTTGGCAGCCATCACAGCGACCATATTTTCTGCTAGCTTCGATGAGTAGACGCTGGTTCGAAAAACTTCGTCATAACCCGCATCAGTTAGCGCATCAGACCAGCATGATCCAATCACAAATGGAATGCCGTGCTGATGGAATACTTCGATTTCCGCTTTGCACACAGAGGAGTGGTATTCCCCCGCCGCAGCAACTACCTTGTCTTTAGTTATCAGTTTTTCGACGACCGTGGCACCTGTCGGCGGACGGCCCTGTGTGTCTTCAACGATTAATTCAACCTGTTTTCCTAGTACACCGCCCGCCGCGTTGACATCGGCGACTGCCCATTCCAATCCAAGGACAAGTTCCGGGCCTTGTTGGTAACTACCGGGTGAAGATAGGGGCGCCAACCCGCCAATTTTGATCGTGTCACCGGCTTGGGTCGCACCAAAGGGCAGCGCCATTGCTGCCACCAGTGCGATCCCAGACAGTAACTTCCTTTTGCGTACTTCAGTCATCATCTTATCCTCCTGGTTATGATTACTATTAGTTACGATATTGCATCAGACAATCGGTGTAATAATTTTGGTGAAAACATTTTCAGATCTGAAGCCAGTTCTTGATCATATCGTGCAGGTCGGTTTCAAATTCCGCTTTCGTGCCGCTAACTTTATTTCGACCGACTTCCAGCACGTAGACAAAGTCACCAATACGAATGGCTTCTCGTACATTCTGATCAACGAGAAGAATAGTCAGACCATCCTTCTTTAGACGTTCGAGGGTATCGTACACTTCTTTCGCAATAATTGGCGCAAGGCCAACTGTAGGCTCGTCGCAGATAAGTATTTCTGGTTTGATCATCATACCCCGAGCGATTTCAAGAATTTTCTGCATGCCGCCGGATAGATCCCCGGCTTTTGATTTGCGCCGTTCACGCATTAATGGAAAAAGCTCGTAAACAGTTTCTAAGGCTGTATCTATGCGGGTTTTGTCTTTGCGAAAAGTCCAGGCGCCAAGGTGAATATTTTGTTCGACTGTTAGATGGGGGAAAACTGTACGTTCCTGGGGAAGGTAGCAGATGCCGAGCGCCGCCATGCTGTGACTGGGTCGACCCGTAAGATCATCTCCATCCCAAAGCACTTGTCCCGATTTCGGCGTGAGGAATCCGCAAATGACACGCATTAGGGTTGATTTGCCTGACCCATTGGGTCCAATGACTGAGGTGATATGTTCGTTTTTAACCTCGACCGATACATCTTGAAGGATGTCTATCTCGTCCACGTAACCAGCAACAATGTTGTTTGCGGTCAGCATAGTCAGACTCCGAGATAAGCCTCGATCACACCAGGATCTTCGCGGACGTCTTCGGGCGTGCCGTCTGCGATCAGCTGACCGTTAGCAAGAACAATAACCCGTGTCGCGAGCCCCATAATGGTTGGTAGGTCATGGCTTACCACAATGAAGTCAATGCCGCGGCCACGCAAATCCCCGATGCGATTGAGTATGCGCTCGACCAGCAGCGGATGGATGCCGCCAAAAGGCTCATCCAATAGCATCAAGCGTGGTTTAAGCATCAGCGCGCGCGCAAATTGCAGTAGCATACGTTGGCCACCGGAGAGGTCTGCAGCCTGCTCGTGCGCGAATCCGTCGATATCGAGAAACTCCAAGTATTCTCTTGCTCGACGAATTAGCATGCTCCGGTCTTCACTCTGAGGATCGCGAACGGTGAAGCCCGGCGCCAGCATATTCTCAAGGGAAGTCATTTGCGGAAAAATTCGGGCGATCTGAAACGTGCGGGCAATGCCGGCACGGGCAATTTCATGCGGTGCCGATGTTTGGATAGGAGTTCCTTCGAAATGAATTGTGCCTTCGTTGAGTGGATAGATACCACTTGTGGCATTAAGCAATGTGGTTTTGCCAGAACCATTGGGACCGATTAGCCCCAGGAGCTGGCCTTTCTCCATGCTGAAGGAGATCGAGCTCAGTGCTTGGTTTCCACCAAATGCAATGCTCCCGTTGGATACCTCAAAAACATGTTGAATGGGAGCGCGTTTAAGCTTTTCGATATCTGTCAAAGCTTCTCTCAATCCTAAAGTGACTGCCTCGAGATCTTCATTGCCTAACGTTATCGCGCGTTATAAGGTGTAACGTCAAGTCAGAAGCGCTTAATCATGTAATAAAGTTAGGGTTTGATGCACTAAAAAGGCAAGCTAGCATGTGCTTAACGCGGTGCGCAGCTTATAAGGTGAGTTCAAATGCAATCATCGTACCGTCTTGCGGTAGACGTGGGTGGAACCTTTACCGACTTCGCCCTTTTGGACGAGGAGACAGGGGAGGTTCATATCGCCAAGTCCCTGACAACCCCTGCTGATCCATCCGTGGGTGTGTTGATGGGGATCAACGCGTTCAATGAGGTTACGGCCGGCCATATCGTCGCTACACGGCGAATTGCACATGCAACCACTCTAGTTGCTAATGCTGTGATCGAAAGAAAAGGAGCGCTGACTGCGTTGTTGACCACGAAAGGGTTTCGTGACGTACTGGAACTTCGACGACATGTTCGTGTCACAACGTATGAGTTGTGGGCTGACCCGCCGGAACCTCTGGTGCCAAGGTGGCTACGGTTACCGATCAATGAGCGGGTGTTCTCCGATGGGAATGTATTGAAAGAAGTGGAATCATCAGATGTCACAGAAGTCGTTCCGTTACTGCAGGCTGAAGGTGTGACATCGGTAGCGATTTCTTTCCTACACTCTTACGCAAATGCGGACAATGAGCGAAAAGTGTCCGAGTTACTACAAAATCTGCTACCGAATATCGCAGTAACATGCTCATTCGAAGTTCTACCACAAATCAAAGAATACGAGCGAACCAGCACGACGGTAGTCAATGCATATGTTAAGCCGCTGACAAGAACGTATCTCGCTAACTTAGAAAAGGGTCTTGTCGAAAAGGGTTACAACGCGCCTCTTAATATTATGTTATCGAATGGTGGTTTGGGTTCAATTGCGACTGCGGCGGAGTTTCCGATTCGACTCATTGAATCGGGACCTGTTGCAGGTGCCATCGTTGGGCGAGAACTTGCAATGGTGTTGGGGCATGCCGACGTGTTGTCATTTGATATGGGTGGAACAACTGCTAAAGCCTGTTTGATCCGAAATCAAACGTTGCCAATTACTGACGAACTTGAGGT
>CAZAHE010000179.1:0-3325 GCA_964484965.1 uncultured Acidiferrobacteraceae bacterium | reverse complement strand
AGTTAAGGACTCCCTGGTTCTCTGAAAGTCTTGGTTCTTGTGGATCCGCCAATGTCATCTGGAAATGGAGCCAACGGGACAGGAGTAAGGGTAGCTGCGAATCTGGATGCCAATGCGAGTGTTAAAGACGTACCCGTCGATCCAACCAATATGCTCGATACGATGTACAATTTTGCAACATCGACCACCGTCTACGACCCTTATGGAAATACCCATACTGCAACCGCAGCCTTTCGAAAACGTCCTGATTTGCCTGAACAGGTGGATGCAGCTACGGGTATGCCCATCCCAGGTACCGGAGTTCGCAACCAGTGGGAATATTATTTAATGTTTGATGGTGCGTCATTGGGGCAGGTTCCTGGGACCCAAATTGCGGTTGGTGGTGGATTTCTGCAGTTCACTGATGATGGAAAATTGATTGCAGCAACCAGTGGAAGTTTTGAAGCTCAACCAGGGGGAGTGGGGCCTGATGGACAACCTTTGCCTGGAGGACCTCCAAGACTCGTTCCACAACCTGTCGATCCTTCCAGTGGTGTTCCCCAGTTTGCAGTACCATTCAATGGGGAAGAGCCGATCATTCTCGGTGTACACCTTGGTGATGGTTTCAACCCTGATGATCCTACCGATCCTCGAACCGGACTTGACGGCATTACCCAATTTGCAGGCCGATACAATGTATTACGAACTTCAGCAGACGGGAATCCCTCCGGAGCCCTTGACAATATTTATGTGGAAAGTGATGGAACAGTCACCGGGGTTTTTGATTCAGGTTACACCCGTCCGATCGGAAGAATGGTGCTCACGAAATTCGACAATCCTGGAAAGCTGGCTCAAATCGGTGACAACCTGCTTCAGGAAACCTTGGGGTCTGGGAAAAAAGTCACAGGTGAACCTGGAACTGCCGGATTTGGTGAAGTCAGAAGCATGAGTCTTGAACAGTCCAATGTCGATCTTTCCCAGGAATTTGTGAAGATGATAGAATCGCAACGTGCTTTCCAGGCCAACGCCAAAACGGTCAGCACATCCGATGAGATGATATCAGATCTGATCAACATGAAGCGTTGATCTCAGCTTAGGGACTGGCTCTGTACAGTCCCAATATGCATTTTCCCCTTCCAATCTGCTGAAAAGCAGTCATTTTTAAAATCGATTAAGAACCTCTGTGCATCATTCGTTGGCATATGCCGGATGGATGTCTACTTTTTTCAGCCAATTGATGATGTGATTTTCAAGAATCTGCACAGCCTCATCTAATTTATCAGATTTTAGAGATTCAAAAATTTTTTCGTGATGTTCCATTGAAAGTTGAAGAGAGCTTTCCACCGAACCTGTAACAAAATTTCTCAATGCTGATACCCTGGCATTGATCATTCGATAGGTGTCTTTCATGTATCTGTTTTCACAGTAATTAAAAAAAGAATTGTGAAAACTATCGTCCAATAGAAGGTAGTGCATCACACCTTCCTTTTTCATGTCCTTTCTCATCGATTTAACATTACTCTCGAGTTCCGTCAACAATTTGTCTCTATTTCTTTCATGAGAATACCTTAAAGCCATCGACTCCAATGCATATCTGAGCTCACAAAGTTCAATGATTTCAGGTTTATCCATAGAAAAGACAAAGGTTCCTTTTTGTGGTATTATCTTTACTAATCCTTCCATGTTAAGAAGGGAAAGGGCCTCTCGAATCGGGGTCTTGCTTACCTGGAGGTTTTGGGCCAGATAGTTTTCGGACAGAGACTCCCCCATTTTGAGGCGGCCTTGAACAATCGCTTCACGTATACGTTCCGCTGCGATTTCTTTTAGTGATTGTGGACGATTGATTTCTTCCATAAGGGATCCTATAAAGAAAGTTTTTTATAGTGGGTTCGCTTAACCACTATTAACCAAAACAGTGTTGGGTGTAAACTTGGGAGGAGAATCAGGGCGCGTGATGCGGCTGGAATTTAATGGTTCCAAATTCTATCTGGAAGAAATCCATCGTTTTGCCAACTTACCCGTTGAAGCGGCAGGCACTTTATTTTGTAATGTTCTCTCTCTTTGGCGTGAAATGCAAATCGGAATCGCCAAATCTCCATCCGTCGACTCCATTGGCGTCGATAGTTGGGGGGTGGATTTCGCCTTATTGGACCGACACGGAAAACTGCTTGGCAATCCACTTCACTATCGTGATTCCTGCACTGAAGGGATGAAGGAATGGGTCTTTGAGCGGGTTCCCCAAAAAGAACTATTCAAAAGGACCGGGAATCAGTCCAACTTGCTCAACGGCCTTTATCAACTAGCCCATTTAGTAAAAACACAAAGCCCGATGCTTGAGGCTTGCGACACCTTCGTGACCATTGCGGATCTCTTCAACTATTGGCTGAGTGGAAACAAATTCTGTGAATACACTCACGCCACCACCCAACAGCTTTATAATCCAACTAAAAGTGAATGGGATTATGAAACCATGGAAGCTCTTGAGATTCCAAAAGAAATTTTTCCAAAAGTACAGAAGCCCGGAACGCAAATTTGGAAATACCAACAGATCCCAGTCATTCTGCCTGCCTGTCATGACACTGCCAGTGCCGTGGTTGCGGTTCCATCAAACACACAGGATCATGCTTTCCTTTCCAGCGGGACCTGGAGCTTGCTGGGGTTGGAACTCGAAGAACTGATTCTCAGTGATCAGGCTCTTGAAGCAAACTTGACTAATGAAGGAGGTTTTGGGGGAACAAATCGTTTCCTGCAAAATATTGCGGGATTGTGGTTGGTACAGCAGTCCGTGATAACCTGGTCAGAAGAGGGAAGAACTTATAGTTATGATCAAACGGTAGCAATGGCAGAATCCGCTACTCGATTTCAGGCATTCATCGACCCTGATCTTCCACAATTCCTTCCGGCTGGAGATATGCCTTCCAGAATTAAGGATTATTGCCAAAATTCAGGTCAAGAGGTACTTCAAACCCCGGAGGAATTACTACGCGTCATTTATCAAAGCCTCGCGATGAAATACCGATACTTTCTTAACCTTTTGGTAAAAGTATCTGGAAAAGAAGTAAAAAAACTGCATGTCCTCGGAGGAGGTTCACGGAATCGTTTGCTCAATCAGTTTTGTGCCAATGCTATGCAGATTCCTGTTGTCGCAGGCCCTACGGAAGCAACCTCGATCGGTAATGCTATGGCTCAGTTGATTGCCCTGGGAGAAATTGGGAACCTCCAGGAAGCCAGAGAAATCATAGTAGGTTCATCCGCTCTGGATTATTTTGAGCCTCAGCAGGGAGAACTCTGGAATGAACAATTTGAACGATACCAGAAGGAGATCATTGTAAAAAATGAATCGTGC
>CAZAHE010000178.1:0-3329 GCA_964484965.1 uncultured Acidiferrobacteraceae bacterium | reverse complement strand
TCCAGAACACCAAGGTGGCGTCTTCGAGTGGTCCGGGTGGGCGCCTGTCCTGGCAACAGTTGCACCGCGAATAACAGCCGGTAAGGGATGATTGCCTTACTGGTCTGCTTTTAATCGGTACTGTGGTGAGTCAGTTCGCGATAGCTGTTTTGCGCATCATGGATAGCAGCCAGCTGAAAAGAAGAGCTGCTAAAGAGAACAGCAACATCAATTGGAAAATACCCTGATAGCTACCGACGGTATCATAGGCGACACCACCGATATAGGCTCCCAACCCACCGGACCCGTGATGGACCATTACGACGATACCAGTCAGAGTGCCGAGGTGTCTGGTTCCAAAATATTGACGCACAAAGACGATCGTTAGAGGTGCGGTGATCCAGAAAGTGAAGCCATAAAGCAAGGCAAAGCTGATGATCGCGAGGTGTGATCCTGTAATCAACACCAGCGCGAACAAGCCGATGCGCAGAACAAAACAGAGCAGTGTCGGCATCATCGGTCCGCGGCGATCAGACACAAACCCGGTCAACAACACACCGACTAGGCCAGCGAGGCCCATCAAGGCAAATAGATTACCGGACAACGTAGCGGCAATCCCTTGATCACGCGCAAAGGCAACCACGTGGGTGGCCAGGAAGAAGTCCTGAAATCCACAGATCGCATAGATAATAAGCAGCAGCCACAGCCTGCTGTCCTTTAGGGTGTTGGAGAGCTTCGGATTCGGTTCGGCCGTGCTGGCCGAATTGTCCTGTTTGTCAGCGCTTGGCGGTGCGGCATTTGGTATGCCTTGCAGTGCCAGCGGCACGAACAGCAGTAGCCCAAGCCCTGCAAGCAATAGAAACGCTCCGCGCCAGCCGATGGTTTCTAGTTGTCTGGTGAGCAGTAATATGATCACCAGCTGGCCGACACCCATCCCAGAGATCGCAATACTATTGGCCATGCCGAGCTTTTCTGGGAACCATCGGCTGACCATTACACCAATGGGTGCAGCAGAGGTCCCGGCTGTAGCAAGTGCGAACAACACGCCGTAAAGCACAATCGCCTGTACCGGCGTTTGAATCTCGCTCATCAACGCAATACTGAGAGTTGATAATCCAATCGAGGCAAGAAGCACTGCCCGGATACTGTAACGATCGACGAGTCGGCCAATAAACGGCAGCACCACGGCCGATATGACCATGAACACGGTTACGGTTAGCGACAATGTTGCCCGGTTCCAGTTCAAATCGTCCGCCATCGGTTTCAGCATCAAACCCATGACAAAACGTGACCCGCCGTTGTATAGCAGAAGTACAAACGCGGTGGCGAGAATGAAAGTAGCACCCAGTGCTCTGGGTTTCATCGGTGGGGACGCATAAAGTAACTATCCATTTTTAATTATCAATTCGCCAGTGCCTGTGACTGTTTTTAATAGCCAGTATGAGGCGCCTTGATATACCTCGCACTGATCTATGATCCCATTGGGGAACTTGTGGTTAGGATTCTTCCTGCCGTCGACCGTTCGTTGTGATGAGTCTATCGCGTGCATCAAACAACACTTTATTATCTTCGATTAAATAAATACCGTCAGTACGGAAGGTTGACTCGTTAGAGGTCTATGGGTAGCAGATCTTTATTGAAAACTTAATGTATTGTGAGGTTTGTCTTCCATGTGACAGAGAATCCGGCGACAGCGATAAAACTTTTTCTTAGCTTGCTGCTCAGGTGGAGATTAAAACCGCTTGTGACGAGGTCGCCGCGGCACTCGTTCACAAATTAGGTCAGCTATGGTGTCATAGACCGTACGTGCCATGTAATATTGTGGTTACTAATAATCTATTCACTGAGGAGATGCGACTATGGCGCTGTATATCATTGTTCATAAATTAAAGGTCGGTCCGGAGGAGTTCGGTGCCGTCATGCAGTCTGATGAGATGCCTAAACTTGCGAAAGCCATGGCTTCCGGCGAGACACCGGCAAAATGTCTCAAGAGCTGGAACCCACTGCCTTACGGAAAAACAGATGAGTTTTATTGCCTATGGGATGCAAATAGCACGGCGGACATAGAGGCGACACTGGGTGCCGACATGCTCGGAATAATCACTTGTGATCCGGTGCAGGTCGATGAAATCGACTGGGCCGAGGTTGCCAAAGCGGCCTGATCAGATCATCTATAGAGCGACCGAACGTAAAAGACATCGGTACGACCACCACCAGGTGCAAAGAGCGGGGCCGCTTGATAGGCCCCGCTTTTTATGATTTTGATCTCTCATTTGAGATGAAGTGCATGTGCATGGTTTGATCAGTCGGTACTGATGTTGTGTGTCAGGTGCGACTCGGTAACGAAAGTCGATATAGTTTGACTTGGTGCCGTGCATTCGCGAGGAGGAATCAGTGAGCAACGGTGTAGCGATTGACTGGGCAAAGGCAAAACGTATAGCGCTGGTTGTGCCTGGTGATAGTCAGATCGATGATGAGTTCTGGCGACTTCTAGCGCCGTACGCGATCCCGCTCGTCACTCGCACTGCTGGCGCGGAACCCAGTCAGATGGTTAACGTTGGTGCAGCTGCGTCCCACACGAAGTCTTTGGCTGAAAGTTCCGATATCGAGGTGGCCGCAGATCATCTGCGCACGGTTCAAGCAGACGCCGCGGCTTATGTCGATACTTCTATCTCTTTTATACGCGGCCCTGGTGGTGATCTGGATATTTCCAGGCGCATCGAAAGCTTTCTGAAAATCCCCACGATATCGACATCAACGGCAGTTATCGACGCCTGTAAGGCGCTGGAAGTAGCGAACCTGGGCGTGTTAACGGTTTATGTCGACGAAGTTAACGATGCTATTCCTCGCTTCTTTGAACCGCAGGGGGTAACCGTCAAACGCATGCAGAAAGCCGACACTCGGCAGGAATCAGGCAACACCAATCACGAACTAGGGCAGATGAGCGCCGATGAACTCGTGACTCTCGGTGACAGAATGAATGACGCTGATCTAGATGCGATTTTTATTCCCTGCACGGCAGTAAGAACTCTTGATGCGATCGAACCGCTGGAAGCAGTTATTGGAAAACCCGTCATTACAGCGATTCAGGCAACCATGTGGAGAGTCGCTCGACTGGCGGGCCTCACGCATGATCCCGCACAGGGCGGTCGCCTCTTTGAGGCTGATGCTTCAGACTAGTGCGGCGGTTGCTGTGCTTAGGCTGATTCAAATTGATTCGATCGCATAAAAGGTTAGATATAATTGATGCATCGGTGTTTCGATGGCGCGTTTGTGAGATCTTAGCGCTATCGCTGGCTGGGTGGCAGAGTGGTTATGCAGCGGCCTGCAAAGCCGTGGACGCCGGTTCG
>CAZAHE010000177.1:0-3339 GCA_964484965.1 uncultured Acidiferrobacteraceae bacterium | reverse complement strand
ATAAAGATACCGACACCTCTCCCTTGCCACTATTTTTTTACTATTACTTAAAGAGTTAACCAAGTAGCTATCCCGTAACAGATATGGATAATGTAGATGACAAAAAAGAACAAACCTACTGATACCAAGTTGACTAATGAGACAATTTCGAAAAACGTTGAGAGCGAATTTAAAAAAGACAACACTCCACCCACATCATCGCCTGACAACACTTCAACCACTGATAAAGAATCAAAAACCAGTTCATCTGACGCACCCAGTACAGAAAAGAAAACATATGTTCGAGGAGAGTCACAAAAGCCTGTAACCAAAGCTTACCGAAATAACTGGAATTCTATTTTTAAAAAAGGATAAGAAATGATATATGGAAGGCATCATTGATATTGGTGTGGTTTAATATGGATCCATACAGTTCACGTATTCTAACGTCACTAAATGACAGTGAGACGCGTTCCCAACTAGAATAGATCCGAAAGATGCCATCAACTCTAGTCTTATCCAGGTTCTGTAAAAATTAAAAATACCCGATCAAAGGCGGGGACTGTTTTGTCTTGCCCCCCTATTCTTGCTCCTCGTTGATATAATGTTTTTATCTCGTGGGGAGGATTTTGATGACACGGAAGCGGTTTTCTGAGGAAGCAGCTTTGGAATTGCTTCGCCAGTTGGACGACCGAGTGGACTAATCCGGACGGAAGTAAAAATAAAACAGTAGCAGCGTTTTACAGTCAAACACGGGCAGATGGTTGTGTTGGACATTTTGGTTGGAGCAATGGTCGGTTTATCGGGATCATGATGGATGGTGGCGCTAGGTTTGAAGGGAAATGGATACAGGATGAAAATGGGCAGCGCTGCAGCCGGAGTGTCATCGGAAGTCATTACTACGGTAGTGCTTGGTTTGAGATACAGGGGGATGGAAAATTTAAAGGTGTTTGGGTCTACTGTGATGCGAGCCCTAATCTTGGTTGGTTAGGCTGGAGGTAACATTAACACGTACCAAAAAAGCATTCGACATAAGCAATTGGTGAAAAACTTTGACGAATGACGTTGAAACCCAACAGAAAATAAACTCGTTAACACCCTTATAAAAGTGCGCCGAAACTATTCATATTATTGTGCTCGTAGACCGGTGGTCGGTAAGTGCAAGGATTGCGTGGCGACGTGTAATGCACTACTTGAGTTGAATGTTGTGTCTGACTAATAAGTAGGGTGATGACCACCAGACTCACATCCATCAACAACCAATCTCTCCCATTTAAAATTATTTTTGCTACCACGTCACCACGAAATGACGGTTGCCCATTCTGATGGTCTTAATAAGTGGTGTATGGTAATTTGAGAGGAATTGGGCGAAAGGACTGTGTGTAGCATTGATAAGGAGTTGTACCGGTTACGCAATAGATTCTCTAAACAACTTAAACGATCCCAACAGTACCATGATCGTTAGGCATATCTCAATTTTGTGCGGACGAAAGGAAAACCCCCGTTCAATGGCGAGGGTTTTTAATTGAATTATCAATTAGTTGTGTGGAAGAATGCTATATAATCTTGCTGATCGAAAATCCTTTTGCGCCTTTGCCTCGCGCACGACGAACAGAATAACCACGGTTTCCTAGCTTAATAGATTTATCCTTGATCAGGGGATTAAGTGCTTTCAGCAGCTTTTCTGCAACGGGGTCGGTTTTTTCGACAGGCGCTTTCTTTGCTTGTTCTTTCATCCATTTTGCAAACGCGTCGCTGCCGAGCTTATCACCAATAGATTTTCTGAGTGCATTCAACTTACGCTTCTGTCCTTTTGTGAGGGAGCCATCGTTAATTATCATAGGTATATCCTGTCAAGAGAAGATGTGTGAATGTGTTAGTTATAAACAAATATATCGTAATGGATAGAAAAAAAGCCAAGATGCCTAAAAATTAGGATGAGGAAAGACTTATCAATTTATTGTGTTTAAGCGAGTTTTTAGAAAACTTTCGATGAACCAGTATATTCTTAATACTTGAGGCCACGGGTTCGAAATCCTGTCGAGATAGCCATCGTTTAATTTATGCCACCTATCTCAATCTTCCTGAGCTATAATTAAAGAATGAAACCTTTATTCCTTTCGCTTCTAAGTATCGTATACCTTCTAACCGCCAGTGTTGTTTTGGGCGAGACGATAGATCGTCGACGCTTGGTAGAGCGAAATGGCCTTGTGTATAAAAGTTTCTCGCCTGTTCCATATAGTGGTAACGTGACTGGCCTGTGGTTGGGAGAGATAGTGAGTGGTCGTAAGTATGGTAGTTGGAAAACCTATTGGTTGAATGGAAGTATGGCATCCGAAGGAAAATATGGGGAAGGGGGACAAAAAGTCGGTGTTTGGAAATATTTTAATGGAGATGGCCATTTATCTTCCGAATATACCTATCCGGAAAAAAAATTCGATTAAGTAACCTTTTGCCTCCTCGAAATCCTTTCATGGTATTATTAACGCTTCGGTATGTGAAAGTGACTTTAGCGTAGTTATGACGTCCAAACTGTCTGACGACGTCGAGATTACGGTCGACATGGATCGCCGCCGTATCATTTGAGGGGAGGAAGAAATTACCAAAGACCGGCCGCTGCTGTCGCGATGGCATCCGGGTCCTGGAGAGATCAAAAAATATTGTTCTCAGAACGCTACGACCTTTGTTTCTGAAAATTTCTCAATGTCACCGGCACTGTAGCCGAGTTCTTGCAGGATTTCTCGTGTCTGTGCTCCGAGTGGCTGTGGCGCCAGGTGCACGCCCGGCCGTTCTCCATCATAGGTCGCGGCATGGGCCAGCAAGGTAACCGTTTCGCCAGTTGCGAGCTGCGTTTGGACAATATTACCGTTGTGCTGAACCTGTGGATCTTCAAGGACATCATTATAATCCTGAACCGGCGCGTTCCAGATGAGATGCTCATCGAGCCGTGCGCACCAGGCTTTGGTCGTGTCGGTTTCCAGCGCCTTGCCCAGGACATCATAGGCGCATAGCGAAACCACCATCTCACCGTCCTTGGTGTGATAGAAACCGTAAGGCGCGGGGTAGTGCCAGCCGCCGATGTGTTCCGGGGCGCGAAGGCTGCGCTCCTTGTCACCGTTAATATGCGCAACTAAGGATTCTTGCTGTAGATGAAGCGCCGCTGACATCAGGTCCACTTCGACCCGAGCACCCTCACCGGTACGGCCTTGGCGAACCAAGGCTGCGAGGATCGCCGCCGAAAATATCATTCCGCCATGATGATCGGCTGCCGATACGCCGATTGGGACGGCTGGCATGCCTTCGGTACCGGTGATCTTCATCATGCCCCATTTCATGAACGAGTTTGATTTCTGGGCCGGC
>CAZAHE010000176.1:2505-3555 GCA_964484965.1 uncultured Acidiferrobacteraceae bacterium | reverse complement strand
AACTTAAGGAAATGGCCCGAGAGCGTGAAGTTGCAACTCGGACTGAAATCAACCGCGCACGCAAAGCCACCCTGTTAGAATGGCTTGAAACTCCAGAACCCGAAGTTGTCGAGGTTTCTGCTCCGGAAGTGGAGGAAGAAAACGAACAAGGTCAGGGTGAACTTTTTCCCTCTCCTCTTGAAGTCGAAACCGTCAACGAAACGGTTGAGCCAAAATCCGATCCAGAAAAAACTCTCCATGAAGAACCCCCCGTTCAGCCTTCCTTTGAAGAACCTGAGCAGAAAGAAGGTGCCTGGGACACGATGACCCTTCTGCTCGTTGGATTGGCAGTGGTCGCGCTATTGATTTATCTTTTCCGGTGAAAATCCCTCTCCGGGCAACAAACGCTTCTGCTTTGAAGAAACCGGAGAACCCCTTTCTGCATCAAAAAACAATTGGAGTTGCCGGCCTGGGTCAGATGGGTTTCCCGATGGCCTGTCGACTCCACCAGGCGGGTTTCAAGATACTCGGTCATGACATCCTCCAAAAACATCTTGCCGGCCCAATACCTCTAGAATTCAACCCTGATCAATTTGCACAATCCTGTGATCTGATCCTCTCCGTGGTCCGGGATGAAGAACAAAACCTTGAACTCTGTTTTGGAAACCAGGCAATTTTCAAACATGAGAAACGACCCCAAGGACTCATCATCTCTTCAACCGTCTCTCCTGGTTTCGTCCACAAAATGAAGGAACTTTTACCTAGGGAAACTCTCCTGGTTGACGCACCGATGTCCGGGGCTCCCCATTCCGCACGCAGTGGCAAGCTAACCTTCATGCTTGGAGGGCCCTCAACCTTGCTGGAAGATTGGAATCCATTATTTGAATGCATGGGGCAACAAATCCATCAACTTGGAGAACTCGGAGCAGGTATGAGTGTGAAGGTACTCAACAACTATGTTGCCTCATCGAGCGTGGTTACCGTTCGCAGAGTTCTGGAAGAATGCTCGCAACTGAAGGTTTCTCCAGAAAAACTCCTGGAAGTCATGTCAGAAAGTTCTGGAGGCACCTG
>CAZAHE010000176.1:0-2495 GCA_964484965.1 uncultured Acidiferrobacteraceae bacterium | reverse complement strand
GGAATTTTGGAGAAAGACGTTAATTCTTTCCTCAAGGCCATCGACAAAAAACCTCTTCCAGAAGATTTACTACTTCTGGAGAGACTGAGAAATCTCAAAGCCATTAATGCGGAAAATGAATAAATGTTGACTTAATTAGTTTCGGGACTTAAAACACACCTTTGTACGACTTCCTCTTCTCCAACATTGAAAATCCAAAATCCTGGATTTCAGAATGCAATTGTTTCAGTAGACTCCTGTCTTTGAGTTGAAGAGCTGAACGGCATATCAACTGCCAGAACAGATCTCTTTGAGCATGGCTTCCACCCATCCTGTAGAGAATAAATCGAACTGGGAGCAATTTTTCCAAAACCTGCTTGGGACGTTCTTCCACATAGGCCATGATGGCCTCTGCTATCGGTATCACCACTTGACGATAAGTACTTCCAATAGGGCCATGATCAAGGTCTGTAAATGCCAGCATGTTCTGAATCAGGGATTTGACTTTGTCATGCAACCCGGATTTAGCGAAGATAATCAGGGCATGGATCGAGGTGAAGGGGCTGGTGTAATCCTCCATCCTGCTTTCAGCCAATGGAACAAATTCTGACCAGTTTTCTCCTACCTCAATACCTGCCAGTTCCATTCGCATCAATAATGAAGCGGTATTCTGCAAATCGACATAAGCATCCGGAAACTGTTTTACCCTAAGAGAATCCGGATTCCGTACTTCAAGGGAAAGCAGTTCCATCACCTCTTGCGATTCACCACGTTCTAGATGAAAAAGACAGCGATGCCACCAGGCATGATGGACAATTTGATTTTTTTCATTCCAGTTTTTAGAGAGACTTGAAAGCCATTCCACTCCTTCATTGGAACGGTTTTGCATTTCCATTACATGAGCCACTGCGTGAGCTGCCCAGACGTTGGAAGGATCCATTTCCACAGCCATCCTTCCAAATTTTTCCGCAATTTCATAGGAACCCGTTTCTTCATGGGCAAAGGAGTAATCCGCGTAAAAATAGCTGCTCTGGGACATTTCCGGTTTCCAATTCTGCTCCAAATTTTTCATTACCTTATGCATCCAACGTGACTCTCCCATCCAAAACAGTTCAGTTTGTAAAAGCCTTGTCGCCATCAGGTCCCTTGGATAAAAACGAAGCAGAGATTCATAAGCTTCCAGGGCCTCAAAAATCTGGAACTCTGACATCGCCTTAAGGGCTTTCAAATAAATTCGTTCCTGCTCCCCGAGTTCCTCTTCCCGAGATTCTCCATGATGGATACATTCCAAAATGACAGGAGCAAAATTTTGCGAACGGGCGGTGACGAGCAGAAGGCCTTTCACCATCGATGCGAACACACAATCCGGATCAGCCTTGAGAGCACGATCGAGCCAGTCAAAGGAATCCATCCTCCACTCGACGAAGGATTCGATTCCATGAGTCGTATGTTCTGCAGCTTCGCTGAACTCCGTGGTAATTTCATAACCTGCATAAGATTGTCTCACCAAAACCTCGCTATTTTTTTGAAAAGTTTTCGTTTTCGTAACAAAAAAGAATCAATCACGAATTGTAATGCCTTTTCATCCATTCGACAATTTTTGGCATCTTTCCAATCTTCAAATAATGCTGAAGCAGTGCAGGATGGGCATCCAATTGAGTTTGTGGGATTCCATCGATGATTCCTCCTTGGATCCATCCACAAAGCCTCCAGGCCGCAAGATCTCCCACTGTCAAAGACGGCCCGACAAAAAAACCAGTGTTACCATTATCAATGAGCAACTGATCCATGAATCCCAACCATCGGGGTAGAATTTCACGAGAAAGTTCTGTACGTTTGATTTTACGAATCTCAGGATCCTGTTCCCTTAAAGCAGGCTGCATCTTAAGCGTGATATCCGTGGCGAGATCAATCACCTCATCTACCTTGGCTGCGGCAAAATCATCATTACGGGGGTAAAGCCCAGCCAGTTTCCCGCAGCACCGAGCAATACCTGCTGTCTGTGCTAGTTTTCCCCATCCACCAAAAGAATTGGAAACTGACCAAAAGGAAAAGTTCCATCGGTTTTCATGCGTTTGATTTCTTCACGTGAAGGGCGACAATCTTCAAATTCTATTCCGCCCATGAAAAGTGCAATACGGCTGATTTCTGCACGCCAAAAAGGGAAATCAGGATAAATTAATTTAAGTTCCATAATTTTTGATTAGGTGAAATAGTCCTTGAAACACTTGGTCTATGAGGAATCATTCGGGCAATAATTTTTCTCTTTGTGATTCCTTCAGGGAGAGTTTGACCGTTAAGGTTAAAATTATGAGGAATCCGTATCATTCCAACCTACCCATCCAAACTGGATCACCTCACCTGAGATAAATGCAATGAGAGGGATGAATTTGTTTGGCCCCGTCAGGATCTGCCAATTCTGTACCCAGCCAAAAACAATACTGGCTAAGAGAACCGAAGGAACATTTAAAGAGTGTCGCAAATCACTCACTACCAGGTTTTAATCCAAACCCATC
>CAZAHE010000175.1:0-3569 GCA_964484965.1 uncultured Acidiferrobacteraceae bacterium | reverse complement strand
TCACAGCTATCACAAATCACAACGGCGGCAATATATTGGCCTTCGGCGCTAACTGTGTCTCCGTCCTTGGGCATGGTTCCGTACAAGTCCCATACTTTAATGGTGAGTGCCTCGGGCGCGCAACCTGGAAGCCCTTCGACGCTGTAGGCGGAAAGAAAACCCGCATTGACGTCTTCAGGAAGAATTCGTGCCATTGTCATGCCCCCCAGGTAAATGTCAGACAGAACTCGTGAAAGTTCGCTGTGTCATCCTTGGCGGAACCGAGAATCCGAAAACCGTTATCCATGTTCTGGACCAGTGTGCGGTTTCCGACCCAATGATCGCTAAGGCCATGGCAGCTAATAACATAAAACGGGCTGCTGTCGAGCTCGAAGCCTTCTTCTGGCCCCAACCGGGTGTTCACTGGCCTCGGAGTCTGCCAATCAGCAATTATGTCAGGGTTTTCAGGCTCCAGTGAGTCCAAAATGATGGCGCGTTGCAGCCACCAGGAATAGGAGCGACCAACCAGACGTGTACCGGCCGGAACTATGCAAAGCAAGGCGTGGCAATGCTCACCCTGGACAGAGAAACTATCCAAAACCCCTTCAGGCGCTTTCAGCGGAAAAGCGCCAGATGTATTCTCGTCGTCAAGCTTCGCTATAACATCATCTTCACCGAGATAGTCCGGTTCCGACCAGTCAAGACCCCGAAGCGCCTTGTGGTCAAATTCCGGAACAGGAAAACGGAGATAGGCCACGGTCATGCCTCCCTTTTAAGAATGATCGCCAAGCAGGCTTGTTCCACGTTATGGTACCGAAACGGCAAATTCGATTAAAGCCTTTCCCCACTTTGCGCCATGTTTGTCATGCATGCGGCTATTGATGGGAAACGGAACGCAGTTACCGGTTAGCGTCCAAATCCACAACATAATATATTATTGTCTCAAACCAGAAAGGCCCTTACCTTTGAGACATGATGGTTTAGAACAGTTAAAATATTGTGGAAACAGCCTAAAGCGAAGCTTGTATAGTCCCCGCTCAATCTCGCTGAAGGAGGGTTCAGAAAAAGTGAATAGGAGACTGAGAAAATGGCAAGAGTTCAAATTTTGAGATGGCAAGAGATCCCGTCAATGGTTGAGGCGCGGGATGATTCAGACACAAAAAAAATTCAACTAAGTGATAGGTTTCAGGCACTTATTGATGAGGCAGCGATGCGTAGAGAACTTGCTGGGACAGATGCTTATCTCGAGGAGTGGAACAAGTCTCCTGCCGAAGAACGGGAGGGCAGCGCCGTGGACGTGGTCAAAGAAGTAGCTGAGCAGATAGAGGCGCAGTTCGTTGAAATCCGTGATGAGGCCCTGAAATAATTGCCCAGATTGATATTAAGTTGTTGTTGCAGCCGTAACAGTCTAGTAATGGGTGAAATTGACAGATAATATATCAAGTATATTTTCTCGTGGATATTGACGATGACAAAACCAGTGGGGCGTGCGAACGATGGAACCGGGCGGGCCGATGGTTACTGGCTTCTCGGGTCGGGGCCGGCCGAAATCGATCCGGTCAAAATGCTTCGTATTCACGGATATCGGGACCTGGGCAAAGTCCGCCCGGTAATCCGTAAGGCCGCCGATGATATTGCCGAGATAGCTAAGGGATTAATGGTGCCCGAGGCTCATGCGAGGCGCGTGGATGTCGAACATTACGGCGACCAACGGGTAGTTCTCACCAACGGCGTGGAGTTCGGGGGTATTGACTTTGAGCACGCCTTGGATGGCGCGCGCGCCGTGGTTGTCGTGGTGGTAACTGTGGGGCGAGCTCTCGATGATGCAGTGATCACCGCAATGGATAAATTCGAACCTCTTGATGCGCTTTTTCTGGAGACAGCTGGATGGCTCGGCGTCGAATGGACGACCAAGAATTTTGTTCGGGATCTACAAAAAACCGTAAAGCCAGAGAACATGCGGGTTACCCGTCGACGCGGCCCCGGATACAGATACAAGATTGGCGGCCGTGAAATGGACTGGCCATTGGAACAACAGCGCAGGCTTTTCGATGTATTTGATGAGGTGGAATTGCCGATCGCGCTGCTCGAAAGCTGTGTCATGCTGCCAAAGATGTCGCGATCCGGGATGTATGGGCTGGTTTCACTCAACTAAGTAGGATGTCGCTTAAGGATGGGAAATAGACGGAAGTCAGACAGTTATTGTCCTCGGATAAACAAAGAATGGCTCGTTTGCAAGGCTTCCCGCACCATTAACTGTAAAGCATGAAAATCAGGAACATTAGAACATGAAATCAGAAAAGCTCATCGTCATTGGAGAAAATTTTAATTCAACACGCAAAATCAAAGCGACTAATCCAAGGGTTATTGAAGAAGATGGAAAAACTGGCATCTCTTATACTGACCTAGACGGCAATAAGCAGATTCTCGATTGCACAGACGTTATTCCTGAAGATCCGGCGGAGCGGAATAGCTTTTTAATTCCACATATCGCGCAGGCGTTGCGTAATAAAGACATGAACTACATAGCGTGGGCAATAAAAAACCAAGAAGCGTATGGCGCGCATATTATTGATCTTTGCGTTGATGAAATGTCGGTATATCCGGAAGAACGCCATGAGTGGATCAAGTGGACGGTACAAACGGCGCAAAAAATAACCGATAAAATAGTTGCTGTCGACTCGTCGGATTCAACGACAATTTATGCTGGCCTGGAAGCACATGACGGTTCTGAAAATCGCCCAGCCATCAATTCCTTCAACCTTGAGGACGGCCGCCAGGATTTGGTGCCGATGGCTAAGGAGCACAACGCCTTACTTTTTGCTAACGCTAGCGGAAATGCAGGTATGCCACAGAATGCGGAAGAACGTATTGCTAACCTGGTCACCTGCATGGAGATGATGGATCAAGAAGGCATCACCATGGAAGACCGGTTCCTCGACCCTCTGGTATTCCCCGTTGGTGCCGGGCCAGAGTTTGGTGGGCACTATCTGGATGCGGTTAGAGAGCTACGTACGATGTATCCCGATGTTCACATATTTGGAGGTCATTCCAATGTGTCTTTTGGTCTTCCAAACCGTAAGTTATTGAACGAGGTTTTTGTGTCATTGGCGATTGTAGCTGGTTGCGATGCAATGATGATTGATCCAGTGATGAATGGAGCGGACGGTCTGACTTCCTTTAAGTTTGCGGCCGAAGCGCTGCTTGGACGAGACGAATACTCAATGGAGTATCTAAAATTTATCCGTGGTGGAGAGAAAGCAAAAAAGCGACACTAGAAGACCGGAGCGTAGCGCTCTGTTTATTAATGGTTTTTGTAGGGGAGGTTAAAATGAACGAACTCACACCTAAGGAACGCGTACACCGCACGTTAAGGCGTGAACCGGTTGATCGGGTACCATTATTCTACCGTATGAAGCATGAAGCTAAGCAAAAACTTGCGCGGGTTTATGGAATTGATGATGCGTCGACTGGGATGAAGCACAACCCGGAGCTCGAATTTCGGTTGGGTAATGACATAGTAATGTACCAAATAGGAATTAATGCTCAATTTTCGCACAGGCATATAGAAATTGGGGAGACTTGGTACA
>CAZAHE010000174.1:0-3667 GCA_964484965.1 uncultured Acidiferrobacteraceae bacterium | reverse complement strand
TGACCGCTTGTCTGCAAAAAAGTCTTGAGCAGCTCGAACACGCTGGCGTAATGATCGATTATTCAGCCGCGCCAGCAATTGACTTCAAACGTTATCATCATGTTTACATGCTCCTGCTGCGCTCAGCCACCGGCTTAGCCTTGTCACACGATGAATTTGCATCGAACCTTGAAGCATCTCAAATGCGTGCCGATACAGATTGGAGTCACCGCGCCTATGTCGAACGTGGCGCTGCCATCCGGCAACGAGACTGGTGGGCACTTCACAACGAGCGTGAGGCATTGCGCAAAGCATGGGATGAATTCTTCGCGCAATATGACCTACTGCTATGTCCAGTCGCCGCCTCAGCGGCCTTCCCTCACGACCACACTGGTGAACGACCGGATCGAACCATTCAGATTAATGGTCAAACGCAATCGGTCATAGATCAGCTGTTCTGGGCTGGAATATCCACACTGACCCACTTGCCGTCCTCGGTCGTGCCTGCAGGATTAACCCAATCAGGCTTGCCATGTGGACTTCAGATTATTGGTAATTTTCTAGAAGACTACACAACGCTCGAATTCGCACATCTGATGGAGCAGGCTATAGGTGGATTTCAATGTGTCCCCGGTTATACCTGATCGATCGGAGTCCCGATCCCCGCGGCTCAACCCATACCACGACCATAAACTTGTTTGATCTGTTCTGCGGGGGGGTGCGCCGCAATCGCCTCTTCGTTGAGTTCAGCACCCCATCCCGGGCCATCCGGTATTTCTAAATATCCGTCCTTGATTACCGGTGGCACCGTCACCAGCTCATCCTTCCATGGCACATCATCGATATCAATCTCCATGATCCTGAAGTTCGGAATTGCCGCACAGAAGTGTGCACTCATCAGAGTCGATAAATGTCCATAAAAGTTATGTGGCGCGACGTTGACTTCGAAGCTTTCTGCCAGCGCCGCAATTTTCAACGATTGCCATATGCCGTTCCATGGGACATCCACGATCGATACATCCATCGCTTGATGCTCAAAAAATGGTCGATAGCCGCGCAAGCCAAATAGCGATTCGCACGACGCGATCGGGGTTGCCACCGCGCTTCGTATTGAGGCCAGCGCCCCAGGGTCATAAATATCGATTTCATACCAGCCTAGCCCGAGGTCATCGAGTGCTCGGGTAACGGTCAGATAGCCCTCCGTACGGTAATTGAAGTTCAGATCGAGAAAGATATCGACATCCGGACCCGCCCCTTCCCTGAATGCCTGCAATTGCTCTCGTAAAGCGTTGATGACGCGGCCCGATGCATTGAGTTCTGGCCATCCTTCGGTACGTGCGAAACCCGGCTGGTGCATATGGGCTTCATCGTCGAACAGAAAAATGTTGGTTTTCAGCGCACCAAATCCGCGCGAGTGTACTTCGCGCCCCATGCTGACGATATCTTCAAGTCCCTCGATTGGCGGTACGCCCATGAACGCCGCCGTTCTCGGCAACCGATAACTGCCACAATGAGACCAGTACAAGCGCAGGCGATCGCGAATGGCACCGCCCAACAGTTCATAAACCGGCACATCCAGTGCGCGGGCCTTCATTTCAACGAGTGCATTTTCGATAGCTGCGAGGGCCTGCTGCGCAATACCGCCGTGCGCCTGGCGTGTACGAGCATAAAGTTCCGACATGATTCTCTCATGGGCCAGCGGGTTCTTACCCAACGCCCACTCGAGCACACCTTCGATGACGCCAGAGAGCCCGGGACTGCCATAGGATTCATTGAATTCGGACACACCAGTTGTGCCGTCATCGGCGATCAGCTTAAGAAATGAGAACTTCCGCCAGCCCGCATCGCAGTGCAATATCTGATAACCGTCTAATTTTTTCATTCTGTGGTCTTCCTCGCGCCGTATTATTTCCACCACACGATGATCACACCGCAGGGCATTCGGATATCGACAAGTAACGCATTCAACTGGTACTGTAACCGACAATATTCCAATTGGCACCTGAACATGTATGACCTGGTAATTAAATCCGCTCGCTTGATAGACCCCGCGAACGACCACGACCAAATTAGTGACATTGCGATCGAAAACGGGCGTGTCGCGGCAATTGAATCGAGTATCGCCACTGAGAATGCCCAGTCGATTCAGGACGCCTCTGGCCTGATCGCGGTACCCGGCTTAATTGATCTGCATACGCACGTTTATTGGGCGGGCACCTCGATTGGTGTCGAACCAACCGCTTATGCGCGCCAGGCTGGAACCACGACATTGATTGATGCCGGCACCGCCGGGCCAGCCAATTTTCTGGGCTTTCGCCGTCATGTCATCGAGACTGCCCATCCCCGAATTCTGGCGTTTCTGAATATTTCATTTCCAGGGATTTATGCTTTCAGCGACACGGTGATGGTCGGTGAATGTGCTGATCTTCGGTTGCTCGATCCAAGTCCATGTATCGATGTTGCCCGCGAACATGCAGATTTGATCGTCGGTATCAAGGTCCGTGTCGGACAGGGCGCCAGCGGTGACCGCGGCGCCGTCCCGCTCGACCTTGCGATTGAGGTCGCCAGTGAGCTTGACTTGCCGGTGATGTGCCACCTTGACCAACCGCCACCAAGTCGTCTGGAGGTGGTCAACCGCTTGCGTGCGGGGGATATACTGACCCATTGCTTCCGTCCCTTCCCTAACGCACCAGCACGAATGCGCGACGGCATGGTCTATGATGAAATAATTGCGGCGCGTGAGCGAGGGGTTATTTTTGACATTGGCCATGGAAAAGGTTCCTTTGGCTACGTTACCGCTGAGGCCATGCTTGCTGCAGGGTTTGAACCAGACTGTATTTCGAGCGATGTTCACGTGCTCAGCATCGACGGGCCAGCTCATGATCAACTCGTCACCATGTCCAAGTTCCTTACACTGGGCATGAGTCTCGAACAAGTCATCGCCGCCAGCACAGTGCATCCAGCGCAAGCCATTCGACGCCCGGAACTGGGACACCTAGGTATTGGGAGTCCCGCCGATGTGAGTCTGCTACAGCTGGAGGACGGGGCCTTTGAATTTCTCGATGTCGAGGGGCTGACCCGACAAGGTGAAGTCCATCTTCGACCTGCGGCTATGGTCATTGAAGGCAAATGGTGGTCGCCGAACGAAAACCCCTGATTCACAAAATGTCGAATCCCGGCTTAAATCAATGAACCAATGCAAAAGGAGAAATCCATCGATGCCGGCGACTTATAGATACACCCGGCAGCATCATTCAGGCCGAAGTCTCATGCTGTGATGATGTCACGAGATCGAATTTCACCTCTCCTGCCATCCACCAGACAGGACACCTCGACTAAATTGGATGCTTCAGCCGACTTAATTTACGAAAATACACAGCAATTCCACTCAAATTGCGCCTTCTAGACGATCCAGTGCGGTACTCAACGTGTTGAGATCGCTCGCAAAACACAGCCGTAACCAGCCTTCTTGAGGTGCACCGAATGCACTGCCTGGAACAAGGCCCACTCGCGCTGTGCGCACCAAACGTTTACAAAATGCCAGGTCATCGGCAATGCCATCGATCGAGAAAAATGCGTAGAAGGCACCTTGTGGCCAGCCAATTCTCACTCGAGGGTTGCCCGCAAGCCGCTGAAACACAAGGTTGCGAGCACGCTCATAACGACTGACCTGATCAGCAATGAAACC
>CAZAHE010000173.1:0-3685 GCA_964484965.1 uncultured Acidiferrobacteraceae bacterium | reverse complement strand
TATCGGCATCGGCATTGATCAGGAACTCATCACCCACCTTGGCAGAGTTGGCATCAAAGCGCTGGCCGAAGACGTCGATGCCGGAACCCTCTCGCGAATCCGTGGCACCGTTATCATCGCGCCAGGTAACGACGAAACCGCCGTCGTCGAGGCTGGCGATCGACGGATAGTACTGCTGACCGCTTGTCGTGGTGTTGATATGGAACTCGTCACCCTGTGGCTCGCCAGCAGCACTGTAGTGCTGGCCGTAGACGCCGTAGTCACTGCTTCCCGTATCCTGGTAACGTGAGTGCCAGGTAATAACGTAGCTGTCGTCCTCGAGGGTCGTTACCGAGGGGTTCGCCTGCGTATTGTACGTCGTTGTATTGACCCGGTACTCGCTACCAAGTGGATCTCCGAGGATATTAAAGTTCTGGGCGTAGATATCACCAGAATCACGGTCCTCGTCATACCAAGTGACGACGAAGTTGCTGCGGCCGTAACCGGCCACTTCTGGGTACAACTGGTCACCGTTAACGTAGGTGTTGACCTGGAACTCGCCGGTCTCGGTAACCGCAACCATCAACTCGGCGCCGTCGCCGAAGCGCAGTGTCTCGATGTCGAAGAGGGTATCGACGCCTTCATTGCCGCCGGCGCTCGAGGTGTCGGTCACCGTCATGGTGGTGAGATCAATGGTGTAATCGGAAGCATCACCTAAGAACACCGCCACATCGTCGCCTTCGCCGCCGCGCAGGATATCGTTGCCAAAACCGCCGCGCAGGATGTTGTCGTTGGCATTGCCGAAGATCTCGTTGTCGGTAGCGCTACCAATGGCGGTTACTGCGAGTTCGCCGCTCATGTGCAGCTGTTCGACGTGATCCCAGAGGTTCGTCGTCTCGAGCGAGGAGTAGACGGTGTCGAAGCCGCCACCGACCGTCTCAACTACGATATCATTGAGGTCGGTCTCGCTGATGACATACGTGTCATTGCCGTCACCGCCTTCAAGCCTATCCGAACCGGCGCCGCCGCTCAGGAAGTCATGGCCGGCGCCGCCTTCAAGTGTATCGTCGCCGGCATCGCCATAGATATGATCGTTGCCGATGCCGCCTTCCACATAGGTGCCGGAAGTTCCGCGGACCTGGACAAAGTCGTTACCGCCGCCAAGATCGACCGCCTCGACATTGGACACCGTCAGCGTGTCCCTGGTGTTGCCGAGAGTTAGTGCGTCGTCCATGCCGTCGCCGAGATCGACGTTCAGGCTAAGCTGGCCATCTGCCAGGTAGATATCGTCAGATTTAGTGCTGCCGGTCAGTTGCGCTTTGGTCGCTGGCGTGCCGTCGCTGTCGAAACGTTTAGAGAAGACGCCGTAGTGGCTATTACCCGGCTCATCCTTGTAATTCGACGTCCAAGACACCGCGAAGCCGCCATCGGTAAGGGCTGCCACGGTTGGCTGCGTAGAGCCGTGATTGTAGTATTCGGTGATCCCGATCTCACCACCGGACTTGCTTCCATCGCTATTGAAGATCTGGCCTCTAATGTCACTATTGTTACTGTTATACCAGGTGGCGACGAACTTACCGTTGGCAAGCGTCACGACGGAAACGTCGTTCTGGGTGCTGTTCGTGGTCGAGTTGAGCTGGAACTGATCCCCCGACATGGATACCGCATCTTCACCTTCAAAGTCGCTGGTCGTGAACACCTGACCGAAGACACCCCAACCGCTGGTATCCGTTCCCGGGCGGTTCGAGTTACTTGATTCATCACCCCAGGTGACAACAAACTTACCGCCACTAAGCCCGGTTACGTCCGGATAGTGCTGGTCGTTTGAAACGTAGCTGTTGACCATAAACTCATCGCCACGGGTCTCTCCATTAGAGCCGTAGCGCTGACCACGGATATCGTAGCTGGAACCACCATCGTGACCGCTGCTGTCCTGCCAGGCGATGACGAACCCACCATCATCCATGGACGCCACTGCCGGATGGGTCTGCTCACCTGACGTATAGGTGTTGACCCGGAACTCACTACCGGAAGGCGTACCGTTGGCATCATAGCGCTGGCCGTAAATGCCGTAATCGCTGCTTCCCGTATCCTGGTAACGCGAGTGCCAGGTGACCACGTAGCCGCCGTCAGCCAGAGCTGTGACCTCCGGTGCCGACTGATCATTGTAAGTCTGGGTATTGATCAGAACTTCCGATCCCTGGGCAACACCGCTGGCATTATAAAGCTGACCGCGGACATCCCAGCTCTCTCCACCATCATGACCGCTGCTGTCCTGCCAAGTGATGAAGAAGCCGCCGTTCTCGAGGCCGGTCACATCGGGAACGCTCTGATCGCTACTTGTCCAGGTGTTGACCTGGAACTCTTCGCCGAGGGCCTCGCCGCTGGCACCATAACGCTGGGCGAAGACACCCTCACCGGAGCCATCCTGATATCGAGATTCCCAAGCAATGACGTAGCCGCCGTCGGTTAGCCCGGCTATGGAAGGCTGATCTTGATTCTCGTCGATGTAAGTGTTGACCTGGAACTCCTCGCCTTCTGCCGAAGTAAACGTGAGCTCGGTTCCGTCGCTGGTTCCGTCGTTGAAGCGCAGGCTCTCGATGCCGCTCAGCGTATCCGTACCCCCGTCACCACTGGTGTCGGTGACCTGGCCGTTGATCACGTCGATCCTGTAATCACTCGTATCGCCGTCGAATACCGCCACATCGTCGCCTTCGCCACCACTGAGCACATCATCACCGTCACCGCCGGTAAGCGTGTCATCGCCGGCCTCGCCCCGCAGTTGGTCAGCACCATCGCCGCCCGACAGGACATCGCCACCGACGCCGCCAATCAGGACGTCATCACCGTCTTCACCGTAGACCGAAGAGCCTATCGTTGCTGCTCCCGAGGTGACAATCGCAGCGCCAAACATCTCTTGTGCGGCACTCGCACTACCCAGGGTTACGGCCTGGATTGCATTATCGCTGATGATCCCGCCATCGGTGGCGACTACCGCAAGATCGAAGGCCGTGTCGTTATCTGCGCTTAGAATGACTTCGTTGACGCCACCGCCGATCGTCGCCGTGACGCCGAGGCCGGTTCCGTTAACCTCGGAAACCAGCTCTTCCCGGACATCGGTCATGGTATCGCCAGCAACCGCCGTGTACGTCACATCCTGGTCATTAAGGGTCAGTGTGTAGCTGTCGCCGGCCTCAACCTCGCCAAACAGGCGAACCGCCTCTAGGGTTGATCCGGTGATGTCCGCGGCCTGGGCCGAAGAGGTAAATGTAACCGGGGTGCCGCTGGCATCAAACCGATGGCCGTAAATGCCGTAACTGCTGCCGTCTTGTCCGGCCGATTCCCAACTGACGAAGAAGCCGCCGTCCGCCAGGGCCGTCACCGACGGATCCTCCTGGCTTCCCATGGTCTCGACATTGACCCGGAACTCGCCGCCAACCTCAACGCCCTGGCTGTCATAAAGCTGGCCGTAGACACCGTAGCCGCCGCCGTCCTGGTTACTGGACCAGGTTACGACAAAGCCCGCATCCGTTCCGGCCAAGCCGGCAACGTCGTGCATCTGCTGTTTCCCGGCAGGCTCCGTATTGGCCAAGATCTCACCGCCGACCTTGTTGCCGTTGTTGTCGAACACCTGACCTTGAATGTCGTAGCCTTCACCATCGTTGCTGGTGGTGTTGTCTTCCCAGGTAACGACGAAGCCACCGCC
>CAZAHE010000172.1:0-3737 GCA_964484965.1 uncultured Acidiferrobacteraceae bacterium | reverse complement strand
TCAGTTTCTGTCAGGTTCAGGTGGTGATCCAGTTGCTGTAATCGAATGCAAAGACTCACGCAGTCATGATCTTGCCATTGAGCTACCGCGGGCACCGCTTACCGCTGTAATGGCAGGCGAGGTGTGGTCAGAGATTTACACACGCCTCGAAGAATTGGTACGAGGACACCGTACAACGCTTATTTTTGTCAATACGCGCCGACTAGCAGAGCGCACGGCCCGTCATCTTGCCGAGCGCCTCGGCGAAGAAAATGTCAACGCCCATCATGGCAGCCTGTCCCGCGAACATCGACTCGAAGTAGAACAGAATTTGAAATCTGGACGGCTACGCGCATTAGTCGCGACTGCCTCATTGGAGCTTGGTATTGATATAGGCAATATTGATCTGGTCTGCCAGATCGGGTCTCCACGCGCTATTTCCACCTTTAAACAGCGTACAGGCCGCTCGGGACATCGACTCGACGCTGTACCGAAGGGCCGTTTATTCCCTTTGTCCAGAGATGAGTTGGTCGAATGCGAGGCTCTACTCAGAGCAGCGCGATATGGAGAATTGGAGGCACTGCGTGTGCCTACGCAACCGCTCGATGTACTGGCACAGCAACTCGTTGCCGAGATCAGCGCGCGTGAATGGGATCTTGACAGTCTTTTTGCATGCACGCGTCTAGCCTGGCCGTATCGCGACCTGTCGCGAACTATCTTTGACCAGGTCGTTGAAATGCTGTCAAACGGCTTTTCTACGCGCAGGGGCCGGCGCGGTGCTTTCGTCCATCTTGATGCAGTGAATGGCCGGGTTCGCGGTCGGCGCGGGGCGAGATTGACCGCATTTACCAACGCCGGTGCGATTCCCGACCAATTTGACTACGACGTTCTTCTGGAGCCTGATGGCACCTTCGTTGGCACATTGAACGAGGACTTCGCCTTTGAAAGTATGCCAGCGGACATTTTCCAGTTGGGCAACGTGTCGTATCGTGTGCTCCGAGTCGAGCGCAGTACAGTACGGGTTGAGGATGCCCACGGCGCGCCGCCGAGTATTCCGTTCTGGTTTGGAGAATCGCCTGGGCGAAGTGACGTATTGAGTGCCGCTGTTTCGCAATTACGATGCTCTTACACTGGCCATGAGTCTGCCGACGAGCAGATGCTGGCAGTGCCGAGTGATCCTGTGCAGGCGCAGATTAACGATTATTTTGCCTCAGGCCTCGCGGCGCTCGGCGTACTGCCAACAGTGAACGACATCGTCTTCGAACGCTTCTTCGACGAGGCCGGTGACATGCATTTGGTGATCCATGCACCTCTTGGTTCGCGTATCAATCGGGCTTGGGGACTCGCGCTGCGCAAACGGTTTTGTCGGCGGTTTAACTTTGAGTTGCAGGCGGCAGCCACTGACGATTGTATTGTTCTCTCGCTTGGCGCGACACACAGTTTCGAACTCGCCGAAGTGGCGCAATATTTGTCATCTGGCAGTGTCCGACATGTGCTGACGCAGGCACTGCTTGATGCGCCGATGTTCACGATCCGCTGGCGGTGGGTGGCGAATATTGCCCTGGCGGTGCCGCGTTTCAGGTTTGGGAAACGGGTGCCAGCTCCAATTCAACGCGCCAATGCCGAAGATTTAGTCGCCGTTCTCTTTCCGGATCAACTGGCCTGTGCGGAAAATATCACTGCCGAAAAGTCGATTCCCAGCCATCCGCTCGTTAATCAAGTGCTCGACGATTGCCTGCATGAGGTTATGGACGTCGACAGCCTCGAAACACTGTTGAAGAATATTGAATCTGGCGTCGTGCGCGTACATTGCCGCGATCTTGCAGCGCCCTCGCCGTTGGCGCAGGAAATCCTAAGCGCAAAACCATACGCCTTCCTGGACGACGCACCAGCTGAGGAGCGTCGCACACGTGCAGTCCATAGCCGCTCTTTCTCTGGTGAACGTCATGCTGGTGAATTGGCCCATCTTGATCAGGACGCCATCGATGCGGTCATCGCCGCTGCTCAGTGCAGGATTCGCTCGCCAGATGAACTTCATGACGCACTCGTGGTATCGGGTTACCTGACCAACAGCCAATGGGCTGAAGTGCCCGCAGAGTTTTTTACCGCCCTACAAGCACAGCGGCGCGCAACACTGGTGATGCTCGTCAACGGCGAATCCATCATGGTGGCTGCGGAGCGGTTGGCAGAGATTCAAGCTGTGTTGGGTGGTAGTGTGTCGCAGTCCAAGGCAATCGTACCGGTCGACAGCGGTCCATGGACCGCAGAGACGGCTTTGCTCGAACTCGTTCGTTCCCGCCTGGAGCAACTCGGCCCGGTTACTGCAGAGCAGATTGCAGGTGAGCTCGGTCACGCACAGTCGGCTGTAGAACAGCAGTTGTTAGTGCTTGAACAGGAAGGTTTCATCCTGCGGGGTGTCTTCAAAACCAACGGGCAGCGCACCGAGTGGTGCGAGCGTCAGCTGCTCGCACGAATTCATGCCAAGACGCTGACGCAACTGCGTCGCAAGATCAAGCCTGTCCCTCTACAGCGCTTTATCGGGTTCTTGCTTGACTGGCAAGGAATGATGCATACAACGAATCGGCCCGATACAAGTGCGTTGCTGCGCGTAATCAGCCGACTCGAAGGCTACGCCGCACCACTGATCGCGTGGGAGAGCGAAATTTTTCCGCGCCGGATACCAGGGTATACGCCGGCTTTGTTAGATCAGATGAGCCTGGAAGGCACAGTCTTTTGGGCGCGCCTGCGCAACACGCCTGTATCGACGAACAACGGTGCGGGCTGGCGACGGCACGCCATGACGGTGCGCAATACGCCAATCGCGTTTTTCCTTCGCGCTCACCAGAGTGATTGGCAGCCGCTACTCACCAGCCTTGAAGCAGATCAGGTGTCAGGCCTAGCCGAAGCCGTCCGCTTGGTATTGAGCGAGCATGGTGCACTTTTTTTCGATCAAATTCGACAATGCCTAGACTGTTTACCGACTCAACTGGAACAAGCACTGTCAGAACTCGTTTGTGCCGGGCTGGTTTCATCGGACAGTTTTAATGGATTACGGAGATTGATTGCACCTGGCAGCTCGCGCCAGCTGGCAGGAGCTCGGCGCCATCGAAGGGGCAGAGGAACGTTGGTACGACTGGACGCTTCGGGCCGCTGGAGTTTGTTGCAGCACGAGGGAGCGATACGAGAGGCGTCCTGGCAGCCGGATGCCTACGTCGAGCATGTCACACGGGTGCTACTGGATCGATACGGTATTGTGTTTCATGGGTTGCTTAATAATGAATCACGGGTGCTGCCGCCTTGGCGCGATTTGGTCAAGCAACTGCGGCGTCTTGAGGCACGCGGTGAAATTAGGGCGGGGCGATTTGTTGCGGGTGTATCGGGAGAACAGTTCGCTTTGCCCGATGCACTTGAATGCCTTCGACAACTGACTAACATTGACCGTATGGTCGCTGTCAGTGCTGCTGACGTTTTAAATCTGACAGGTATGCTTGGAACAGGGCCACGTGTTCCTCGCCACACTGCGGGGCGGATTCTTTATCGTGGTGGTGTCTGTGCAGCGACACTTTCAGGGCGACAGATGACGCTTCGAATGCAGGATGACGGTCTGACTGAATGGAACGCACGGCACTTAATGCAGGTGAACGCGAATGTTGTTCAAAAACAGTTAACCTGAGCCGATGCTGCCGATGTTCAAACCACACTCCGGTGTTTGGTCGCGAGCAAAGACATATTGAAATTCGGGTTGTAGATGCTTGCGC
>CAZAHE010000171.1:0-3785 GCA_964484965.1 uncultured Acidiferrobacteraceae bacterium | reverse complement strand
TCGCCCAATAGAGGTGCAGCTAAACGAACACTGCCAGGGCTTTCCGAAAGTTTGACAGGGATGCCGATCGCCTTCATTTGACCTACGGCGGTGTGATTTACCTCGGTGACCATCCCTCTCGAAATGGTCTGAGGATCGTCATAAACTTGAACGTGATCCATAACCGGACCCGCGGGAATCCCAGCGGCGTCGAACGCAGTGCAGAGCTCTTCAGTGGTTTTTTTCAAAAAGAATTTTTCGAGTTCCGGGACGAGCTGCTTATTGTTAGCTACCCGGTCGGCACCGGATTGGAATCGTGGGTCGTCAATCAGTGATTCACAGTCAAGGATTCGGCAGGTATCTTTCCAGAAACCATCCTGTGCGGCACCAACGGTTACATAACCATCAGCAGTGGGAAAGAGTTGATATGGTGCGTTACCTCGATGTGCCTGCCCGAGTCGTTCAGGTGCTTCACCATTGGCAAAGACGTTTGCGGCTTCGTATACCCCGAGCGCAATTCCAGATTCATATAATGACGTGTCAACGTGTTGTCCCTTGCCTGTTTTTTCTCGGGCTGCCAGCGCTGCCAGAATGCCGATAACACCGTTCATTCCCCCACATAGGTCGGTTACTGGCATCGGTATACGATACGGTGGGCCTTCTGGCGGACCATTGATCGACATCAGTCCCGACATCCCACAAGCTATCAGGTCAAAGCCGCCACGCGGTGCATATGGGCCCGTCTGTCCAAATCCCGAGATTGAGCAGTATATGAGGCGAGGATTCAGCTTGGTCATCTCGGCGTAATGGATGCCGAGCCTCTGCGCGGTACCGGGTTTGAAATTTTCGACCATGATGTCTGCCACGCGCACCATTTGCAACAGACAGCCAAGATCGCCAGAGTCCTTTAAATTCAGTGTCACCGACCGCTTATTCCGGTTCCATAACATGAACGGTGCGCTTTCACCGTTTTGAAACGGTGGCATTTGTCGAGCCTGATCACCACCTTGTGGATTTTCGATTTTCACCACATCCGCACCGTGGTCTGCAAGGATCATGGCGCAATATGGACCTGAAAGATGGCTGGTCAGGTCCAATACTTTAATGTGGGAGAGCGAGGACATTGGATGCGGAACGATTCTCTTGGCGGGTAATACTATCTGATTTAGATCCGATTACCCGGATTTTTCTTGCGTACCGCGGCCTCCATCCCTGGTTAGACCATCACCCCTACAGAAAGCCCAGTATTCGACAGTCGCATCGTTAATGTGTGATCTGTTAATCTGGCAACGATGTTGAGAACATCAAGTACTCAAAGAAAATATGACTTTCATGTCCTGTCCAGGGGGAGCGGATGCCTCAGTTTCGCTGGTGTAGTAAATGCTGATGTCTCGCTCCTGTCCCTGAAGGGTATTTAAAGGACACAATTCGGTTATACCGGCACGAGGCATTTAGAAAGGGAGGCAAGTATGGCGGCTAGAAAGCGGAAAAACCCCGATCGGCTCAACCAGCCTTTTGTTGGAATTCCATCATTTCTTAGGACACAGATCTGTACTGATCTGGACAAGCTGGATGCTGATATTGCGGTTTTCGGCATCCCCCATGATGAAGGGTCGCCGTTTCTGGCGGGGTCACGACTGGGGCCGAGGGCGATTCGCGAGCATTCTCTTCGATTCGGATCTCCGGGCAGTATCTACGACCCGGAAACCAAAAATCAATACCTTGCCGAAGAACTGGACCAAGGATTGATCGTAGATGCCGGTGACGTTGATGTATGGCCAACTGAAGTGCGTACCACTTTTAAGAACGCAACGAATATGACTCGTCAAATCCTCGACAAAGGTACTTTTCCACTCATGTTGGGGGGCGACCACGGTGTGACCTACCCTGTTGTCAAGGCATTTACGCAGCCACTTCATGTGATGCATTTCGATGCCCATATCGATTACTCACCATTCATCCATGACCTTCAATTCACTAACGGTCATGCGTTTCGACATATCACACCATTGCCGCATGTCGAAAGTCTGACACAGGTGGGAATACGAAGTCTGCGCAGTGCACAGGACGACATACATGATTCTATAGATGACGGTAACCGTGTCATTACGATGGGTGAGTTCAAAGACATTGGTGGTGACGGCATTGCACAACTGATACCGGAGGGGGCTAATTGCTACATCAGTGTAGATATTGATGTTCTTGATATTTCACTGGTGCCAGGCTGTGTTTCCGCGGAACCGAATGGAATGACTTATGCTGAACTGCGGGACACCCTCGCGGCACTAACAAAACATGCAAACGTCATTGGTTTTGACTTGGTCGAAGTCAATCCACAGTTGGATGTGGGTACTGGTACAACGGCATACTTGGCAGCTCACACCGTGATCGAGTTTCTATGTCTTTTGTGCAGTCAGCCCCGTTGGGCAGAACACCGTTCTGAGAGAGCCCGAAAACGGGCGGCCGGTGAATTGTGAGAGCGTCGAGGGATCAAATCTCGACGTCTGCTAGGCACCGCTCTAAATTAACAATCAATAAGGAGGCAATCGATGCAACACATTGAACCTGATCTTTTGAAAGGCAAGGTTGTCTGGGTGACTGCATCAGCACGGGGCCTTGGACGAGCCATTGCCGAACGCCTTGCGCGGTGCGGAGCATCAATCGTGGTCCATAGCCGTTCGGATAGAACGCCCGCAGAATATGACGAGGCACCATCGACTAACCATGTCGCTGAAGAGTTGGCGCAGATCGGCAATCCGGTGACAACGGTATTTGCTGACGTCTCGGATTCAGAGCAAGTAGACGCGGCGGTGACGCACATCGAGAAGGAGCTCGGCCCGATAGATATTCTGGTTAACAACGCAGGCGGTAATATCGGGGCGGTGGGTGGTAATCCGCGTTCAGATGATGCTATAGCCATTCCAGTGGCTGACGTTGAGGCAGTTGTTGATCGCAACCTGATGTCGACTATTTTGTGTTGTCGAGCTGTGGCACCGGGAATGATTGAACGCAGATCTGGTCGCATCCTTAATATCGGCTCCGTTTGCAGCGTCGAAGGCATGTCAGATGGGGCGATCTATGCAGCAGCCAAAGCCGGGCAAACACATTACACACGGTGCTTGGCAGAACAGCTTCGGCCGCACGGTATTACTGTAAATATGGTCTCGCCAGGCGGCACGCTCAGCGCTCGCTTCATTGCAACGGGGCAAACTCTGCCTGAGTTGATGGAGGCGATGGATACCCATAGCCTAGAGCGACACGCACGACCTGATGAGATCGCGTGTGCCGTGCAGTTTTTTGTCTCACCACTGGCTAATTTTGTCAGTGGGCAGGTTTTGCGTGTAGATGGTGGCGCGCAACTGGTCGCGGCATAGAGATAGACTTAAGACAGACTGGTGTTTCAATGCAAGCGAAAAGCAGCTGGTGATCTGTGGTTGTATCGGGGTAATTCAACGGATTATAAGCCGCGCCTAGTCGCTTAGATTACTGATGAGCGGTTCGAGGTGGTCTGCATATTGACGCCAAGCGTCGGAGCTCCCTTGGTACATTCTCTGTCGAACTTGAGCAGCACTCGCTGTTTTTACCACGCGTTTTGTCTTGTGAAAATCGAGACACTGTGGCTCCCACTTGAGATCACAATAAGCTAGAAGCTTGCGAATGTTACGCTCTTGATCTTCGGTCAAATGTTCATAGCACAGATCATAAATACGACCGGGGTATTGTTCATTCCAAAACCCCATCAAATCAACGTAGAGTTTGTAAAATGCAGCGAGATCTGTCAGATCATAAGCATATCCGTTGCCCGT
>CAZAHE010000170.1:0-3833 GCA_964484965.1 uncultured Acidiferrobacteraceae bacterium | reverse complement strand
GTTTCGGTCGGGAATCCCGCCATGATATCGGCACCGAGCACCAAACCTGCAATCCGTTGCCGCGCCAGCGCAACCCGTTCGAATAAAAGCTCACTCGTATAGCGACGCTTCATCCGCTTCAGTATCAAAGTGTTTGCACTCTGGACAGACAAATGAAAATATGGACAGAAACGCGCATCGCGGCTGAGCAACTCAATCAGTGGGTCACTCAAGTGAGCTGGATCGA
This sequence comes from uncultured Acidiferrobacteraceae bacterium, assembly GCA_964484965.1. Taxonomy (GTDB): domain Bacteria; phylum Pseudomonadota; class Gammaproteobacteria; order Arenicellales; family UBA868; genus UBA11791. Next base: position 3,607 of record CAZAHE010000170.1, on the reverse strand, counting down.
TCGAACTGAGGCGAATACGAAAGATGCCCTCCATCAAGGACAGTTTCTCCAGTAATTTAACCAGGTGATTCTCATCATTTAGTGAATCAAAATCATTGCCGTAGGCACCGAGATCGATGCCACAGATGACCACTTCACGGTAACCAGCTTCGACTGCACGCTGCACCTGCGCTTCGATTGTGGATGCTGCAAATGAGCGACTTTTACCTCTTGCCGTATGGATGACACAAAAGGTGCAGCCTTGGTCGCAACCCTGTTGTACCTGAATATTCATACGCGCCCGCTTCTCGTAACCATGCAGGACATCGGGCAGTATTTCGGCTCTGTCAGGCACATCTGGCAACTGCGGAATAGGTTCTCCTTCCTGGATCAAGGCTGCGGCGACGCGGGGAATATCAAATTTGCCGGCATTCCCCGTAACAAGATCAACACCAGTCACATCAGCGCATTCGGCAGGCTGTAGCTCTGCGTAACAGCCCGTCATAATGACCTTGGCATGCGGATTCGCGCGAGATAGTCGGCGCGCTTGCTGACGACTCTGGCGATCTGCTTCAGCAGTGACACTGCACGAATTCACAACATAAACGTCAGCAGACTCAGTCAAATTGACAACAGACCAGTTGGCGTTTTCAAAGCTGCGCGCAATAGCGCTGGACTCGTAACTATTGACCTTACAGCCTAATGTAGCGATGGCTACTCGTTTTGGAGGCTGTTGGCGCGCAACGACACCTTGTGTCAGACGGACAGATTCCATAGCTAGTCCAGTGTCGTTGTGGTTTTAAAAGCAAAAAAGGACGCAATCAGCGCCCTTTCAGCTATCGCATAATCGAGCTGAGACACCTTACTTGACTGTGAAACTCTCTCCACAGCCGCACTCATCCGCCGCATTTGGATTATCGAACCGAAATGAAGAAGAAAGGCCGTCACTTTGGAAGTCGATTTTAGTCCCTTCGAGATAACGGATGCTGTCACGATCAATAACCACCTTGACCCCACGGCTCGTGTATACAGTGTCCTCTGCACGAACGTCGTCAGCATATTCGATAACGTACGCGAGGCCCGAGCATCCAGTGGTCTTGATACCCAATCGCAGGCCCGCGCCGCGGCCACGGGAAGAAAGATTGGATAGCACTTGTTCCGCTGCCGTCTCGGTAAGTGTGATTGCCATTTCAGTCACTGAAATACGTCAATAGGGTCCGTTAATAGTTGCACCGTATATATCTATCGATTCTAACACGGTTTTTATCCCAGATTTATTCACGTCTTTGTGATTCCGCACTCGCGATACGTTGTTCTACGGCGCTCAGAACACCGCGCAGAATATTAACGTCATCCTCTTCGAGCGGGCGACGGGTGAATATTCGTCGTATTTTTCGTAGCAATTTATCTGACGGGTTTTTCAGGAAGTCGACCCTATGCAGGACACTTTCAAGGTGAGCAAACAGTCCTTGAACTGCCTGCGCAGTTGCAAGGAGATCATTGCCAGACCCGTTCTGATCACTATTAGCAACAACAGCATCACTTTGTTGCGCCGCCTTATGCAGTTCATAGGCGAACAAAAGTACTGCGCTGGCTAGATTCAGTGAAGGATGCTGTGTATTCACCGGCACCGTGACAATCAGCTGGCAGTGGTCCAGCTGCCTGTTTGTCAATCCGCGGGACTCACGCCCGAACAATAACGCGACGCGTTGCTGATATGCTGCATCGAGGACGGATACAGCGGCCTCCGCTGGACTCGCTACAGGCCATTGCACTGTCCGCGGGCGTGCACTGGTGCCGACCACCAGCCCACAGTCCGCTATCGCTTGTTCGAGGGAGGTAAACACTTTTGCAGATGCCAGTAGATCTATTCCTCCGGCTGCCCGAGCACTCGCCTCTGGTGAAGGAAAATCTCGCGGATTGACAAGCCGCAGGTCTGCCAGGCCCATGTTGCACATTGCCCGGGCCACAGCCCCAATGTTACCCGGATGGGTGGTCTCAACGAGCACTACACTGACGGATGCGAGTAGCGGATTCACACCAGGTCCCCAAATTGCAATCAATCTCAAATTATGCGCCAGCCCAAGATACAATCCCGGCGTCACAGACGCTGCCTTCGTCGCGCCTTGCTGATGAAGACTCGAATACCTAATCCTAACCGATAGATATAAGAAAATGTCCAGCCACCCAATGGTTAATACTGCCGTCCGCGCAGCGCGACTTGCCGGCAAGATCATTCTCAGTTACCTCGACCGTCTCGACCAGCGTGACATCAGCTCTAAAGGGCAACGAGATTTTGTTACACGGGCTGATCATGAAGCGGAAGCCGCGATACTGGATATCGTGTGCGGTGCATATCCCGAACACGGCGGCATTGCCGAGGAAAGCGGAGAACGCGCCGGCGGTGAATACACCTGGGTCATTGATCCTCTAGATGGCACGACGAACTTTATACACGGCTATCCCCACTTTGCCGTGTCAATCGGTGTTCTACGCAACGGTCGCCCTGAACACGGCGTCGTGTTTGATCCCCACCGCAATGATCTGTTTTGCGCCACGCGTGGCGACGGCGCGCAACTTAATGACCGGCGCATTCGAGCGAGCCGCCTCCAACATCTGCACGATGCGCTCCTAGTCACTGGATTTCCCATACGTCGCTCAGACCTGATCGATCCCTGGATGAGGACTTTTCGCGCTCTGTTGCCGCAGGCCGGCGGCATCCGCCGCTCCGGATCTGCAGCCCTCGACCTCGCCTACGTTGCTGCAGGGCGCTTTGACGGCTTCTGGGAGTTCGGATTACAGCCGTGGGATATGGCTGCCGGAGCTCTGCTAATACGAGAGGCTGGGGGATTGATTGCCGATCTCGACGGAGGCCAGGACTTTCTCGCCACAGGGGAGGTCGTCAGTGCCAATCCGCAAATTTTCAATGAGTTGTTGCGACGGATAAACGAACGCGCTCGAAGAAACTGAGGACTATGGGCACAACCGTCCCATCCAGTATCCACACTCCCATGATGCGCCAGTACCTGGCAATCAAGGCCCAGCATCCGAACAACCTTCTGTTTTATCGAATGGGGGACTTCTATGAGCTTTTTTATGACGACGCGGAAAAAGCAGCGCAACTGCTGGACATTACTCTAACCAGCCGCGGAAAGTCCGCCGGACAGCCGGTGCCAATGGCAGGGGTGCCAGTCCATAGCGCCCCAGATTACCTGGCGCGACTGGTCAAAGCCCGCCAAACCGTGGCCATTTGTGAACAACTTGGTCCAACTAACGGTAATAAGGGTCTGGTTGAACGCGAAGTTGTGCGCATCATCACGCCTGGCACTTTAACTGATGAAGAGTTGTTACCTTCCAAACACGACAACATCCTTGCTTCTCTGTGGCGCGACGGTTCAAAGTGGGCCCTCGCCCACTTTGAATTATCCAGCGGACGCTTCAGCGCACAGGAGTTTGACCACGAGCAAGCGGTGCTGGATGATATTTCTCGGCTGCAACCTGCAGAGCTGATTATCGCTGATGCCCTTGTGCAGATTGGAGATCGGATTGTTGGTGACATACCGATTCGATCTATACCTGACTGGCACTTTGACCACGAGCAATCGACCTCAAGATTGTGCAAACTGTT
>CAZAHE010000169.1:0-3933 GCA_964484965.1 uncultured Acidiferrobacteraceae bacterium | reverse complement strand
GTTTGAGGAGAGACAAGGTTATGCGTTACTTGATTGTTGGTGCTGGACCAGCTGGGGTTGTGGCGGCAGAGTCATTACGTCAGCAAGATAAAGCATCAGACATCGTGTTGATTGGGGAGGAGCCTGAGCCGCCTTATTCGCGCATGGCAATTCCCTATCTGTTGAGAGAACGAATTAAGGAAGACGGCACTTATCTACGAAAATCTTTAAGTTATTTTGAGGATAAGAACATTGAAATTATTGAGGACTGCGTGACCGATGTGTCAGCAAGTCGAAGTTCCATTGTTCTAAGTTCGGGTAAAGACCTTTCTTATGACCGGCTCTTGATTGCTGCTGGCTCGCACCCAACCTCTCCACCCATCGATGGTATTGATTTGTTGGGCGTTCATCCATGCTGGACTCTGGCGGATGCTCGAGCTATAGCGGCTAGGGCGAAACCGGATGCAAAAGTAGTACTGATGGGAGCAGGTTTTATTGGATGCATTATTCTTGAGGCATTGGCAGCACGCGGTGTCAATTTAACAGTAGTCGAGCTCGAGAATCGCATGGTACCGCGTATGATGAACGAAGTATCAGGCGGTTTAATTAAGCGCTGGTGTAAAGAGCGGGGTGTGCGCGTTTTAACTAGCACGCGAGTCGAAGGAATTGCTGGCGGTCAACATCTAGATGTATATCTCTCGGGTGACCAGACCTTAGAAGCCGACTTAGTCATTAGTGCAACCGGCGTTCAACCGAATACTGATTTTTTGAAAGGTTCTGGCGTTGAAGTGGATCATGGGATCTTAGTTGACCATCATCTGAAGACATCATGCGACAATATCTATGCCGCCGGTGACATTTGCCAAGGCCGAGATTTTTCCACAGGAGACTATAGTGTTCAAGCTATACAACCAACTGCTGTAGAGCACGGAAAGTTGGCAGCGACAAATATGGTTGGTGGTAATGCGCTCGTTCATCGTGGATGCTTGAATATGAATATACTCGACACGATGGGCTTAATTTCAACCTCATTCGGTGCCTGGGAAGGCGTTGATGGTGGGCAATCGGTAGAACTTTCCGATCCAGAGTCTTACCGGTATCTTGATTTGCAGTTCCAGGATGATGTGCTTGTGGGCGCTAATGCACTCGGATTAACTGAGCATGTCGGCGTTATTCGTGGTCTTATACAAACGAAACTTCGGTTAGGCAAATGGAAAGAGCGTTTGTTGAAAAACCCGCTAGAATTGATGGAGGCCTATGTAGCGGTAGCGCATGGTGTAGGTGATGGAAACACTTCAGAAACATAAAGTCAAAGACCAATTCGAACGACCAGTAAGAGATCTTCGCATCTCGGTAACTGATCGTTGTAATTTCCGATGCGTCTATTGTATGCCGCGAGAAGTGTTCGGGCCGGGTTACACCTTTGTTCCAAGGGCGGAACTTCTTCGACTTGAAGAAATTTCTCGGATCGCAAAAGTATTTGCAAAGAATGGTGTCAGCAAGATTAGGATTACCGGCGGGGAACCGTTGATTCGCAGAGATCTCGAACAGTTGATAGAAATGATTGATGATGTTGATGGAATTCAGGATGTTAGTATGACTACTAATGCATCATTGTTGACCGAAGATCGAGCGCGAGCACTGCGCACGGCTGGATTAAAGCGTATCAATATCAGCCTTGATGCTTTGGATGAAAAGACTTTTCAAAAGGTTAATGATGTCGAATTTCCGGTTAAAAAAGTATTGCAGGGTATCGAAAATGCAGAGAAAGTTGGATTTGAGCAAGTGAAAATAAATGCTGTAATCCGGAGCGGCTTTAACGAGCATAGTATTTCGCAGTTGGCTGCTTATTTCCGGGGTACTGGCATGATATTGCGGTTTATCGAATTCATGGATGTGGGATCGACCAATCGATGGAAACTTGAAGAAGTAGTATCGGTTCGTCAGATGGTCGACATCATTGGTGCCGAGTTTCCGATTGTTCCGGTCTCGCCGAACTACCGAGGTGAGGTTGCGAAGCGCTGGAGGTATCTTGATGGAACTGGTGAAATCGGTTTCATAGCGTCAGTCACTGAACCTTTTTGTGGTGACTGCAGCCGTGCCCGGTTGTCGGCTGTTGGCATACTCTACACATGTCTGTTCGCGACGAGCGGGTTTGACCTAAAAGCACTTATTCGAGAAGGCGGTAGTGACAAGGCATTAGCGAGACATATTTGCTCTATTTGGGAGAATCGAACCGATCGATACTCTGAATTGCGGGGTAATGTGCCAGAGCAGGCAAGCCGTTCAGAGCGCGTGGAAATGTCACACATTGGGGGGTAGGGCGACAAGTTATTTTGCGTAAGGTCAAGCCCCATCTTTAAGGAAAGAAATATGACACGTGTTGCAATTGCGGGAGCAGCTGGCCGAATGGGGCAGGCCCTCATTACGACGGTCTTAGCTAACCCTGGGCTCAAGATGGTGCATGTTTTTGAGCAGCCAGATCATCCTTTGTTGGGAACCGATGCTGGAAGTCTAGTAGGGTCTGATGCCGTAGGACTCCTTATAACTGATGCTATTGAAGGTGCTGAATTTGATGTGCTAATCGATTTCACGTCACCAAGGGCTAGCATGTCGCATATTTCTTACTGTAAATTGCATGGCCGAAGCATTGTTATTGGCAGCACAGGTTTTAACATAGACCAACGAAGCGAAATCGATGACATGTCCACGAAGATGGGTATCGTAATAGCGCCGAATATGAGCATTGGAGTCAATCTAACCTTTAAGTTGATCGAGCTAGCAGCACGAACGTTAGGAAATACCGTAGATGTTGAGATCGTTGAAGCACATCATCGGCATAAGGTTGATGCTCCGTCAGGCACTGCCATAAAGATGGGGGAAGTCGTTGCTGAGACGCTCGGTCGAAATGTGATGACCGATGGAATTTATAGTCGTCATGGCCAGATTGGCGAACGCGACGACAATGCAATAGGCTTTTCGACTATGCGGCTGGGAGATCTCGTGGGTGAGCATAGTATCTGGTTTGCAGGTCTCGGAGAGCGCCTTGAGATTAGCCATAAAGCAACAAGTAGAGCTATTTACGCAACGGGTGCAGTCCGAGCGGCCCAGTGGCTCGCAGATCAGCCAAATGGTCTTTACGATATGCAAGACGTTTTAGGTCTTTCGGACTAAAACTAAGAAATCGTTTTTAGGGATTGGACTTATGGATAGGGTACTGTTAACTCCTGAAGGGTCAAAGGATCTATGGCAAGAATTACGTCGTTTAAAAAAGGAGAGTAGACCCAGAATTATTGAAGCTATCGCCGAGGCGCGAGCGCATGGCGATCTTTCTGAAAATGCTGAATATCACGCAGCTCGAGAACAGCAGGGATTTGTTGAAGGAAGAATTCAGGAACTGGAGGCTAAGCTAGGGCGCGCCGAGATAATCGATCCCGCTGAACTAAATGCAGATGGCAGGGTAGTGTTTGGCGCTTGGATTGATTTGTGGGAGGAAGAAGGTGATCGAGAGGTGACCTATCAGATCGTCGGGGAACTTGAAGCTGATGTTAGTATCGGGAAGATTTCCCATAGCTCACCGATTGCGAAGGCTCTCCTGGGAAAAAAAGTTGGTGATGAGATCGAGTTCAATGCTCCAGGTGGAATTCGCCGATATGAAATCCTAAAGATAAATTACGACGGGAGCGTGGGTAGCGATAACTGACAAATCTCTGTTGGAAGATGTCTGCCAGGTATTCATTGGAGTAAAAATGAGAGTAGCCAGCCACTGTTGTTAAAGTCGAATTTCCCTAGTCATGCCTAATTTTTTCTGGACAGACATCATATTTCTCCCATACTAATATTTCTGATCTAGGATCAAGATCAGAAATATTAGTATGTGATGGAGTTCGGACGACTGTAATGTCGAATTAGCGGTTATGGGGAATGGTAGTGAATCAACATTTAGCTCAAGAA
>CAZAHE010000168.1:0-3965 GCA_964484965.1 uncultured Acidiferrobacteraceae bacterium | reverse complement strand
ATCCATCCGGTTATCTCAAGAGATATTTGGGTTCCTCTGAGGGAGTTGAGACAATCGTGGACGGGCTTTATATTGCTGGTCTAGAGGACTGCAAATAACAAAGCTGGATTTTCATACAAAGGTTATTCGAGAAAGAACGTGGCGCGTACTCTTAAGATATTCATTTCGTCTCCCGGCGACGTTATTCCGGAGCGTGAACTTGCCAGAAAGGTAATTGGCGAGCTGAACGAGGAGATGATGGGCAAGGTGTTTCTGGTCCCGGTTCTGTGGGAGAAAGAACCGCTGCTTGCTTCCGGCACGTTCCAGACACAGATTGATTCTCCGGAAGAAACAGAGATCCTATTGGGCATTCTCTGGTCGCGAATTGGCTCCCCCCTACCGGATAGCATTCTTCGTCCTGATGGAAGCCGGTATGATTCCGGGACAGCGTTCGAATTTGAGAGTGCGTTGGCTAGCCACCAAAAGAAGGGAAAGCCTGATATCCTTCTTTACCGGAAGCTGGGTGCTCCAAGCGTTTCCCTGGATGATCGGAAGGAGTTGGCGGAACGGCTGGAACAAATGGACCGGCTTGATGCGTATATCAAGAAACAGCTTATGGCCGAAGATGGTTCCTACCTCGCAGCCTTTCATACGTTTGAAACAGAAGAAAAGTTTGAGGAAATCCTAAAAACCCACCTCCGGAAACTGATCTTGCGACAACTGGAGGAACCGGAAGCAACTGCACCGGAAGTGGCCCAGGAAGAAGCACAAGAAGAAACACCTGCAGAAGCACTCCCGCTTCCTGACACGCTTTCTGTTGCCGTACTCCCCTTCAACAACATGTCACAAGACCCGGAACAGGAATTCTTTGTAGATGGCCTCACCGAGGACATCATAACGGAACTTTCCCGGTTTAAGGATCTGGATGTCATCGCCCGCAATTCTACGTTTCAATACAAGGGAAAGTCGGTCGACGTAAGGGAAGTCGCGCAAGAGCTTGGGGTGCACTACATCCTGGAGGGAAGCGTACGAAAAGCAGGAAATGCCCTTCGGGTTACAGGCCAGTTACTGGATGCAGCGGATGGAAGCCATTTATGGGCGGAGACCTACAACCGTGACCTATCGGAAACCACTATCTTCGATGTGCAGGATGAATTATCTGGTCAGATTAGCTCTACGATTGGCGATTTATGGGGAGTGCTTGGGCAGATAAGACAGGGCCGAGTTGTCCGTGAAAATCTCGATGCTTTGGACGCTGATCAAAGCGTAGCCTATGGGAATGCGTATTTCCGAACAGGATCGGAAGAGGATCATTTTAAAGCCCGCCAAATTATTGAAAACGCCCTGGAAAAGGACCCCAATAACGGCGATGTCTGGGCTCAGGCAGCAAATCTGTACATGGCAGAGCATTGGTGCAGCCATAATCCATTGCCCAACCCCTTGGACCGCTGTTTGAAGGCTGCACAGCGGGCAGTAGAACTCGACCCAAGCAGTGACCGGACTTACGCTTCACTTGCAACTGCCCACCACCATCGAAATGAAATGAGAGCTTCCCGGGCAGCAGCCGACCAAGTCTTGAAAATAGCCCCCAATAGCGGAATGCGTACTGCCCAAATTGGCCGCTTCTACTATGAAACGGGAGACCATGAACAAGGGATGAAGCTATTAGATAAGGGGATCGATGCAATGACACGCATTACATCGTCGCCCGTGCCTGGCTTTTTTCGCTTCTGCTATTTTGTGGACCATTATCGCAATGAGCGTTATGAAAAAGCCCTCGAAGAAACCAGCAAAATGGCCATGCCCAAATTTTGGGCCGTGCAAGCATTTGTGACCGCAGCTTCAGCTATGCTAGATGCGGATGGAGAAACAGAATCAGGGAAAACCAAGCTTTTAGAGTTGTGGCCAGAGTTTCCTAGCAAGGCAAGAGTAGCCGTTTGCAATCTGGTTAGGGAAGAAGAGGTTGTAGAGTGTCTTATCAAAGGTCTAGAAAAAGCTGGCATAAAAATTCACACAACTGAGTGAACGGGTTTTTTTGGGCGCTAACGGGGGAGTAATTGAGCCAGCCTTTAAAAATATTCATTTCGTCTCCCGGCGACGTTATTCCGGAGCGTGAGCTTGCCAGAAAGGTAATCGGCGAGCTGAACGAGGAGATGATGGGCAAGGTATTTCTGGTCCCCGTTCTGTGGGAAAAAGAACCACTGCTTGCTTCCGGCACATTCCAGACACAAATAGAATCTGTAGAAGACACCCAGATTTTATTGGGCATTCTCTGGTCAAGAATTGGTTCCCCCCTACCGGATAGCATTCTTCGTCCCGATGGAACCCGGTATGATTCCGGGACAGCCTTCGAATTTGAGAGTGCGTTGGCTAGCCACCAAAAAAAGGGAAGGCCTGATATCCTTCTCTATCGGAAACTGGGTGCTCCAAGTATGTCTCTCGAAAACCCCGAAGCAATACAAGAACGACTAGATCAGATAAAACAACTTGATTCTTATATCAAGAAACAGCTCATGGCTGAAGATGGTTCTTACCTCGCTGCCTTCCACACATTTGACACAGAAGAAAAGTTTGAGGAAATCCTAAAAACCCACCTCCGGAAACTGATCTTGCGACAACTGGAGGAACAAGAGAGACCGGAAGCGGCTACGCCCGAAGCCAACCAGGAAGAAGTACAAAAAGAGACACCTACAAAGGCACCCCCACTTCCTGACACGGTTTCTGTTGCCGTACTACCTTTCGATAACATGTCACAAGACCCGGAGCAGGAATTTTTTGCAGATGGACTCACCGAGGACATCATAACGGAGCTTTCCAAATTTAAGGATCTGGATGTCATCGCTCGCAATTCCACATTCCAATACAAAGGTCAGTCAGTAGATATTCGAGAGGTCGGCCTTCAATTGGGTGCGCGCTACGTTTTGGAGGGAAGTGTGCGGAAGGCGGGGAACGCCCTTCGGGTTACTGGCCAGTTACTGGATGCGACGGATGGGAGCCATTTATGGGCGGAAACCTACAACCGCGATCTATCGGAGACAAACGTATTTGACGTGCAAGACGAGCTGTCCAGAGGTATCTCCTCTATCATTGGTGATGTGTTTGGGATACTTGGTCAGGTCCGATTCGGGGAGATAAAACACGAAAATTTGGAAAACCTCGATTCTGAGCAAAGCATTGAGTTTGTTAATTCTTCGTTCCTAATGATATCTGAGAAACTTCATTCTCAAGCCCTTGGCGTAATCGAGAGAGCATCAAAAAATGCCACCGATAATGGTGATGACCGGGCCTTATTAGCTCATGTTTATGTGAACGGATTTTCTATGAATTTTAATTCCTCCCCTGCGATGTTGGAAAACGCTATCATGTCAGCACAACGCAGTGTTGAATTAGAACCAAATAGCGATCGGACTCGCTCGGCTCTAGGGCGTGCTTACTTTTATACAGGAAAGGTACGGGCAGCTCTGTCCGAGGGAGAGCGAGCCTTGCAAATCAATCCAAATCACCCGATCCGCCGTGTTCAGCACGGATATATTCTCGCTTTATCAGGAGCTTGGGACGAAGGGGTTGGTCTTTGCCAAAAAGGCCTGGAGAGCATGGATATTCTACCAGCTCAGTATTTTTATATCTTGTTTCTTGATCATTTTAAGGAAGGGAGATTCGATGAAGCTCTCAAATTTCTCGATAAATTTGGACCACCCAGATTATGGTTCACCCATATGTGTTTTGCTGCGGTCCATGGTAAAATGGAAAATATGACAGAAGCAGAATCTGCATTAAGTGACCTTAAAACCCTTCTACCCGACTTCCAAAGTGATGTGCTAGGATTAATAAAACGATGTGTAGGCACGGCGGAAACAATAACACCACTACTGGAAGGCTTACGAAGAGCTGGTGTTAATATTTCCGAGGAAAAGCACTGATCATACAAGGATTATTCGAGAAAGAACGTGGCGCGTACTCTTAAGATATTCATTTCGTCTCCCGGC
>CAZAHE010000167.1:0-4047 GCA_964484965.1 uncultured Acidiferrobacteraceae bacterium | reverse complement strand
CATATTCTGGTGTCTGGATCCGACCTTGCCGCACAACAGTGGTGCCTTCGAACGAGTGAAGTTCAAAATGAACGAGTCCAGCGTTGCCGGAATCCCAAAATTTCCTGTCGGGACTTCCGTTGCCACCACGTTTACCGCGGACCGCATGGCCAGTTGCGCGATTGCTCTGATGGCAAAAATTGACCCGGCTAAAGGCGGCGGGGAAGGAGGTTATGTCAACTGGGGTGAGCCTGTATTGTCTGGCACTGATCCGCGATACAACGATGCCCCGTATGTAGACCAGGCGGTCACAGCCGGGGCGCTAGCTGGTGGCGGGCCGGGTGTGCAGGGGTTCGACGGTTGGGTCACCTGGATGATCGGTGCATGCATGGGCAATGCATGGACCACCTCAGTGGAATTGTGGGAAAAAGGCTATCCCCACCTGTTTGAGTGTGGCGCGCAGATCGTCGCAGATTCAGCAGGTGCAGGCGAATTCAATGGTGGGCCCGGCGGCCGCGTGGTGATTCGGGCGCGAGAGGGATCGACCGCCGTCGCCGGATTTGGTGATGGCAAGGTGTTTCCTCCCCAGGGAGTGCTTGGTGGCGAGAGTGGTGCTGGTAATCGGGGCTACATTGTCGACAACAACGGTGAGCGGTTGGAGGAATTGCCGATGGTCGGTATATTCGAAATCCCACCGGGCCGGGCGCTCGAGGCTCTGATTGCCGGTGGTGGCGGCTTTGGCGATCCTTTGGATCGTGATCCTGAGCGGGTGCGCCAGGATGTGCGCAAGGGATGGGTGACGATGGCGAAAGCCCGAGATACTTATGGTGTCATTCTGGATCCAGCCTCGGAGTGGTACACCGTTGACTATGAGGGCACAAACACCCTAAGGAGCCGTATAAGGCGAAAATTAAGGCCTGAATAATCCTAGCGTGATGCTGTTGCACGGTCCGGGGTTGTGCCACGCGGAGATGGGGAATCAGGCCGTGTATATAGAAGTCTAGCTGTTGCAGGACACATTTTCTTAGGCGCAGCAGCCCGGACACTGGGGTGGACCAAAAAACTTCCCTCGCCAGAGCGAAGGGAATATAGTGCCACCATGGCATATGGTTCAGACCAGCAAAGTAACCGGTCAAAATATGGCCAAGAAGAATATGTCGAGCCGGACAGAAAGACTTCGATCAAGTATCTCTTCTGGCTAGCTGCCATTATTGCTACGCCAATCCTGGTCACCGCTGGGCTTTCATCTATTGTTTTTATTGGCGGTTCGTTGTGGCTGATTTTATGGTTGTCCATTCAATTGCCCCCACGCGAAGAATTTTCAGGATGGCCGCTTGCCTTGTTTATCGCAGGTGGTTTCATATTTGTTGGTGCAAGCATGTTCCTGGTGTTGGACGTTATTGCTTGTTATTTATAGTTCTGCGCTATAACGCGATGTCTAGCGTGGCTCGCTGAGATCAAAGCGTCATTGAGTTTGAGACGACACATGAGTAGCGAGCTTTATTTGATCGTCGATCCAATGTGCAGCTGGTGTTGGGGATTTCGTTCGCCATGGCAAGCCTTTTTAAAAGCACTGCCCGAATCGGTCGTTGTCACCGACCTGATGGGTGGACTGGCACCCGACGCAGATCAGCCCATGGAGCAGGCGACTCGCGAGTATGTTCAACGCGCGTGGCGCACAGTTGGCATACGTACCGGCGCAACCTTCAACTTCGAGTTTTGGCAGGTCAACCAGCCTAGGCGTTCTACTTACCCCGCCTGCCGGGCAGTCATTGCCGCTGGATTACAAGAGGCAGGTTCTCGCCGAAGCATGTATGACGCAATTCAGCACGGTTATTTCCTCGAAGCCCGTAACCCGTCTGATCTCGCCATCTTGGCTGTTATGGCAGGGGAGATTGGACTGGATACTGCCCGATTTTCTCAAGATATGCGCTCTTCGTTGGTGCAGGATGTTCTTGAGGCGGAGTTAAAGCAGGTGCGTGCGCTCGGCGTGGCAGGATTCCCGACAGTTATCTGGCACCGACGTGATAAGGCACCCGAAGATCGTTTCGTATTGTTGAGTGCGGGTTATGCCGATGTGGAGGACTTACTTCCGCGATGGCAGGAATTGACACACTGAGACAAAGCCAAGCATTGAGAACGCTTCTATCTAGGCAGCGACCGGTATCCAGCGACGCTGTGCAGCCGATTGGTCGATGGCTGCCATGGTCCGCTCAATAGCAATCGCGGCTTCAAAGTTTGGTGAGGCCTGCGTATCAGTGCTGATGGCGTGCAGCAACTGCTGCAATTCACAAATTTTGACGTCCATATAGCCGAGTGAATGGCCTCCGTTGGGTAGAAAGGCAGCATAAGGTGGGTGCTCGGGTCCAGTGATTATCTTTCGAAAGCCCGACACTTCAGCGGCGTCCGATGCGGTGAAGAGCAGCAGTTCATTGAGACGTTCCTGGTCGTGACAGATCGTGCCCAGAGAACCATGCACTTCCCAGCGAAGACCACATTTACGGCCCCAATTGACCCGACTGGCGCCAAGCGTGCCTTGGATGCCGTTCGAAAATCGTACCAACGCGGCGACAGTGTCATCATTATCAACGGTCAGGGTTCTAGCAGGATTGGCAGGGTCGGGCCGCTGTCGGTGGACAATATCTATGTCCGCTATGGCTTCGGCGACGTCGGCCCCGGTTATGAAATGGGCGACACTGAGTAGGTGGCTCAAGACATCGGCGATAGCACCGGTGCCTGCTTGTTCACGTGCCAGGCGCCACGAGTATGCTTTGGTTTCATCGGCTTCATTGTCGACATCATATCGACCATGAAAAGCGGTCACTCTGCCGATGGCACCTGACGCAATAAGCCTCTGAGCGTGGGTGACCGCTGGGTTTTTAATATAGTTGTATCCAACGATTGTTTTGCCTGCGAATTTCTGTGCAGCAATCACCATTTCTTCGGCCGCAGCAACATCCATTGCCATCGGCTTTTCACACCACACATGTTTACCAGCCTGTAAGGCAGCGACCGCCATATCTCGGTGCAGAGCGTTCGGTGAGCAGACTGATACGAGCTCAACAGAGGGCTCGGCAATTAATTCTTGCCAGTCAGCAGTATGGCGGGCAAAGCCAAGTTCCGCAGCCTGTTGGGCAGCGCGTTCGGGAATCAAGTCACAGACCATCTCGAGTTTTGGTCTGAGCGTAGTGCCAAAGACAGTGGAAACTGTAGTGTGGGCAATGGTGTGGGCTTTGCCAATGAAACCAGTGCCAATCACGCCGACACCGATGTCAGTGAATGAGTTCATAGAGTTGTTCATGGCATTTGTAAGGCACCTATATGGGTAGCGGGGTAGTCAGCGGCTTGTTCGTGATAGCTGAAATAGTGAGTCTGTTCGAGGCGTGTTAAGTCGCGCTAGATTAGAGGGTTTCCGCGCGCGGATGTGCGGCTACCTTAGGTCAGACAGCATCAGCCTGGCTTTGGCATTCCCTTGCCCTGAGGAGAGTTTCGTTGTGTAACGTAGGGTCTTTCATTATTCAGTCTTTTGCAAAGGGACAGTAGGGACGTCCCAAAAGACGTTTGAGATATTCCTGAAGTCCATCCAGGCTGGTCAATAATCCCTGGCGTCGCCCCCAATTGACTGTCCAGCCGACAATGATGTCGGTCACTGTGAAGCGATTTTCAACCAGGAAGTCTTTTCTTAGAAGTGCATCGTTTAATGCCGATGCCGCGCGTTTGAATATCATGGCGTTTTGTTCGAACCCAGCATCAATCCGCTGATCAGGCGGTAGAACAAATTTGTTCATCGCCGTATTCCACAGCCATGCCTCCATTTCCGTCAGTACGAAAGATGTCCATTGATCATGTTGCGCTCGGGCCCAACTGCCAGCTTCGCCGATCAAATGCCCATTGGGGGCACGATCCGCAATGTGGGTGCAAATGGCAGCCGATTCAAAAAGTATATTGCCGTCGATAATGGCGACAGGGAGTTTGCCGAGCGGATGCAAGGCGCTGTCTTTGTCTCCTGCAATCTGGTTTGGTCTTGCCATTGACTTGAATGAGATGCCGGCTTCGAGAAGCGTCCAG
>CAZAHE010000166.1:0-4152 GCA_964484965.1 uncultured Acidiferrobacteraceae bacterium | reverse complement strand
CTCGATCACATGGCAGAAGGCCGTTTCAACTGGGGCATCGGCACGGGCAGTTTCCCCGGTGACATGCGCGTGTTCGGCTATTGGGGTGACAACCCGACGGTTAACAACAGCCAATATACCCGTGCCGCTCTGGACACTATTCTGCAACTCTGGGAGGACCCGAAGCCTGGTGTCTATGAAAGCGAATGGTGGCAATTCACTATCCCCGAGGTTGAAGAAGACATTGGTTTGCGTGCGCATATTCGACCTTACCAGCAACCCCATCCACCGATCGGTCTCGCAGGTATTTCGCCACACTCATCGACTATTAAAATGGCTGCGAGTCGAGGGTGGATTCCCATGTCCATCAATATCATCCCAGCGGTATTATTGAAAACACACTGGGCCGCAATCGAAGCGGGTGCCCAGGACTCAGGACGCACGCCAGAAAGCGGTGCCTGGCGAGTCGCGCGTGATATCTTCGTGGCCGAAACCAGCGCCGCTGCACGAAAACAGGTTCTCGACGGTGTAATTGCGCGAGATTTCAAAGAGTATTTCTTGCGTCTGCTCCCCAAGGTCGGGATGCTCGGCCTAATGAAGAATGATCCAGACATGGCGGACTCGGATGTCACCATCGACTATCTTATCGACAACCTGTTTATTGTCGGCAGCGTCGATGAGGTGGCTCAAAAACTGAATGATCTGAG
Organism: uncultured Acidiferrobacteraceae bacterium; assembly: GCA_964484965.1. Classification (GTDB taxonomy): domain Bacteria; phylum Pseudomonadota; class Gammaproteobacteria; order Arenicellales; family UBA868; genus UBA11791. Next base: position 3,466 of record CAZAHE010000166.1, on the reverse strand, counting down.
AGGCGATATTGGAGAATTCGGCACGTTGCTCGCGATGGGACACGAATGGAAGCCGCACGGTCCGTGGCTCGAATCCATGTCGTTGCTGAAAAACGAGGTGCTGCCGAAAATCTCCTGAGCGTCTTTGGGATTCAAAAGTATCACGCCTCGGTGCGTTCGCTAGCCGTAAGCGCCCGACTTGAAGTCGGGCTAACACAGAGCTCTGTTTAGGTTGCTTGCTACTCAGGCAACAACCAGCTGAGGAGGAATGTAAGTGGCTCGCTTGGTCAACAAAGTAGCTTTTATTTCCGGCTCCGCGTCTGGCATCGGCCGAGCTACGGCCATTCTCTTTGCTAAAGAAGGTGCGAAAGTCTGCGTCGCGGACATTGTCTATATCCTTCGCAACGGCAGTTTGATCTTCGAAGGGTCTCCAACCGACTTCACAGCCGACGAGTTTACAAAGAAAGTCTATCTCGCTGGCTAGTGGTATGACACTCGGCCAGTTCAGCTGGCCTGGGAGCGAGAAACCGATCAGCTACTGATCGGATCGAGTACGATTCTCCTGCCCTCCTCACTGGAACGATAAGCGGCAAACGCCACTTCCAGGTCATGCCTGACTTCTGACAACGGCGCAACCGGCTCGACGCCATCCACCAGGCAGTCTAGAAGATGCCGAATCGACGCGATATTGGCTTCTTCCCACCAGTTTTCCATCGCGATGATCTCTTGCGACTCCCCTGCGGCTGATTTTGTCATCTTCAGCGTAGTATCGAATTCATGGATCTGAAGGGACGCCTTGGTGCCATAGACCTCCTGCCTGTGCCATGACTTGGGCAGAGAATCATCGCAGTTAAACGAAAGAATGGTCGCAATACCTCCCGACTCATACTCGATGGTCACAGTGGCAAGATCCTCTGCCTTTTCTGGTATCTCACAGATCAGCCTGCGGGTGGTCGCCGTCACCGCACGAGCCCTACCGAAAAAAAACTGCATCAAGTCAATTTTGTGAATACCAAAATCGAGCAGTGCGCCACCACCTGCTTTATCCCAGCAACCGCGCCAGGCATTCGGATCATTCTCCTGATCGAGATGTTGCTCGACCGTCGAAGCCGTACCAAGATAGATTCGCCCAAGATCACCGTTATTGATCATTTCCCTTGCGATCTCATGCGGTCTTGAAAACCGCTGGTATTTCTTGACCAGCAACTGGCGACCGGTCTCTTTCGCCTTGCTGATCATTCGGTCGGTTTCTTCCAGATTCAATGCCATTGGTTTTTCACATATGACATCTTTGCCCGCTTCAAGTGCCTCAATCGTCATTGGGCAATGAAGAAATACGGGCCCGGCAATATCAATCACTTCAATTGATGGATCATCCAGCATCTCCCGATAGTCGCTGACGATTCGCTGCGCACCAAATTTTTCTGCCTGCCTGGCCGCTGCGGCCTCATCCGTGTCCGCGATACACATGAGGCGTGCACGCTGGTCTCGCGTTATACCTTTCAAGTGCACATCACTGATCATGCCTGCACCGATCAAACCTACACCAATAGCCATTTGTGAGCCTCCGATATGGATATCAAGTTCTATCGAATTGTCGATAACATATCTTGCCGAACAAACAGATCGTAGAACCAGCCATCACACAGGCCATCCATCGTCATGCCCGCGTGCCACGTGCAATACACTGGACGAAAATCGATCCCCGTGACGCCTTTATGCCAACCGCGTGTTACACCCTCTCGAGCGTAACCCGCACCTCCGATTTGGAAAATCGGACGAGCGTTTCGGCACCAAGCGTGGCAGGCACTGGTTCATGAGCAGACCCCGTACTGACGATGTCGCCAGCCTGAAACCCGAGCCCACGCCTGGATAATTCATTTGCCGCCCAACACACTGCAGATATCGGGTCACCGCGCGCATCACCCGTCCAGAGTTCGCCAGCGGGCACGCCGTCGACCTCGACCTGCACAGGAAGTGCCGCCAGGTCAATGTTTTGCCAATCAGGAATAACTGCCCCAACAACGAAGCCACCCATCCCACCATTGTCTGCAGCAACGACGATGGGCGATACTTCACCGGCCATCGGATTTGCATCCCAACGCGTATCGGCGATATCGATACCCATGATAATTTCAGAAAGCGCATCCCTGACGTCATCGTCGGTATAGGGGATTTCTCTCGCTGGCAACGCTTTGCCGAGTCGCAATGTGATTTCCCCTTCGATGACCGGCCGTCGAAAGTCCGATGCAGGAAACCGACCAGGGTCATTCTGTACGACATGGCGATACAAGCGACCGATCATTGGATGTGGAATGCCAGTTGCTTTCTGGCCCGCCGAGCTGGTAATGCCGAGCTTCCAGCCCACCATTTCATATCCGAGCTTGCCGTGCAGTGCGTCTTGCATCGCAAACGCTTCTGTCATATCAACCGGTAACCATTCCTCGGCCATGACCGGCAGGACACCACCGTCCCGCCATACGGCAGCCAGCGCGCTTGCAACCTTTTCAATTTTGTCGTGGTTATCATTCACTCTCAATTTCCTCCATGCATGTCTATGGATAGCGCTGTTAGCCCACATTACTACATGGAGATGCGATGCTCTACTGCCGTACAGGACACTTTCTAACCGCCACCCCACACGTTTAATTTCACAGCGACGATGCGCCCCGCTGAGGCAGGCCCGCGCTGTTCATCGCCGGGTACCCACTGGCCTCACATCCTAGGGCCGCACACGGACCCCACTCAATTCCTCGAGCACCTTGATCAAGGCGTGATTCTCCATATCTTCGAGTCCCTGCGCTTCGGCACTGGTCCAGGCTTGCGCGGCAGCTGTGCCAACGAAAACCGGCACCTTCAGATCACGGGCAAGATCCAGCGCAAAGGTAATATCTTTTCTTACCGTGCGCAGTGCCATCAGCGCAGTACTTCCCGGTTCGGGTTCTATCGCACGATTTTGAACACCCTCGACCATCATGTCGAACACAAAACTATGGCCGCTGCTGACGCTGATGACTTCTTTCAGCTTATCAACACTCAATCCCGCCTTCACACCAAGTACCAGAGCCTCCAATGCCGATACCATATTAATCGCCATAGTAAAGTTGTTCACAAGTTTTATTGTTGCGCCAGAGCCGAGCTCACCCATGTGAAAGATGTTGCTGCCATAACATTCTAGAATGGGACGTATCTTTGCCACGCTGTCCTCGTTGCCGCCCAGCATAATGGACAAAGTGCCGACCTTGCGCTGCTCGATTCCGCCGCTGACTGGTGCATCGATGACATCGACTCCAACCTTCTCCGCTTCTTTACCGATTTTTCTGATAAGACCCGGGCTGATGGTGCTTGTGTCGACATAAATATCACCTTTCTTGGCACCGGCAAGCACCCCATCGGGACCCAACGCAACCTCCTCACTGGCCTCATTGGTGGGAAGCGAAGCAAAAACAACGTCGCATACTGATGCGACTTCGCGCGGCGTATTGGC
>CAZAHE010000165.1:0-4179 GCA_964484965.1 uncultured Acidiferrobacteraceae bacterium | reverse complement strand
TAACCCGTACTAATAGCCCGTGAGGCTTGATCATATAACACCCAAGAAGACTGGTAACTACGATAATTAATGGTGTATCGCTGCCGAATCAATATCGCCTAGTGTGGCGCAACCAGTTTGCCTGGCGGCCATAGCGAGTGGGAACCACCTGAATCCATCCCGAACTCAGAAGTGAAAACGCTCAGCGCCGATGATAGTGCGGGGTCTCCCCGTGTGAAAGTAGGACACTGCCAGGCATGTCTATACGGCCCCCGGAACCATGTTCCGGGGGCTTTTTTATGTTGAGAGAAACGAAAGATGGATATCATTCGGTTAGATCATCTGGTATTGACGGTCGTCGATATCGAACGTACCTGCACGTTCTACTGCAATGTGCTGGGCATGCAACGCGTGACATTCGGTAATAACCGTACGGGGCTACTTTTCGGTCAGCAGAAAATAAATCTGCATCTGCCCGGGTGGGACGATTATTTGAGAGCGGACAAACCGACACCCGGCTCGGCCGATCTGTGTTTCTTGGTCGATCGCGACGTCGCGCTGGTGGCAGCAGAACTGGGAGCAAATGCGGTTGAACTGATCGATGGTCCAGTCGAGAAAATCGGTGCCAGCGGGCCGATAAGGTCGATTTATTTTCGCGATCCAGATGGAAACCTGATTGAAGTGTCCAATGCACTAAACACCGTAGATTGACCGCACCCTGCAAGGCGTCGTTACGTGCATTGTGTATTATGAACATTGACATGCAACACGTAACAGAAAAGAGGTGTATGCAATGAGGGAAATACGTCCGATGGCGGCGGTCGACGGTGTAGTCACGGCACTCGATGACGCGCGTATTCCAGTAATGGATCGTGGATTTCTTTATGGCGATTCCGTCTACGAGGTTTTTAGAACTTACGACGGTGTGCCACTGTTCATGACCGATCACTTCGAGCGTCTGGCACACTCGGCACGCCTGATCAGTATGGAGATCAGTCAAAGTCGTGAGCAGTTGGTCGATCAGATTCGCACGGCGGTCCAGGCGACGGGAGCGACGCGCAACGACGATCTATACGTGCGTTATCAAATCACCCGTGGTGTTGGGGCGATTGATTTGTATCCGGGTGAAGGCCAGCGTACGACCTCGGTCATCATCGTTAAATCGGCGCCTGTGTGGAACCCGGATTTCTACCGTCGCGGCCTGTCGATGGCAATTCCACGTGTGCGACGCAACCCGGTTGACTCGCTTGATCCTAATATTAAGGGCGGCAATTACCTGAACAATGTGATTGCAGTCACGCAGGCGCGGCAATTGGGTGCAGATGACTGCGTCATGCTCGATAGTGAGGACTACGTCACTGAATCGGGGAACAGCAACATCTGGTTCATGATTGATGGAGAATTGAAGACGCCGGGTGCAGGAAACCTGCGCGGCTTGACCAAGAAACATCTTCACATTGCGCTTGCCGGCGCGGGTGTCAGCTCAATCGAGGTGCCAGTGCATGTCGGAGATATTGCTCGTGCAAGTGAGTGTTTTGTTACCAGTGCCACCCGGGAAGTGATGCCCTGTCTGTCACTGCGTTTGGAGGATGGTTCCGATGTAATGTTTCCCGAAGGAGGGGGTCAAGTGACGCGTCGAGCTCGCACAGCCTTTAAAGCGTACCTCCATGAGTACATCGCAGCTCATGAAGAGGACCGTCTTGTGTAAGCTGGACCTACCAGCTAAACATTGCAGATACGTTCGCCTGGATGCTCGGGTTATCGTTCCTTGTGGTGGCTGAAGCGAATATGACTAAAACACGCGTACTGTTGCTGTTTGGAGGTCAATCTGCCGAACACGAAGTGTCCGTCATCTCTGCGCGTTCTGTTTTTGCCGCTATTGACCGTAATCGTTACGATCCCATACTGGTTGGGATCGCCCGCGATGGTCGCTGGTTGTTGGCGGAACAGAATACAGCCGTATTGGAGGACGATGCGGTGGGTGCCCAGCTTTTGCCGGAAGTCTCATTGGCGCGGCGCGGTAGTGAGCTTGTGGTCAAAGATTATGCCGGTGAATCTGAAGGCGTGCCATTCGATGTGGTTTTTCCGTTGCTGCATGGACCTTTTGGTGAAGATGGCACCATTCAAGGCCTGCTCGAACTAGCAGGTGCCGCATATGTTGGCGCTGGTGTTACTGCTTCGGCAGTGGCTATGGACAAGGCATTTTCAAAACTCGTTTTTGCCGCCAGTGGACTGGCCCAGGCGCCTTATCAGGTTATCCGACGCGACCGCTGGCGCACTGATGTGGACGGTGTTGTTGCTGAGATTGAAGAGCGTTTTGATTATCCGATGTTCGTTAAGCCTGCAAATATGGGTTCAAGCATCGGTGTTTCTAAAGTGACGAATACCGATGCGTTGCGACAAGGCCTTTCTATTGCCGCGGAGTTTGATGTCAAGTTGTTGATCGAAGTCGCCTTCAATGACTGCCATGAGGTTGAGTGTTCGGTGTTAGGGAATCAAACACCAAGCACCTCGGTGGTCGGAGAGATCGTGCCCGGTGGCGATTTCTACGATTATCAGACCAAATATTTGGATGATTGTTCCCAGTTAATTGTGCCGGCAAGTATCGATAGCGAAGCGACCGAGCGGGTCCAGCGTATGTCGATTGCGGCGTTCAAGGCAATTGATGGTGCCGGTTTGGCGCGCGTTGACTTTTTCGTGCGCCGCAGCGATGGCGAAGTGTTTATTAATGAAATAAATACTATGCCGGGATTTACACCGATCAGCATGTATCCGATGCTGTGGCAGGCCAGTGGCCTGACTTATGCCGAACTGATTGATCAGCTTATTGGGTTTGCTTTGGCACGGCGAGCACAACGCAAAGGCCTGCGTCAGGCACCGTGACTGGACAACGAGCAGCGCCGGCAAAGAAACACTGAATCATCAAACATCATCTTTCAGGAGTGACCAATGAGATATCTTCACACCATGGTCCGGGTAACCGACATTGAAAAATCGCTGGAGTTTTACTGCGACCAGTTGGGGCTCACAGAAGTCCGCCGCAGAGAAAGTGAGAAGGGCCGTTTTACACTGATCTTTCTTGCTCCCCCGGGGAATGAAGAAGCCCAAGTCGAATTGACCTATAACTGGGATCCGGAATCCTATACGGGTGGTCGTAACTTCGGTCATTTGGCTTACCAGGTTAATGATATTTACGCCGCCTGTCAGCGGCTGTTGGATGGTGGTGTTGTGATCAATCGGCCGCCACGAGATGGGCACATGGCCTTTGTGCGCTCTCCCGACGATATTTCTGTAGAACTGCTACAGGCAGGTGAACCCCTTGAGCCAATGGAGCCATGGTTGTCGATGGAAAATACTGGCGAGTGGTAACGCTCCCTGTGCAGTCGCGACATTGCTGCGCTGAAGTGTATTAGCTGAAAGGAAGCGCTCATCATGCCCGAGTACTGCACTGCACTTCGAATCGACACGCTCGAAGTTAGTGAAGCTGGAGCGATCGGCATGTGCTGTTGTCCGGGACGACGCGGCGAAGATCTCGCAGGTAATGTATGGCAGCGCGATTTACAGCGCGACATTGAATCCATTCGGTGCTGGGGCGCGATGGCTGTCGTATCACTCGTCACACTGGAGGAACTCAAACATCTAGGCGCCGAGTCGCTCTGCCATCAATTGTCGATACAAGGTATCACCTGGCATCACTGCCCGATTGTTGATCGACAGGCGCCCGATTCGGCATTTGAAAAGATTTGGTCAGCGCTCGAGCAGCGTTTATTGGACGACCTTGCGCAAGGCAGACGTATACTGCTGCACTGTGCCGCCGGGCTCGGAAGAACCGGCACAATTGCAGCGAAGCTATTGGTCGCGGTTGGTGTGCCTGCACAACAAGCAATTGAGCGTGTGCGTGCAGCCCGGCCCGGCACTATCGAAAGTGCAGCGCAGCTAAACTATTTGTGCAGGCTACCTAATGCGTGAGACTGACTATGTCATTGTCGGTGCTGGTTTTGCCGGTTGTGTATTGGCAGCACGCCTCAGCGAGAACCCCCGCAATCGTGTCACGTTACTTGAGGCTGTCGGTAGTGATAACAGCATATCCATTCGCATGCCGGCGGCGCTGTCAGGACCTATGAATCGGGCGCGTTTCAATTGGGGCTATCTGGCGGAGGCAGAACCAACTCTCGCCGGCCGGCGGCTTAACTGTCCACG
>CAZAHE010000164.1:0-4208 GCA_964484965.1 uncultured Acidiferrobacteraceae bacterium | reverse complement strand
TTAACCGTCGGCAAGGTCTCGGTCTGGAAGCACCGTGATTCATCTGGGTGCCGGGCGACCAGCCACGGCCCTGCCGCTTCTGCTGGCTGATCTTCATCAATCACTCCCCACGGGGGCGACAATTGACTGCTGCCTTTCCCCGCGAGCCGATACCCACTGGAATACAGCACGTGCTGTGGACCTCGCGGTCGGTGCTGGTTTCACCGTCAACAAACGTCCGAGATGCCAAAAAGAGTACGTGCGTCTGACATTGACACGTCGTCACAGCTTGCCCGACACGGTGTCCAACGACATGCGGTTGTTGATCGTCGGCCTGAATCCGAGCCCCTACTCGGCAGACCATGGAATTGCTTATGCCCGACCCGGCAATCGTTTTTGGCCTGCTGCTCTCGCGGCCGGCCTCGTTACCGTTGATCGCGACCCGCGCCATGCTCTGCAACACCATGGCCTCGGCATGACCGACCTGGTACGCCGCAGCACTGCCCGCGCCGACCAGGTCGAGCGCACCGAGTTCAGTGGTGGATTCAAACGCGTCGAACGCTTGGCAGAGTGGCTGCAGCCTGCTGCAGCCTGTTTCATTGGGCTGGGGGCCTGGCGACAAGTCATCGACCGGCGAGCCTCGGCAGGGATCCAGACTCGCACGATCGGCGGACGACCCGTCTACCTGATGCCGCACACCAGCGGTCTCAATGCACACAGCCGCCTGAACGAACTCGCAGCACACCTGGGTGCGGCGGCCGTACTGGCGGACCGCTCACGGTAACAAATTCGCGTCACAGCTTGATTAATAGGCCATCCAAAGGGTATACCCACGGCCCACATAATTAATCTTTAAAGTCGTAGCGGAGAGATCGGCCATGCTGGACCTAATGAAAATTGCGCGTACCGAAGCTGCCGGAGGAGACCTCTTGGGGCTGCTAAGTGAGTTGTTTGAGGCCAGCGAAGTGAGGCCCGCCGGCTTCCCCGATGCCGTCATCTGGCAAGGCGGGCGTCATGATGGGGGTATTCATCCAGTGGCGCATTCGCTCACCGATGCGTTTGCCCTGATCGGCACTGTGGCAGCCATCGATGTACTCGGGTTGCCGTACTTCGCGGTACCAATGTGGGCACAGTACCGCCATGATCTGAAACTCGAACCGCTTGCCTGGTTTGGCAATATGCCGTGCACTTCGATCAAGTGGTCCACAGCAGGCGACGCTTACGTCAACGATGGGCATGGCGGCAAGGTCGTGGTAATGGGCAAATCCGGTAATGCACCGCTGCGCACACAGGCCGGGGTCTACTGCAATGTGCGACCGTCCGGGTGCATCACCGTGGTGCGCTGCATGCCGTGTCTGCCGTACTCCCAGAATCGGTCGCTATTCAATGTCGACGCCAGCACTGGTCTTATTCACTCGGAGATGAATACACCCGCGATCCAAATGGCTTACGCCAATCGCCGCTTCCTTCAGATGGTCCACGAGTCAGGCAAACTTGGACGCGTCGCCATGAAACCCACACAAGCGATGGAAGACGGCATCAATGCCGGTCTGCTGTCCTGGCTACTGCAAGGCACGCAGTTTGATATTGGACGCCAGTATGCCGTTGATGGCTATGTCGAACACCGTGAACACATCGACCGCGTGATTGCTCTGTTGCCCGATGACTTCAAAGCGGGGATGGAAACATGGGGCGGGCGTATTGAGATGCATATTGCAGACACCAACTACGGCTTGCTGCTGTGGGACTTGATCGAGCAACGCGATGTCATCGTACTGGCAACCGATCTCGACGGCGATCGTCTGACAGATTTGTTGGCAGATGTGTCTGACCCGCTACGCGCATTCGGTCAGCGCATCATTTCAGCCGTCGGTGCCGACAAGCGGATGCCCGACCTGTGGACTGAGATGGGTTACACCACTGGCAACGGACGCGATATGACCTCAGTGATGCACCGCATGGACGGACCGCCGATCCACGAACAAACACTGGGATCCGCAGATGCAATGTTGCTTCGGCTGCTGGACGGCGACGAATCGATGGGAGGCACTAAGCGCCCCTACGACCCGCGAATTCACTTCGTTCTGATTCGCGACGCCTACCGCGATGCCAACCCGGACCATGTCGAACTACACGCCTGGCTGGATAGCGTGCTCGAGGCATTCGATACCGTCTATGCGGGTCAAAGGCCGGGGTTCATCGACGGCTACGAACAACTCAAGGCTGAAATCCAGCCGTGGCACGGCTAGGCATTGCGCGAAACGGTCACAACGCCTGTGACCGTGCAATCAGTTGGCTTTATCCAGCGCTGCGAGAACCGACGCAGTGTCCGCGCCGAGATCAGGCGCAGGCCGGCGCAACTTGGCCGGCGTATCCGATAATTTGACGGGAAATCCCGTCATTCGGACGCTGCCATGACCCGGATGGTCCTGCTCCAAGACCATCTCCTGCGCCAAGACCTGCGGGTCTGTAAACACCTCCGCAAGGTTCATTGTTCGACCGCACGGGCAGCCGGCCTCATTGATGACTTCGATCCAGTGATCGACCGGCTCGCGTGAAGTCACCTCATTGATCAGGTCCGTCAATATGTTGCGATTGGCCATGCGATCGGCATTGCTGTGAAATCGAACATCTTCGAGCAGATGTTCGAGTCTGAGTGCCCCAAGGAAGCGATGCACGAAGATTTCCGTAGACGGCGCCACAGCGACCATGCCATCGCTAGCCCTAAAGAGCCCATAAGGCGAGACAATCGGGTGGTGGTTGCCCGTCCGTTCGGGGATCTTGCCGGTCGCAAAATACTCAGCTGACAGGTAAGCCATCATGCTGATCAGACCGCCGGTCAGCGATGACTCCACCTGCTGTCCACGACCTGTTCGTGACCTGGCCTGCAGGGCGGTGACCACCCCAAACGCGCAGTAGAGTCCTGCAATCAGATCGCTGACTGGCGGTGCCGCTCGCTGCGGATCACCTTCTGGGTCGCCGTTGACGCTCATAAAACCGCTCATTGCCTGGGCAATAAAATCAAACGACGGACGATCGACATAAGGCCCTGACGAGCCATAGCCGTTGACGCTGGCAACGATCAGGCGCGGATTGATTGCGTCCAAACGATCCTTCGTGAACCCCATCGTGGCAAGGACGCCGGGACGATAATTCTCGACCAGTACGTCTGCACCCGCCAACAAACGCGCTAGCGTGTCCTTACCCTCGTCACTGTAAAGATCAAGAACAACAGATTTTTTATTGCGGTTGAACTGTGCGAAATACCAGCTGATCCCATCTTTGATCACGCCCTGGCTGCGCACAGGATCTCCTCCTGCAGGGGGCTCGATCTTGATCACCTCTGCTCCCATGTCCGCCAGGAGCAAAGTGCAAAATGGACCCGCGAGAATCCGCGTCAGGTCGACCACGCGGATACCAGACAGCGCCATAGGGCTGGTAGCGCGAAACGGTCAACCGACCGCGGTGGCCACGTCCGACATCGGATGTAGTTTCAACCGCGGTCCGGCCTTCATTACCTGCCCGGGCAGATCTCTCCCAATCACGGTTTCAACATCGCAGGCGACACCGGACAGACGCTCGAGGTCGATCCCGGTCTCAATGCCCATCTCATGGAGCAGGTAAACGAGATCTTCCGTGCAAATGTTACCGGTCGCTTTCGGGGCGAAAGGACAACCCCCGATACCGCCGAAGGAGGCATCGAATCGATCAATTCCATCATCCAGGCCAGCGACGACATTGACTAGACCGATACCGCGGGTGTTGTGAAAATGAAGTCCGATCGGCAGTTCTGGCACCGCTTGTCTTAAATGGCGCACCGCGCGCTGAACGATGGGCGGCGTCGCCATGCCTGTGGTATCGCCGAGGGTCAGACCAGAGAAACCGAAATCGCGGTAGTGCCGTGCAATGTACTCCAGTTGCGCAACCGGGACATCGCCTTCGAATGGACAACCAAAGGCCGTTGCGATCGCACCGTTGACCGGAATTCCAGCGTGGTCTGCGATCTTCGCGACATGCTCAAACCCCGATAACGATTCGTCTACCGAGCGATTGACGTTCTTGAGGTTGTGGCTTTCAGAGGCGGACAAAAAGACGATGATCTCGTCTACGCCGCACTCGGCGGCTCGAACGGCGCCTTTGGCATTGGGCACCAGTGCCGCCAATATTGTGCTCGTGGAACGATCGAGTTTATCGAATACGTCTACCACGTCGACGAGCTGCGGCACAGC
>CAZAHE010000163.1:2544-4215 GCA_964484965.1 uncultured Acidiferrobacteraceae bacterium | reverse complement strand
CCAGTATGATTAAGCTCGTCGCGCTTGAAGTAAATCCTGGCACCGCCGAGTTGCTGGGTGAGACTTTGTGCAAGATAAAGGGGACTCGGCCGCCCAATGTAATCGCGGGCATAATTCTCAAAGTCCGCTTTAAATGCTGGGTCCAATCGAGCTGATTCGTATGCCGACTGGACCTCAAGGATGAGCGGCATCAGGGTTTCCGCGACAAAGCGGCCCCCGAAAATCCCGAAGTGTCCGCTTTCATCGGGACCCCCTCGGTAGGTCTCCGGCTTTGAGTCTCCCGAGCTGTCCATTTAAAGGTTACCTTGAACGCATCAGGGGTGTGGGTTCATGCGCACTATACTGCGCAGCGTGGGTGCAGATTCGAAGTCACCAGGCTCGATTCTACCGCACCTGCAGTGTTTCGAGGCAGGCTCTGGAAGGGGTATTAATTTTGAGCAAACAAACTATCCGCTATGCTGCTGGAGTTGAATACGACGGCAGCCAGTTTCATGGCTGGCAATTCCAGAAGGGACAGGCCAGCGTTCAGGAGTCGGTTGAGAATGCGCTGTCCTGCGTAGCCGGCGACCCGATCCGGGTTATTGCTGCCGGGCGAACTGACTCCGGGGTACATGCGCTTGGCCAAGTCATTCATTTCGACAGCAAACGTGAACGTTCCGTCGGCTCGTGGATACGAGGCGCAAATACCCATTTGCCGACCGGTGCGGTCCTTCGATGGGTAGTGCCGGTGGGTGAAAACTTTCATGCTCGCTATTCGGCGATTGGGCGCAGTTATCGTTACGTAATTTGTAACCGCAGCACGCGCCCAACATACCTCTACGGTCGAGTTGCCTGGGATTACAGGGCGTTGAATCTCGAACGAATGCGACTCGCAGCCAGAAGTCTGCTTGGAAGGCACGATTTCACCGCGTACAGAGCCGCGTCCTGCCAGGCGCGCAGTCCGGTTCGTGAGTTGCTTCGGCTAGAGGCCAACGAGGTTGCAGGTTGGGTGTGGTTCGATCTGTTTGCAGATGCATTTCTTCAACGCATGGTGCGCAATATCATTGGTGTTCTTCTGGACATTGGTGCGGGAGAGCAAGACGTGGATTGGGCAGCAGCAGTTCTCTCGGGTAGGGATCGGACAAAAGGAGGCGTTACGGCCCGTGCGGAAGGACTGTACTTCATTAATGCCAAGTACTCTTCTGATTTCCCGCAGATCCCCACTATGGAGCCATGCCGCTTCTGGTAACATGCGCGTCGTTCTAAGGTTGTCGAAATAGCAGATTTGTAGCGACGACTTGAGTCGACTTCCAAGTGGAAACTATGCTCGTGCGAACCCGACTAAAAATCTGCGGGATAACCAGTGTCGATGATGCGGACAAGGTAGCAGCAGTGGGCGCAGATGCCTTGGGTTTGATTTTCTATCCCCCTTCGCCGCGCTTCGTCGACCACGAAGTAGCTGCGATTATCGCAAGGCAAGTTCCTGTATTTACCAGCGTTGTCGGTGTATTTGTGAATCCGACCGTCGATGAAGTTAACCAGGTGATCCAGACAGTCAATATAAGCGTGCTCCAATTTCACGGAGAGGAATCGGACCGGTTTTGCAGCTCCTTCCATTTGCCTTACATAAAGGCCTTACGAATTGGCTACGACACACCGATGATCGATTTTCACAAAACTTACCCTGGTGCG
>CAZAHE010000163.1:0-2444 GCA_964484965.1 uncultured Acidiferrobacteraceae bacterium | reverse complement strand
GAGCTCACTCGGGCCTTAATGGTGTGTCCAAAGTGCGATCATCACATGCAACTTGGTGCACGCCGGCGTCTTCAGGACCTGTTTGATTCAGAGACTCTGGTAGAGATCGGCGACCATTTGCGACCTTCAAACAGTATTCATTTCCGGGATAGCAAGCGGTATCGTGATCGTTTGCAGGATGCCGAGCGTAGCAGTGGAGAAAAAGAGGCATTGCTGGTGGCGGCCGGTGAGGTGGCGCACACACCGCTGGTTGCTGCGGCTTTCGAGTTTGGATTTATGGGTGGTTCAATGGGTTCGGTAGTGGGTGAGCGCTTTGTCCGAGCGGTTCACAGAGCGCTCGATGACAGGTGTCCTCTGGTGTGTTTTACAGCAAGCGGAGGAGCGAGGATGCAGGAAGCCATCCTCTCTTTGATGCAGCTCGCAAAGACGACCGCAGCGATCAATCAGTTGAAGCGGTCACGCCTGCCGTTTATCAGTGTGCTGACGCACCCGACTATGGGTGGGGTTTCTGCCAGTATTGCCATGCTGGGAGACATCATCATCGCCGAGCCAAAAGCCTTGATAGGATTTGCCGGGCCGCGAGTGATTGAACAGACTGTTCGTGAAACATTGCCAGAAGGCTTCCAAAGCTCCGAATTTCTGCTGGAGCACGGCACTATCGACATGATTGTTGACCGACGGGAAATGAAAGCGCGCTTGTCGCAGTTGTTTACAACACTCGGGTATGGGAATCCCCAAACGAATAGGACCGTAGAACTGGTGCGCCCGGGGGAATCGCTTTGACCGGTGGTGGAGACTGGCAGTACAACGGTTGACCCGGGTGGCGCAAAGCCTTAAAAAATGCCTGCCAACCAGCCTTGAAAGCTGGTTGGAATACATTCAAACATTACATCGGCGTTCTATAGATCTCACGCTCGACCGAGCGCGGCGCGTCGCGCATGTGATGCACCTTACACCAACGGTACCGTTGATTACGGTTGCAGGAACGAATGGGAAAGGAACGGTGGTCGACTTTATGCAGCGGGTTCTGACTGCCGAAGGGGTATCTGTTGGTTCGTACACCTCACCACACTTAACACACTATAGCGAACGTATCTGCCATAACGGTCAACCTGTTGACGAAGCTTGCTTGCTCGAATCGTTTGAACACGTCGAGTCCGCGCGAGGCGACATCGCATTGACTTACTTCGAGTTCGGGACACTCGCAGCCATGGACGTGTTTAGGCGATGGGGTGTCGAGTTCATTCTTCTGGAGGTGGGGCTGGGAGGTCGCTTGGACGCGACCAACATCTGGGCGGCAGATGTGTCGGTGATCACAAGTATAGATTACGATCACGAGGCCTGGCTGGGGAGTAGCCGAGAATCGATAGCACGGGAGAAGAGTGGCATCCTACGCTATGGGTGCCCGGTGGTAATTGGAGATCCGGCGCCGCCCTCGACTTTGCGCCGCTGTGCTGAGACGCTTCGCTGCAGAGCCGTGTACTACGGCACTGACTTTGACGCTGTCGAATCCGACGAGCACTGGATCTTTCGTTTGCCTGCTGGAGGAGGCCATTCTTTGGGAAGGCAGGAGACGTTGGAATTTATGTTGCCAGATAGTTGGGGAGAAACGCAGGCAATCAATGCCACGATTGCGCTCAGTGCACTCTCACTCCTCGAGGCAAGAATTAATGTTTCAGCTGAGTCAGTGGTGCGCGCATTGAATCAGGAACCGCTACGGGGTCGTTTGCAAAGGGTAGCAGGACCGGTAGAGCGGATTCTCGATGTGGCACACAATCCCGCGGCAACGCGGCAGCTTTGCGACTTCCTCACCAAAAACCCCGTGGCAGGAAAGACTTACGCTGTCTTTTCGCTGCTCCAAGACAAGGACCTGGAGCGAATCATCTCGATGATCAGCGAGGTGATTGATCACTGGTATGTACCGGCAGTAGAGAGCGATCGGGCATGTGATACAGCGACAATAGCACAGGCTGTTGTCGACGGAACCCGAGGAGCTTGTTCGCAATTTCCCGATCCACCCAGCGCCTACCTGTCTGCATTGAAGGGTAGTGATAAAGGGGACAGGATTGTTGTTTTTGGCTCATTTCTGGTGGTGGGTGCTATATTGCCGCTGGTCGAGAATGGTCGGACGCCTGACCACTGTGCGCCTGAAGGAAGAATAATTTGATCGACGTTCGAGTGGTTATTACATAGTTCGAATGGACGAGCTTTCACTGTCGTCTGATCTGTTCCTCGATATCGTATTTGTGGTGGTGATCGGGATATCTATCGGGCTCGGCTTATTTCGTGGACTTGTTCGTGAACTGCTGTCACTACTTGCCTGGGTGTTGGCTGGTTGGATGGCGTATCTCTACTCAGGTCAGTTGGCAGAAGTTTTGTTGCGCTGGCTTGATGCGCCACGCCTGAGTTTCCTTGAGTCGCCGGTGCTGGTTTTCCTGGGGACT
>CAZAHE010000162.1:0-4227 GCA_964484965.1 uncultured Acidiferrobacteraceae bacterium | reverse complement strand
GGCGATCAGCGAAATATTGCGGCGAAGGTCAACGACTTTGAAACATGGTACCTGTACGTTTTTGGGTGCGCGCCAGTCATGATCACAGACAATAGCGGCCGCGCCGGCTCCCAGGGCTTGCGGGACAAAATCGCGTCCGTCTACATTTTGACCAGGGACACCGAGGAAAAGCCCTCCCGGTTTCATTTGCCGACTGTCTAAGACAAGATCAGAGATCTTTATATCCAATCGAGCTGGGACTACCGCTAAACCGGCCAGTAACGGCCTCAGTGGCCGAACAGGTTGAAACGCCACACGCGTCATGCGCCACCCCCAACTGCTGTTGGCGCGGTCACCACTTCCCTCATATCAACTTCAGTATCAGCTGGGACGCCATACAAACGAAGCACGGTGGCCATAATCTCCTGAAAAGCCGGTGCTGCTACCTGACCACCGAAATACTCTTTTCCCTGTGGATCATCAATCATGATCACCACCACAAACCGAGGTTCATTAATCGGAGCAAAACCAGCAAATAACGAGTGATAATGACCTTCGAGATAGCCTCCTTGCGGATCAATTTTCCTGACGGTTCCAGTCTTACCGGCGACTCGGTAGAACGGCACCCTAGCGGCCCGCCCGGTCCCGTCCGCCACCACGTGCTCCAACATCCTGTTGATCTCCCGCACCACATCTCTAGGCAACACACGTTGTCCAGCGGGAACAGTGTCTCGCCGCCGTATCGTGAGCGGTTTCAGTACGCCTTCATTCGCCAGTACCATGTATGCTCGCCCGAGTTGCAATGCAGTCGTGGACAAGCCGTATCCGTAGGACAACGCCGCATGATCAATGAGACGCCAACGGGCTCTGGATCGAAGTACTCCGCTGCGCTCGCCGGGCAATTCGATCCCTGTCAACTGACCAAAGCCTGCCGCCTTCAAGGTGCCGACAAGATGCTGAGGATTTAGTTTGAGCGCAATCTTGGCCGTACCGATGTTGCTCGACTTGACCAGTACATTTTCGAGGCTCAGCTCACCATAATTCTTTTCATCGCGGATTCGGCGGCGGCCGATAGAGAATTCTCCGTTCGTAGGGATGATGCTCTCGGGTGTAAATATTCCAGTCCTCAGGGCCAATGCTAGTGTGAATGGCTTGATCGTTGAGCCGGGCTCGAAAAGGTCTGTCACTGCCCGATTGCGCATCGTTGACCTTTCGAAAGTGGCACGATCGTTTGGGTTGAATTCCGGCAGGTTGACCATAGCGAGGATTTCTCCAGTACGGCTATCCAGTACTGTCGCCGTCGCACCGGCTGCATCGTATTCACGTAAAGTTCGCGCCACGGCGCGATGCGCTGCAGACTGCACCCTGACATCAATACTCAAACGCAGTTCACGCCCGTGATGAACCGGCGACAAGAGGTCGAGATTCTCAACCGTACGCCCCTGACGGTCACGCCGGACTCGCTTACGACCTATGACGCCAGCGAGATGATTCTCAAACGCGAGCTCGACCCCTTCTTGGCCCTTGTCATCCACATCAGTAAATCCAAGCAAGTGCCCAGCAATAGGCCCAACGGGATAATAACGGTGGTATTCGCGCTGTCGCCCTACCCCGGCAATCCCAAGCTCTAGCACGCGCCTGGCTAATGCTGGAGACAATCCGCGCTGGATATAAGCAAATTCCTTATCACCGTGGCGTTCAACGATCTGCGCGATATCCGCAGTTTCAAATTCCAGCGCATGCGCCAAACGCGACCAATCCCCAGGTGATTTGCGTAGCAAACCTGGTTGTGCCCATATCGCGTCAACTGGTGTACTAACCGCAAGCACATGCCCGCGCCGATCGATAATCCTGCCTCGCTCGGGCATCATCTTCAGTACGCGTACCTGCCTTTCCATACCTTCCGACTGCAACTGATCGTTATCGACGACCTGGATATAAAGTGCGCGAACGGCAAGCGCGACTATGCCAGCGACAAGGCAAGTCAGTACGAACCAGTGCCGACCCTGGAAAAATGGTGTCCGTGCTGCCGCTGTTCGCTTGGTCGCCACTAGTTACCCCCTGGCAGACGAACCACCACAATATCTTCAAGGGAGGGAGGGAGCATTTTTAATTCGTATCTCGCCACCAGTTCGACCCGCGAATGTTGTGCCCAGGTTGCCTGTTCTAGTTGTAGCTGACTCCACTCTGTATTGAGCTGGTCGCGCTGCGTCTCTTGGGTAACTACTGCCTTGAAAACGTCGCGGTTTTCTTGCCGCACATAGACCACCGCCAACGCGTTACAGAGCACCGCAATGCTCAGGACAGTGATCAGGCGCATGGCAGGGGCTGATTAGTGCGTTCTGCCACACGCATCACGGCGCTGCGGGCGCGGACGTTTCTCTTCACTTCGTCCGCTGATGGTCTGCGTGCACGCGTAATCAAGCGCAGTGTCGGGCGAATATGATCCTGGGTAATCGGTAGATCAGGCGGATAGCGATCGCCGCGCGCTGATTCCCTAAAAAATCGCTTTACACTTCGGTCTTCGAGTGAATGGAAACTAATGACGACCAGGCGACCGCCAGGCGCAAGTAGAGCTACGGCCTCAGGTAGAACTGTTTCCAGTTGAGCAAGCTCATCGTTGACCTTGATCCGCAACGCCTGAAATGTGCGTGTCGCCGGATGTTTGCCACTTTCAGTGGTAGGAACACATTGGGCAACTAGCGCCGCGAGCTCCCCGGTCGAACTTAGTGGTGCTTGTTGGCGTTGTGTAATCACCGCACGGGCAATCCGCCTGGCATATCGTTCCTCACCGAGTTCCCTCAATACCCGCCGTAGTTCCTCTTCCTCCACCTCTGACAGCCAGGCCGCAGCGCTAGCACCTGTGGACGGATCCATACGCATATCTAATGGGCCGTCCTTTAGGAAACTGAATCCACGACAGGCCTCGTCCAGCTGTGGCGAGGACACGCCGAGGTCAAATACCATACCCATGATTCGCGCTGTTAGACCGGCTTCATCAATAATTGCCGACAGGTCAGAAAAACATGCATGAATCAATAAGAGTCGCGGTTCATCCAAAAACTGCGCATGCCCGTGACGACATGCCTCCGGGTCCCTGTCTATAGCGACTACCCTGCCCGCCGGGCTCAACTCTTTAAGAATCGCCTGAGCGTGCCCGCCACGGCCAAATGTTGCATCGACATAGGCACCATCCGGATGAATATTCAATGCCTTTACCACCTCTCTCACCATAACTGCGCTGTGCCCGACGATTGGCATGGGCGTAACCGACTTATAGCGATAATGACTCGAGTTCCACCGGCAACGGGCCAGACTCAGGCTCCTTGCCCAGCCACTCGTCACAACGCCGGTTCCAGTGCAACTCGTCCCAAATTTCAAACTTGTTTCCCTGACCGATCATGACGACACGCTTTTCAAGACCCGCGAATTCCCGTAACAGGGCCGATACCCGTACTCGACCAGCGCTATCGAGCTCACAGTCAGTGGCATAACCGATTAGAAATCTTTTTAGCGCTTGCGCTGAAGGATCAAAACTCGGCAATCCAACAACCTTTCGCTCCACCTCTTCCCATTCATCCTGCGGATATAGCCACAGACATCTTTCGCGGGTATTGTTGACTGTGAGCACCACCTTGCTGGCGCAACGCGCTCTCAGTGGTTCGCGATACTTGGTCGGCACACCAAGCCGACCCTTGCTATCCAAATTGAGGGAACTTGCGCCACGAAACACTGGTCAGCCTCTCATCCCTGGACCAGTCGGAGGGCAAAGATTGCGCGACTGAGCCATGGTTTAAACCCGCTGGAATGGCACATGAATGCCGAAGAAAAATCCCGGTCCGCAATGCGGACCGGGCAATCACCATAGGAGGATAAGGGTGGATTAGCCGCCACCCGCGGCGGTCTCTTCGGGTACCTCAGAATGTTTGGCATCGGTGGTCATCCCTCGCGTTTCAGTGGACATGCCCCCAACAGAGCCGCTAGCTCGCCCATATTCAACACGATTATCCACAAAAAACCACTATATTCGCGCCAGGATCGACCTGTCAAGCCCTAAGGCATTGAAATTCAAGGTTTTGCAGGAAAGGAGCCGGTCTGTAAGCCGGGTTCTGTCGAGGGCGACCATTCATCTGGGGCGCACGTTACCGTCCGCCTCTAGCGACCTACCCGAATCCGACGCGGGCCGCGCCTTAGGATTCCTATTTGGTCTTGCTCCAGGTGGGGTTTACCCTGCCGTTCGTGTTACCA
>CAZAHE010000161.1:0-4231 GCA_964484965.1 uncultured Acidiferrobacteraceae bacterium | reverse complement strand
CCATCGTTACAGCAACTGTCATGCCTCTATCTTTGAAGGAGCCAGTAGGATTCATGCCTTCACATTTTGCGTAAACACGAATATCTTTTTTCTTATTTGACAAGCTGTCAATCGGCAAAAGTGGTGTGCCGCCTTCAGCGAGACTGATGACTTGCGTATTTTCGGGCACAGGCAGAAATGCCCGATAGCGTTCGATGAGAGTTTTAGAATCAGAGATCATCAAGGAAAATCTGAATAAATTCGGATACGCGCCAACGGCGCCACGACGCTGTCTAAATTTTCTATCATGGCGGACGCATCAAGGATGGCTTTTTCTACCGTACGATGGGTTGTAATTAATACGGGAACAGCTGTGCCGTCGTGATTTTTTCCTTTTTGAACAATGGCCTCGATACTGATTGCATGGTCGCCCAGTATACGAGTGATGTCGGCAAGAACCCCGGGGCGATCAATTACCTGCAGACGCAGGTAATTTGCACTTAAAACTTCTCCGATTGGCACTAAAGACACCGGTTCTAGCGTGTCGGGCTGAAATGCCAGGTGTGGGACTCGATTTCCTGGATCCGTGGTCAAGGCCCGAACGACATCGACGATATCTGCAACTACCGATGAAGCGGTTGGTTCAGCGCCGGCACCTGCGCCGTAGTGCAATGTCGGTCCAACGGCATCTCCCTCAATCAAAATCGCGTTCATTTCACCAGACACACTCGATAACAATGAGGTTGCTGGTGTTAGACAAGTGTGTGCTCGAAGCTCAATTCCCGCCGTCGTGCGTTGTGCTATTCCGAGGTGTTTCACCCGATAACCAAGTTCTGCCGCGTACTTCACATCCTCAAGGGTGACATCAGCAATTCCTTCGACATGAATCTTGTCGAACTGAAGTGGGATTCCAAAACCAATTGCCGCCAGGATCGCAAGTTTATGGCCTGCATCAATTCCTTCGATGTCAAATGTCGGGTCAGCTTCTGCAAAGCCGCGGCACTGTGCATCTTTTAATGCCGACTCAAACGATTTATTGCTTTCGAGCATTGAGGTAAGTATGTGATTGCATGTGCCGTTAATGATCCCTACCAATTGATTGATCCGATTTCCAGAGAGTCCTTCTCGGATAACCTTGATGATAGAAATTCCGCCGGCAACAGCGGCTTCGAAAGCGACAGTGAGCCCTTTCTCATGGGCCTTTTGAAAAATCTCATTGCCATGAAGCGCGATCAGTGCTTTATTGGCTGTGACTACATGCTTACCTTGCGTTAAAGATCGTAGAACCACTTCCTTGGCCAGGTCACAACCTCCGATCAGTTCGACCACCACAGAAACTTCAGGATCATCTGTTATCGCATATGGATCATTAGTCAATATCAAATTATCCACCGAGCATGGACGTATACGATCGACATCCCGGACGGCTGCTGCACGAACGTTGATCGCGCAGCCCGCCCTTCTGGTTATCTCTGCCTGATTTCGGTCGAGAACGTTGACCGTCCCCGCGCCCACCGTGCCCAAGCCGATCAGGCCAATATGGATGGTGTCGGAGCTCGCCGTTGACATCATTATTGTGCTTTCTGGGTTAGATGCGGCGCAGTGTATCCCATTGCAAGTGGACCCTGCAGTCGGTATCACTAAGAGCACCTAAAGTTGTGCTAGTGTCTAGTACGTTATGGGATTGAGTCTTAGCCAAGATGCAACTGCATCTAGATCCTAATATTGGTGTCGAGATCATCGTTACGGTTGCTGCAGACTGTATAACGACCCGCACTGGTCAGTTTACGACCAGTTTCATCATTACTCCTGAGTGTGTTCGAGCGGATTGGCCTCCTCGCCAAATTTGCGAGCTCCAGACCGCCGATATGGAGGTCCTTTTAGAAAACAATGCCGAGGTCTATCTGGTCGGCACTGGCTTAAATCAGCATTTCCCGTCACCCGCACTAAGCCGTTGCTTTGCTGACGCCGGGAAGGCTGTTGATTTCATGACATCACGAGCTGCGTGTCATACATACAATCTTCTTGCCTCTGAGGGTCGAGAGGTCGTAGCGGCTGTGATCATTGAAGCAGTATGACAATCCGGATCAATGCTGTTCAAGATAATCTAGTGGGTCGACTGGCCGGCCCTTATAACGAATCTCAAAATGCAAGCGACTGCTGAAGGTGCCAGTCTTTCCCATCTCGGCGATTGTTGCCCCTGCTTTAATTAAGTCATTTTCTGCGACCAGGAGACGACGATTGTGTGCATAAGCACTCAGGTAGACGCTGCTATGTTTAATAATCAGTAAGTTGCCGTAACCACGAAGGCCCGAACCTGCATAAACGACTTTTCCACCCGCGGCGGCTCGAATCAATGTACCTTCCGTAGCGCCGATATCAATGCCGTTACTACCTGCACGACTTGCGAACGATTGCAATAAACGGCCTCGTACGGGCCAAATCCATTTGCCTTTGGCTGGCGAAGAATCATCACTGCCGCTTGTTCTGAAGGACGTCCCTCCAACTTTCATGGCATCACTGTTGTTTTCGGTTGCTTGATTTATTTTTTGTTTTAGTCCCGAGTCACCCACTGCAGACTCTACCGGGGCAATGGTTTTGTAATAGCCAGACTCTGCGACACGCAATCGCTGTCCGGCTTTAAGTCGGTATGGTGGCCGAAGAGCATTGACGTACGCTATATGGCGATAATCCAGCCCTGTAGCCCATGCTATCGAATAGAGCGTTTCATCTGCCGTAACCACGTACATCTTTCCAGGGCCGCGATAAACTGTAAGATCTGCGACAGGCACCATTGCCACACCCCCGCAACCGGCTAGTGTCAATAGGCCAACGATTAGAAAACCAAGCCCTGGCATACATCTGAAATCTACTTTTATCACGAGATAAACAAAATATACGCACCTATGAGCAGTGCCACCACCGCCCAGCCAATCCACTCAACATAAGTCTGAATAAATTTTTCCAGCGATTCTCCACCCCAGTAAATTAACCCTGCCACGAGATAGAATCGTGCACCGCGGCCAACCAGCGATGCGACGATAAACGGCAACAGCATCATATTAAGTAGCCCGGCAGAGATCGTAAATAACTTGTATGGCAATGGTGTAAATCCCGCAATCAAGATCGCCCAGGCCCCATACTCACTAAACCATTCTTTAATCTTCAGCAATTCTTCCTCGGCGTTATAGAACTCGACCACAGTCACACCTACTGCGTTATAGAGCAGCCAACCAATCAAATAGCCGCCTACCCCGCCGGCCACAGAGGCAACCGTTGTGACGAGTGCAAACCACCAGGCTTTTCGCCGATTTGCTAGGACCATCGGGGCTAACAACACATCCGGAGGAATAGGAAAGAATGATGATTCGGCAAAACTAAGGCCAAAAAGGTAACTTGTTGCATGGCGGTGCCTAGACCATCCAATGACCCGGAGATATAGACTTGTAAAAAGTCTCATGTCTGCACCCCCGGTAGCATCGGAACAAAGCGAACTGCTCCGCCACGTGTTTCACGGTAACCTTTGTCGGTGCGGGCAATTGTGATCAAACGTTGTTTATCTCCTATCCCGACTGGGGCGATCAGGTGCCCTTTAGATGTCAATTGCCGCAACAACACGTTCGGTACTTTCTCCGGTGCTGAGGTCAATATGATCGCGTCATACGGCGCACGCCCCGGCCATCCCTGGTACCCATCACCGTGAAGATGTTCGACATTATCGATGCCTAGCTCGGCGAGGCGTGTTTTAGCTGTTTCAAAAAGGCTTCTAATTCTTTCGACGGTGTAGACACGTTTAGCGACAAACGAGAGTACAGCCGCTTGATAGCCAGATCCTGTGCCAATCTCTAAAACCCTGCCAATGCCTGCGGACTCTCCAAGTAGGGTCTCAGTCATAAGTGCCACAACATAAGGTTGGGATATGGTCTGTCGATAGCCAATGGGCAATGGGATATCGTCATAAGCCCGATCAGTCAATGCTGGATCCGAAAGAAAACAATGGCGCGGGGTGTTGTAAATCGCATCCAGAACCGACTGTTTGCAAATGCCTTTATTTTGAAGGCTATCGACAAGTCGTCTCCTGGTCCTTTCCGAGGTAAGTCCAATGCCTCGAGTCCCAAACATTCCCCCCATTAGGCTTTGCCACCAAGCCATATTCCGATGTCCCGGACGGCATTATTCTCTGTAAGATCTACTCGATGCGGGGTCAAAGAAACATATCCATTGGCAACTGCAAAAAGTCGGTCCCTGGTCC
>CAZAHE010000160.1:0-4332 GCA_964484965.1 uncultured Acidiferrobacteraceae bacterium | reverse complement strand
CCGCCGCAGTGCTCAGGTTGTGATCGGTGGGGATGGCCAAGTTTCGATGGGTGATACAATGATGAAGGGTAATGCACGGAAAGTGAGACGGTTATATGATGATCAAGTAATCGCCGGGTTTGCTGGGGGCACCGCTGACGCGTTTACCCTATTCGAGCGTTTCGAAGGTAAACTCCAGAAGCACCAGGGCAATTTGGTTCGCGCGGCCGTAGAGCTATCAAAAGACTGGCGAACCGATAGGATGTTACGTCGTCTTGAGGCTTTGCTAGCAGTTGCGGATAACTCCACTTCCCTTATCATTACTGGTAGCGGCGATGTAATTGAGCCAGAGCAGGGAGTAATGGCTATCGGCTCTGGGGGTGCCTATGCCAAAGCAGCTGCCCTGGCTTTGTTGGGGGGCACTGAGCTGGATGCCAAAACCATAGTTGAGCGTTCTTTAGCAATAGCTGCCGATATTTGCGTTTATACAAATAGCCGGTTTACCATCGAAGAATTAGAGGTTTAACTCATCTGATGTCTATGACTCCCCGTGAGATTGTTGAAGAGATCGACAAGCATATTGTTGGTCAATCAGCAGCAAAAAGGTCGGTTGCAGTCGCTCTTCGTAATCGATGGCGCCGTGCTCAGGTTGAAGATGAAACGCTGCAGGCCGAGATAACTCCTAAGAATATTTTGATGATCGGCCCAACGGGAGTCGGCAAAACTGAAATTTCACGACGCCTTGCTCGTTTAGCGAAAGCACCGTTTATTAAAGTAGAGGCCACTAAATTTACAGAGGTCGGTTACGTTGGGAGGGAAGTCGATTCAATAGTGCGAGATCTCGCAGACATGTCAATCAAAATGGCTCGGGAGGAGGCGATTGATCGAGTGCGTTCTCGAGCCGAGGATATCGCAGAGGATCGGATACTAGATGCCTTGTTGCCACCGGTTAGGGAAAATGAGCAGGAGAAGGTGCACAACGATAGCACCAATACGTGGCCAAATCAGGACGGAGCGGCGCGCCAGCGTTTTCGAAAATTGTATAGGGAGGGCAAACTTGATGAAAAAGAGATTGAAATTGAAGTAAGCAGCCCAAAAGTAGGTGTAGAAATTATGGGCCCACCCGGAATGGAGGAGATGACGGGGCAACTCCAAAATATGTTTCAGAATCTTGGAGGCCAGCAGACTCGTAGCCGTAAAGTTTCCGTTGCTGAAGCTGCACGTTTGTTGACCGAAGAGTCGGCCGGAAATCTTATCAATGACGACGATATTAAACAGGAGGCATTGGATAGGGTCGAACAAAATGGGATCGTTTTTATTGATGAGATGGACAAGATAGTGGGTCGCAACAATCAACAGGGTGCGGATGTGTCTCGGGAAGGAGTGCAGCGTGACCTATTACCGCTTATCGAGGGCTGCACTGTGAGTACCAGATATGGGATGATTCGCACAGATCATATTCTTTTTATCGCATCAGGCGCATTTCAAATGAGTAAACCATCGGATCTGATTCCTGAGCTGCAGGGTCGTCTTCCAATACGTGTCGAATTAGATGCGTTGACTTCAAGTGATTTCGTGCAAATTCTCACTGAACCCTATGCGTCACTAACCGAACAGTATGCAGCCTTATTGCAAGCGGATGGCCTCACTGTAAAGTTTGCGCCAGATGGGGTGACTAGAATAGCCGAAGTTGCATGGCAGGTTAATGAAAAAACAGAGAATATTGGAGCTAGGCGGTTACATACGGTCATGGAGCGGCTTCTTGAGGATATTTCATTCAATGCGGCTGACCGGTCGGGTGATACTGTGACTATAGATCGAATCTATGTTGACGAACACCTATCTGACTTGGCAGAAGACGAAGACTTATCGCGTTATATTCTGTAATGTTGGTCGAGAACCGTGGGTTCCAACTTTTATAGCTACTCACTTTAAAATAGATGGCTGAGCACACCATCCTTGGGATCGTCGTATACTGCGAGGTAATACATATAGGCAGTGAGCTATGCAAGTATTGCTTATTGATGGACTCAATTTGATTCGCAGAATTCATGCAGGGGTACGTCGTTTAGAGGATCTTGAAACAAATAGCCAATCGGTAGAGGAAGCCTGTGTCAATTCTTTGTCTCGGGCCTTAAGATATCATCACCCTAGTCACGTAGTTTGTGCGATGGATTCGGAAGCACCGTCATGGCGGGAAGCGTTATTTCCCGAGTATAAGAAGAATCGCCATCCAATGCCTGGTGATTTACGATCACAGCTTGGGCGTATCATTTCACGATTTGGTTCACTTAACGTACGGACTGTCTTGGTAGATGGGTTTGAAGCAGACGACGTCATTGCAAGTGTCGCTAGGCAAGTAGTTGGAGCGGGTTCAACCGCCACCATTTTGTCGACAGACAAGAGTTTTTGCCAGTTGATATCGGATTATGTACATGTTTACGATCACTTTGCGTCGCGACAGCATGATCGGGATTATGTTCGCCAAAAGTTTGGCGTGGAAGCAGCCCAAATTCCAGATCTGTTTGCACTCGCTGGCGACAGCTCTTTGAATATTTCCGGAGCCCGGGGAATAGGTCTCCGTACTGCAGAAAAGTTGCTTGGGGAGTACGGCAATCTTGAGTCAGTACTTGGGGCAGTTAAGGATATTTCCGCATCCTGGGCAAAAAAAATTCGAGATTCTGAGGAGTCAGTGAGGCTAGCTTTATGCTTGTTTACACTGCGTTCAGATGTATCAGTCGGGGCTAATTTGCGAGACTTTCGTATCAAATAAGATGTCCATGTCATTAATAATTTCGACTACTGAGATAGGGCTTCACTGCAAGTCAATCCAGCATCTCAACCCTATCACTAGCTCCAAGAGCAACATTAACGCCGTCTAGCGTTAAAAATTTTCGTCCTTCTATATCTTTTTGGTATGCCTGGTAGTTGGTGATTTCACCCTGACTACTTGTTATGCGTATGTTGATGATTCGATGCTGTTCGGTCCAATTGAGAACAAAGATCAATATAGAGATTGAAACGATTAATCCTAAGAGGGTATAGACTACAATGCTAGAAGAAACAGCGTTCTTTTCTGGCTGTTTTTTTTCGGTTGAACTTGTTGCTCTCTTTGGTTGTTTTACCCTAAATATTAAAGCGACAGCTAAAATGACGGCGAGAGTAATGAAGATTTTTAGAAGCATTGATTAGATATTTTGGTATAACTGGCTTCTATTGTATATCTGAATTTGGAAGTTGCAGATAGAATCCAGATTCTGTCAGCTGTCTCATAACTTTTTTGGCACAGGCTTGTGCCAACGTTGTATCCTCGCTTAGCTCCATTGTCATAACTACTTCTAATGTTCCCAGTAGCGCCAGCAGTGATTTTGGCACTCGCCAAACACTCACATCATGTTTGACAAAAAGATAGGTGTCAGCCTTTCTGTTGCCTTTATAAATGCAGCATTTCACTAACTGATTATTAATGCTATTTCGGGTGAGGTTCGTGAGTCGGACAAGAATCTCAGCTAGGGGATTTCTTGCCGCCCCACAACCAGGACCAACTGATCTTTCGGTCAGTATGTTCGCGATTGTCTACTGATGTGAATTCACGTTGCTTGCTGCCTACATACAATTGTCTAGGGCGTCCGATTCGAGATTCAGGAGATTCCATCATTTCTTTCCAATGGGCAATCCAGCCGACTGTTCGTCCAATTGCAAATACGACAGTGAACATGTTGGTTGGGAAGCCGAGCGCTCTTAGGATAATTCCAGAGTAAAAATCAACATTCGGATATAGTTTTTTCTCTTGGAAATAGTCGTCTTTGAGAGCTATTGCTTCTAGTTCCATGGCTAAGTCGAGTGTGGAATCATGAATACCTAGTTCATCAAGGACTTCATGACAGCTCTTGCGCAGTACGTCTGCACGTGGATCGTAATTTTTATAGACTCGATGTCCGAAACCCATTAAGCGAAATTGGTCTTCTGGATCTTGGGCTTTACGTATATATTTGGCGATCCTGTCCTTGGTTCCAATCTCATGTAGCATGTTTAGAACTGCTTCGTTTGCACCACCGTGAGCAGGACCCCATAGCGAGGCAATTCCTGCTGCAACGCAGGCAAAAGGGTTTGCGGCAGAAGATCCAGCTAGTCTTACAGTAGATGTCGAGGCATTTTGTTCATGGTCAGCATGCAGTATAAGAATGCGATTCATAGCTCTTGCAAGCACTGGGTTCACTTCATATTCACCTGTAGGAGCGCTAAACATTAATCGTAAAATATTTTCAGAATACGTAAGATCATTTTGCGGATAGGGAAATGGTTGACCAAGAGAGTACTTATAGGCGTATGCCCCGATCGTGGGCATTTTTG
>CAZAHE010000159.1:0-4348 GCA_964484965.1 uncultured Acidiferrobacteraceae bacterium | reverse complement strand
ACTGTTAAATCTTCTAAATCAGAGCCACTCAAAGTTAGAGCTGAACCTTCAATTTGTTCCCACTCATAAGATAGAACATCTCCTGAATTAGGATCATAGGAAGCAGATGCACTAAGAACGATCTCGCTTAATGTGTTGATTCTATAGCTTTTATCTTCACCTGCACTCGCAACAGGGCATAAATTTGCTTCAACAGTAACACACACCTCATCAGAAGCTGAATCTACATAACCATCATTAATCACTAATTGAAAGCAATATGTTGTATCTTCAGATAAATTTGTAGGAGATGTAAATAAGGGATTTGAGACAGTTTCATCAGATAGAGGAACCGCTCCTGGAGCCGTCCAACTATATGCGTACTCTCCACCATCTTCTGACGCGCTTGAACCTGAAAGAGACACCGTCTCTTCACACGTAGAAAAATCATCCCCTGCGTTTGCAATAGGAGGGATAGCTACAATAATATCAACCGAATTATCACATGAAGTACAATCATGAGAGCCTACATAAGAGAAATCTTCATCATCTTGAATAATCCATTCTGAATCATCACTATCGGTACCCGCAGAAGATTCCCAATTTAAATAATTTCCTAGCACTACCGTTGATTTCCTCACCAAAATATTGTCTTTTGTTCCATTGGATTCTCCTGCAACTTCCCAGCCGCTACCAGGATCATCTCCTTCTCCAACTGTATCAATGGGAAGACCGTCTTTAACTAAAGCAACTCCATCATCTCCTCCAATCCTTGTCAAATCTCCCCACTCTATACAATAATGCTCTGTTATATCAGAATCAGCTTCAGCCAATTCTTTAATAAGAACAAGAGTTTCTCCGTGCTCAAGATCATCAGGATAAATAGAGGTAATATCATCTACATCAAGGTCATGATCTGCGTCATCTTCTGTCGCCAATCTATGGAAAAATAGTTTTGCATAAAAGTCTTGACTAGGATCCATAAATTCTGCGCCATTTTTAGAAATCCAAACCTCATAATCTACCCACTCATCCGATGTAATTGTTGCCCCTGTTCCATTATATATTTCTAAGAATTTATTTGCTGAAGGGTTTCCAGTCCCTACCTCACAATACTCAGTTAATATTAAATTAGATGCATCATAAATTTGAGATGAATTTCCTTGATCGTCTGTTACTTCTAAAGTAATTGTGTATATAGTTGAAGATGATGAGTTTGGCGCTGTAAAAACTAAAGTTTCAGAAGTTAAATCAAGTCCCGGGTTTGCATCAAGAATGTCCTGATGAACAGACCACTGATATGTGATAATTGCATTTCCATCAAGCGCATAAGAATCAGCTCCTGATACCGTAACCAGTTCCCCAGGAGATACAATTTGGTCTAGCCCTTGATCAGAAACAGGATTCTGCGAAAGCCCTAAAGAGATAAATATTATTGCAAATATTTTTTTCATTATAAATCTAATTTTATCCCAAATTGACCTGTTGATCCAAGTATTCCATACTGCACAAGGGCATAGTCAAACTTGATTCCATTATAATTAAATCCTAAACCTAAACTTGCTCCTTGAGTATCATGAGCTAAGTGAGTTCCAAAACGAACAAAAGCCATCTCATTCCAGCCATACTCAAATCCAATAGAGCCATAGGTTGTATAATCTATAGGCATTATACCATCTGCAGCAAAATCTAAGCGATGGGTAGAGCTTTTCATTAGAGCATTATCGCCTGTTCCAATCAATTGATTTTTAATCCCTAGTCGGAAAGTCATCGGAAGAGGAAAAAATTCTGTATCATATTCATAATCCTCTACAAAGCCTTGAGAATAATCATAATTACCTAACCCTTCTCCTTTAAACTTAACTTCAGGACCAAAGTTAGTCACTGACATTCCGAGAACAAATCCATATATTCCTGTATCAAAATTAGACCCTATATCGGCAGCAAATCCCTGGAGATACATATTATCAATATCTTCTCTAAAAAATTTAAGAGTGAATCCAACTGTCAAACGATCTGTCAAGGTTTTAGAATAAGTTGCTCTAATAGCTAAATCATAAACATTAAAAGTCCCATCCTGATTACCTCCATAATCAGTTCGAGGCATTGAGCCTGAATCTAAATAGAATAGATGAATTCCTGCAACATCCGTTGAACTGAATCGTTTAGCGTAACCAAAAACATTATGTGATATACCTGCTAAATAATTTGTTTTATTAAAAAATACTTCCTGATCTTTAACAAAACCTATGCTCGCAGGATTATAAGGAAGAGCAGACACTCCAATTCCTGAAGCAGTTTGAGCTCCTGCCATTCCAATTTCTCTAATTCCTGTTTCTAATTTTAAAAACGGAGCTGCTGCTGTCCCTACTTTAGTTACGATATCAGGGATATCCCCAAATTGAGGGAAAATAGTAGAAAATATTAATATAAGTAATGTCTTTCGCATAAAAGTTTTACCTCACTATTGCAAACTTACCTACAGAAGATTGCCCATCAAACTCAACCGTATAAAGATACAGCCCTGGGGCGACCTCTTGATTGTTTACACTTCTCAAATCCCACCATGTATTGTATCCATCGTCACCAGGCTCATTTCCTAAATTATCTTCATCTTTCCATGAATACACTTTTTCTCCTGTTAGAGTATATATTGTAATTTTTGCACCCTCTCCTCTAGATTCATCATATGGAACCTTTGAAAATCGAATACGTCTTTGATATTCTGTCTCATTGTTAAAGCCAGAATGAACTATATATGGATTAGGAGAAACAATTACTTCATTGACATTAAAATCTCCCGTATAACCTGAAGTAACTTGAATAAAATTATCATCTAAAATGGTTGTTCCTCTTGAATTTTCAACATGCTGATATCCATCAGGGCTTGAAAAGCCTAGAGGATTTGCCTCAACAGGAATCTCCTCTGGAGCATACCCTGACTCAAATTCAACCCATTCAGTAATATATGTTGGAGCAACACCCATATCATACGCTGTTAAAGAGTACGTATAAACGATTCCATCAATAACATCATTATCAACATAAGTGTATTTGTATGAATTGCCATTACTATCGGTATAAGGCGTTTCTGTGGCTATTGCATCATCCCATTTGCCATTATTATTAGCATCTACATATTCTTCATCCTGATCTGGACCAGGATACCCTTCATCTCCAGGACATAAACCGTCGTCCCCTGAATTAATGCATTCTTCAGGACTATCAAAGCCTGTATTGTAACCTAAAGAAAACCAAGGAGCATGAGGATCTGGACCTGATATATCTAAATTTCTATACACACTTCCATCTATATCCTTACACACAACATCACCATTTTCATCGATATAATCTATGGCAACACAATAATTCATATCTTCTTCTTCAGTTAAATCATATTGGGCAATAGGTCTCCATCCAACGTGAATGCCTGAGTCATCAAAAACCTTCCCTTCAGGTCCTCCCCATGTAACTCCACCATCAATACTTTTATATATTTTATATCCTTCAAAATCTGAATATCCGGTCACAACATCTTCTGCAAACTCTGCATCATCATTCCAGTGTAGAGATATCTGACCATGATCATATGTTGCAATTAGCTCAGGCCTTTTAGGGGCTGTATATCCTTGATATTTATTGTTATACATAATCTGAGCAAATTCAGCATTTGCTATTAAATCTTCTTTATTTTGTCCAAAAATAATACAGAAAGAAAACAAAGTTTCTTCCCCAACATCCAAATCAAATGGACCGCTTGTCATTTCTAAAACACAGTCAAGACCTTCTTCATCATCTGTGAAAAACGTAGTTTGCATAAGGTCATCTACGCTATCAAAATGTGGATTAAAGTTAGGGTCATACTCATCTAATTCTGGATTAGCATGAAAAAACCATAATTTTTCATCAATTGTTAAATTAGTTGTATCTCCTATCATAATCTTATACTGTATCTCTTCTTTATTTAAAGCTTGAGCTTTTCCAGGATCTCCTGCGCAACAGGCTCCAGACCCTTCTCTGTAAACAACACCCGGCCTATTATACCAATCAAACCAATGCCAATCAGTCATTTTCATTTTTTCACCTTCATAAACTTCGATAATTCCATCTTGATTAAAATCTAAATTTTCAGTTGCCACTGGAGAGTCTAGTAACTGCACCGCAACAATTCCAAAATCATTTCCAGGATCTTGGTCAGTATCATCCATGCTGTAACCTGAGACTCCCGACCCACTGTAGCCGTCGTAATCTCCGATAAGAGCCATACTAATTAGCATTCTTTCAGTGGACCCGTCTCCTTCTGAAGATGGGATTTCTATAATATCATAATAGTATTCCATAAAGTCGTCGCCATTAGTATGAACATTGA
>CAZAHE010000158.1:0-4352 GCA_964484965.1 uncultured Acidiferrobacteraceae bacterium | reverse complement strand
TCGAACCCAAATCAGTCAACCAGTAGGCGATTTGCGTTGATCAATGACTACACGCCCGCCACTGCGAAACAAGTTGTGGGTATGGGTTCAGGTCAAGTGGTGCGGGGCTCAAATTCGGCACAGCGATGGGCCAACGAGCCCAAGCCCGACGGCTCTTTCACTGAAGCCAACATTGTATTGCGCAGAAACATCCTTACCACTTACCCAGAAAATGTGCTCATGGGCCCCCTTGCAGCGGGTGCTAGCCCGTCATTTGCCGACCGGCCACCGTCTCACAGTTTGAGCCTCAGGAAAACCTAATGCCCCGTGATCCTAGATACGACATTCTTTTCGAGCCGGTTCAAATTGGCCCCAAACAGGCCAAGAACCGTTTTTATCAGCCTGGCCACTGCAATGGCATGGGTCGGTTGCGACCACGCTCACATGCTCGCATGCGCGGGATCAAAGCGGAAGGCGGCTGGGCTGTGATCAATACCGAGCATTGTGGCATTCACCCGAGCGCAGAGATGTTTCCTGAACCGGTGATGACACTATGGGATGAGCGCGATGTTCCGATCATCGCTGCGGCGGCAGACGAGGTCCATGCCCATGGTGGCCTCTTCGGTATTCAACTGTCTTATTCCGGCGGCTATCATGCCAACCGTTTTTCGCGAGAAGTACCGATGGGTCCGATGGCACGCCCGGTTTTCGAGAACGACCCTCTGCAGGCACGCGCGATCGATAAACAGGATATTCGGCAAATTCAAAGCTGGTGGAGTGCAGCGGTTCGGAGGGCGATGAGTGCCGGGGTAGACATCATCAATGTCAGTGGGCAGTTCTCTTCTATTGCGTTTCACTTAATGTCACCGCGAAACCGCCGCACGGATGAATACGGCGGCAGTCTTGAAAACCGCGTGCGTTACCTGCGCGAGCTAATCGATATCACCCGCGAGACTGCCAAGGGCGAATGTGCAGTCACAGTACGTATCATTGTCGAGGAATTTTTGGGTACAAAGGGTATTCAAGCTCACGGGGATGGTCGTGAAATCATAGAGTGTCTGGGTGAGCTTCCGGATCTCTGGGACGTGGTCTGCGGGACTTGGGAAGGAGATTCACCGTCGTCTCGATTTGCCCCAGAGAATGTTCACGAGCCCTATATTGAGTTTGTCAAATCCGTGACGACCAAGCCCGTGGTTGGAGTCGGCCGCTTCACGTCACCCGACACCATGGCATCGCTCATCAAACGCGGCGTCCTCGATATGATTGGGGCGACACGCCCATCGATTGCTGACCCATTCATCCCTAAAAAGATCGAGCAGGGTAGAGTCGAGGATATCCGCGAGTGCATAGGCTGCAATATCTGTGTCTCTGGCCAGTTTCTGTCAGTCAATTACCGATGCACACAAAATCCGACGGCTGGCGAGGAATGGCGGCGAGGCTGGCACCCAGAAGAAATTGCAGCCAAAGGCTCAGACGATACAGTGTTGGTGGTCGGGTCGGGCCCCGCCGGGCTCGAAGCCGCACGTGCTCTTGGAGAGCGTGGATACCAAGTAACACTTGCTGAAGCGAAAACCGAGCTCGGTGGGCGTGTCACACGCGAAAGTCGTCTCCCAGGTCTAGCAGAGTGGGCCAGAGTGAGGGACTGGCGGGTAACTCAACTGAATAAACTCAGCAATGTCGAAATTTATCTTGACAGCGAGTTAAGCGCTGACCATGTGCGGGATTTTGGCTATCAGCACGTGGTACTTGCAACCGGTGCGCGCTGGCGGGCGGATGGTGTGGGCCGGATTCACAACGATCCAATACCAGGTGTCGATTCAGCAAACGTGTTTTCTCCTGATGACGTGATGGATGGTCAGATTCCCAAAGGGCCCGTGGTCATCTTTGATGATGATCATTACTACATGGGAAACATGATCGCTGAGGTGCTGCGCAAAACCGGCTGTGAAGTCACCATTGTGACACCCGCTGCCAACATTGCGAGTTGGACAGAAAACACTCTGGAGCTTGAACGTGTTGCAGAACATATGCACGCGATGGGAGTCAACATGATTACCCACCACAATTTAATCAATATATCGAGTGATGCGGTGACTATCTCGCATATCTACACACGTGTCGCGCAAACGCTAGCAGTGAATGCCGTAGTTTTGGTAACCGCACGACTGCCGGTGGACGCGCTTTATCACGAACTGCTTGGAACACTCGATGGTTGCAGCGTCAAAACCATCAGTCGAATCGGTGACTGCCTCGCGCCCGCTGCCATCGTGCACGCAACCTTTGCAGGTCACCGCTATGCCCGTGAATTAGACACCAGCGATGCACAACGACAGTTCCTTCACGAATTTCCTGGGGTTTGATATCGTGATCCACACCGCAGCGCTATTCCTGATCGGGAAAGACAGCCAGTGACCCGCAGCGTCACGCCATAGACAGAATAGTTTGTACCGACAAGAGCCCCCCCTGATCCGTCAGCCACCTTTGGAAACGCGCACTAATACCGTGCGGTCTCTAAATTTTGTCCAATAACCTCTGGTGGTTCTTCCTGTCTCTGGTACATAAATTTTTCTGTTAACGCAAAAATCAGGCCACTAAATACAAATACGGAGTGAATGATGACCCGCCAGAGTATCTCTCCTTCTTGATAACTGCCCGTACTTAAGAAAACCTTCAAGAGCTCAATGCTGGAAATTGCGACCAACGCAGATATGACTTTCAGTTTTAAACCGGCAAAGTCTACCTTGCCCATCCAATCTGGGCGTTCCATATCGGCTTTGAAATCAATCTTTGAGACGAAATTTTCATAGCCCGCTATCGTGACCATTGCCACGAGGCTCGCTATAAGTGCCAGGTCAATTAGCTCTAGAATAAACAGCGCCGTGTTTTTCGAATTAAACGGATCAGCACCTGCAAAATAATGAAAGAATTCGGAAACAAAACTAACAAGAAGAATCAACAACGCTAGGGCCAATCCCAGATAGATGGGCGCCAACAACCACCGCGAGTAGAAGATAGCAGATTCGACGAAACGTTCAAGCATGATCGAATGCCTCTCTAAAGCTGGGTTTATATTACACCGTTCATCCTACCATTAACCTACGATGGCGACCTAAATAATTACTCAATAACAGCTTTTCTATTGAGTCATAAAGAGGAAATGATAAACGGCAGCGGCGTTCGTCGAACAACTTAGGGAATGCTTCCTCAAATACTCATTTGTTTCAATTGTTTATGGTCAGAGGCGAAACTTTCTACCCACATGATGGTGGCGCCAGCTACGCAAGTCGGCATAACAAGAAAATTAATGAACGGGATTAATGTCATTACAAACGCAGTGCTCCCGAAACCCAAGGCAATCATCGGATTCTGACGCAATATGGCCCGCACTTGCTTGCCGCTTAAACCATGATTTGACATTGGGACATCCGCATACTCAACGACGCGCACCCATACCGAGAAGAGCAGCCAAAGTAATGGCGCTATGAAATTGATCGGGGGAATAAAGGACAGCACCAACAGAACCAGCGCACAAACAAGGAAATAGGACATCTTTTTTACTTCGTTCCAAAGCGATGAGAGGATCGAACTCATAAAACCATCGCCTCCGCCCTTTGGCGTGCCACCAGTCAAGTAACGTTCAATCTTGTCAGATAAGAATCCGTTGAACGGAGCTGCTATTAGATTGGCCATCATGGAGAATCCAAGGAACAAGGCCAATATAGCGATTAAAAAGAACAAGGGGATTAGTATCCATTCCAGCCAATGCAACCAATTCGGCAGCAGTTCTTCCAACCATTGCAAAAACACAGTAAATTTTTTAAACCCATAGACTATCGCAACGCCGAACAAACTGACGTTCACCAGTAACGGTACGAACACGAAAGTTCGTATGCCCGGACGGACCAGAAGGGTGAAGCCACGTACAACGTAGGTGATCCCAGTGATCAGTGAGCGATTCATACCAGCGCTGGGCTGCCCCGGATCGAAGTAGATTGAATTAAGATTTTTGCAGGCCTCTTCTGACAACCAAGGCAACCTTGTTATCGAGCTCTATCCTACGACGAGGTCGATACCCAAACACAGACACCAACCGCGCCGACCCACTCCCATTTGAATTATTCGAGATTAGAGATAATCACTCCTAATAGTCCGAGCCCTAGCCCTAGCATGATGAAGAAGAGGATATACAGCCCCAACATGATATAACCAATAATCAGGCCCGCCAAAGCCATACCGTCCCCGGTTTCCTGGCCTTGTCGCTGCCGGATCTGTGAACGAGCAATATGGCCGCATATGATGGCCGCTACTTGGGTCAAAATAGGCACAAACCAGGTCAACACAATGCCCACTATCGCAAGCACCAGTGAGACGAT
>CAZAHE010000157.1:0-4408 GCA_964484965.1 uncultured Acidiferrobacteraceae bacterium | reverse complement strand
GCGAATTTGAGAAAATCGATTTCTGAATTGTTCATCGAGTTCTGTGCCGTTGGTGTCCTAGGGATTGTCGCGCTATGTTCCGAATCATAACGCTGAACGTCAACGGTATTCGAGCCGCCGCACGCAAGGGCTTCTTTGCGTGGTTACCGCTGCAGGAGGCCGACGTGATCTGCATGCAGGAGACGCGTGCTCAAGCTGAGCAGCGGGCGGCCGATATTTTTTTCCCGCAGGGGTATCACACGTTCCATTGCGACGCTGAGCGTAAGGGTTATAGTGGGGTCGCAATCTACTCCCGCCGGAAGCCCGACCGAGTGGAAATGGGCATCGGATGGCCTGATTTTGATTCAGAAGGCCGCTGGTTGCGGGCTGATTTTGGCAAGTTAAGTGTGATATCGCTGTACTTACCGTCCGGTACCAGCGGCGACCAACGACAGGCTTTCAAGTACGACATTATGGCGCGCCTGAAGCCGATTCTGACCGGATTCGGCGCTGATGGCCGTGACTATGTGATTTGTGGTGACTGGAATATTGCGCACCGCCAGATCGATCTTAGGAACTGGCGGTCTAACCAGAAACACTCGGGTTTTCTGCCAGATGAGCGCGCGTGGATGGACTGGGTATTTGACGAAGCCGGGTTGGTTGATATCTTTCGTAGCCTCGAACCTGGCGAAGACCAATATACCTGGTGGTCGAACCGGGGGCAGTCATGGGCCAAGAACGTCGGTTGGCGTATCGATTATCACATCGGGACACCCGCGATTGCTGAGCGAGCCTGCCGGGTAAACATCTTCAAAGATGAACGTTTCTCAGATCATGCGCCACTGACAATAGATTACGACCTCCACCCTGACTGGCTCTTGCGTTGACGGAAGGCGACCGTTTAAAGGACACCGGGAATTGGGCAACCGCCCTGACCGCACTGGTGCATCCGAGGGCGGTCGCGATGCTATTCCTTGGGTTCTCAGCTGGTGTTCCGATTCTGCTAATTTTCAGTACGCTCTCTGTGTGGTTGCGAGAAGCTGGGATGGAGCGAGCGACGGTGACCTTCTTCAGCTGGGCAGCATTGGGTTATTCGTTCAAGTTCGTGTGGGCGCCGCTGATTGATCGGTTGCCGTTACCAGGGTTTTTGTATCGGCTGGGCAGGCGGCGCAGTTGGTTGCTTGTCTCACAATGCGCGATTGTGATCGCGATCCTGTGGACATCTTCGTTCGATCCCGCGACCACAGTCGTGATGACAGCTATCGGTGCTGTCATGATTGGGTTCTCATCCGCGACCCAGGACATCGTCATCGATGCATATCGCATTGAGTCCGCGGACCGGGCGATGCAATCGATGCTTTCGGCCATGTATATCGCCGGCTATCGGGTGGGCATGCTGGTGGCGGGTGCCGGAGCTCTCTGGTTAGCAGATTACTGGGGAGACAATCAGTACGACTACGCAGTCTGGGCCAATGTCTATCGGATGATGGCGTTGGTGATGGTAATCGGAATCGTCACTACGTTGATCATTCCAGAACCGCAGCGAGCTGTTAAGCGCAGCGTTTTTCGCGGAACGTCGGACTACCTGCGATTTCTCCTCTTATTTCTCGTTTCAGCCGCGGCGTTCGTGGCCATATTTGCGGTTTCATCTGGCTTGGCACAGTGGGCAAAGAATTTGCTCATGAATGATCTTGCAATGAATCCGCGCCTAGCTGGATTTCTCATTGAGTCGGCGCGCTTGGTCGTCGCAATACTGCTTTCGGCCGCCACCGCGTCGGTCATGATTTCGCTGCGTCTTGTGTCTAGGGCCCATGTGTATGAGACCTATGTTGAACCAGTTGCCGATTTTTTTCAGCGTTACGGACGAACAGCGTTGATTGTGATTGCACTCATCGGGACCTACCGGATCGCGGATATTGTGATGGGTGTGATCGCGAACGTGTTTTACCTGGATATGGGATTCACCAAGAGTCAAATCGCGATGTACTCTAAGTTTTGGGGTCTCTGGGCGACGGTTATTGGCGGCTTTCTGGGCGGCATCCTGTCTGTCCGCTACGGTGTTAATCGAACATTATTCCTAGGCGCGTTGCTCGCTGCGGCGACCAACTTGCTATTCGCCTACCTCGCAACTCAGGAAGCTGAGCCCCTGTTACTGCTTTGGGTGATAGTGGCGGACAACGGCAGTGCAGGTCTTGCGACGGCCGCTTTTGTTGCCTATCTCTCGAGCTTAACCAGTATTTCCTTTACCGCCATGCAATACGCAATTTTCAGTTCTGTAATGACGCTGGTTCCCAAAATTATGGCGGGTTATTCTGGTACCGTTGTCGACAGCACAGGTTATGTCTTCTTCTTTATCGGAACGGCCGCCCTCGGCCTTCCTGTGCTCGTACTGGTAGTTTGGGTCGGGCGACTCACGGCGCATCGCTGAGTCGTGCCTAAGCAAGTGCATTGATCAAGGCCGAAGGGCTGGACAGCGCTATAATCGGCTGGATCATTAGTGAAATGGTCGCTGCGAGCGACGTAGTACAGGACTTAATACAAGAATGCCCATCTATGAATACATTTGCCGGTCGTGTGGACACGAGATCGAGGTTTTGCAACGCCTGTCGGAAGCGCCGCTTATCGACTGCCCTGCATGCGGTGAGTCGGCCCTTCGAAAGAAAGTGTCTGCTGCGGCCTTTCGGTTGAAGGGCACGGGCTGGTACGAGACTGATTTCAAAAACGACAGAAAATCCACGTCGGACGCTAAAAACAAGGGCGAGGACGATGGTGATACCAAGAAGGCACCTAAGGAGGACAGCGCTTCGGACGCGCCGTCCAGGAATAAGGAAAGCTCATCAGACAGTGCCACTACTGGCGGGTCATCGGCAGCAGATAGTGGCAAAGGCGACAGCAGTAAAGCCGCAGACCCTTCGGCCAAGTCCGGAGGCGGTTCGACCGGTGCCACCAGCCCCGCGGATTAGTGCTGCGCACTGTTGGAGTATCTGAATTCTGACCATGAGAACGCATCTTTGTGCCCGTGTGGACCGTTCTTTGTTGGGCGCTGAGCTGAATTTGTGCGGCTGGGTGCAGCGTCGGCGTGACCATGGCGGCGTTATCTTTATAGACCTACGGGATAGATCGGGCCTATTGCAGGTGGTTGTCGATCCAGATTGCCCAGAAGCATTTGCACGAGCGGAATCGGTACGCAATGAATTTGTTCTGCGGGTTATTGGACAGGTGCGATTACGACCCGAGGGAACCATCAATTTGGAACTGGCGACAGGCGAGATAGAAATACTGGTATCAGATCTCGAAATTTTGAACGTCAGCGATCCGCTACCTTTTCAGGTGGGCGAGGATGAGGCAACTGAAGCAGTGCGCCTTCGATACCGCTATCTTGATTTGCGTGGTGCGCGTATGCAGGACAATCTTCGCTTGCGGCACCAGATGATTCGCGCACTGCACACTTATCTTGATGAGCGGGACTTCGTCGAGATTGAGACCCCTATGCTGACTCGCTCCACCCCGGAGGGTGCGCGTGATTATCTTGTGCCGAGCCGTATCTATCCGGGCCAGTATTTTGCTCTGCCTCAGTCGCCGCAAATGTTCAAGCAACTCCTAATGGTGTCGGGGTTTGAGCGCTATTATCAAATCGCACGCTGCTTTCGAGACGAAGACTTGCGGGCCGACCGGCAACCGGAATTTACACAGCTCGATATCGAATTGTCTTTCGTCGACGAAGTCGGTGTGATGGCCATGATGGAAGACATGATTCGCACTACCTTTCGCTCAGTGCTGTCGGTCGAACTGCCCAATCCTTTCCCGCGCTTGACTTACGTCGAGGCGATGCAGCGGTTTGGCAGTGACCGGCCTGACCTTCGGTTGGGCATGGAACTGGTCGAGGTTGCTGACCTGGTCGCTGCTTCTGAGTTTAAGGTTTTTTCAACCCCCGCCACGGCCGAGGATTGTCGAGTAGCGGTATTGTGCGTGCCATCTGGCGCTGCACTGACAAGGCAGCAGATTGACAATTACACCGAGTTTGTCAAAGCAATCGGCGCTGCTGGGCTCGCCTACATCAAGGTCAACGATGCGGCCGCTGGGCGCGATGGATTACAGTCCCCGATTGTGAAGTTTCTGTCAGACGAAGCACTGACCGGCGTCATTGAAAGAACTCGCGCAAGCTCGGGTGATCTGCTGTTTTTTGGTGCGGATCGCACGCATATCGTTAACTCGGCCCTTGGTGCGTTGCGTGTAAAGATCAGCCACGATCTGGAGCTTGTTAATGATGAATGGCGGCCACTGTGGGTTTCAGATTTCCCCCTGGTAGAGCTCGATGAGGAATCTGGAGGATGGCAGTCTTTGCACCATCCGTTTACTTCGCCGGCGGATGACGATCTTGGACTACTGGAGAGCGATCCCGCTGCGGTTCGTTCTCGGGCATACGATA
>CAZAHE010000156.1:0-4440 GCA_964484965.1 uncultured Acidiferrobacteraceae bacterium | reverse complement strand
TAATCCAGATGGTCCAACGGCTTTGTAGTTCTGTGCTATCGCAATAGAGTATTTTTAACCCTTCTGTGAGTAAAAGCTATGGTTCGATCGTTTTATAAAACCAAGGAATGGGCTCTTTGGGCGTACGGTGGTGGGGCAATACTTATTTCCTCTATTTGGATTCAAGTGCAATTATCCGTCGCATTCAATGACTGGTACAAGGGGTTCTATGATCTACTGCAAAAATCGGGCGAGTATGTGGATAATCCACAGGAAGGATTAACAGAGTTCTATCAGCAGTTGATTTCGATCGATTACTCATCGTCGGGGTTTAACGGCACACCGTCATTTCTCGAAATTGCTATTCCCTACATACTTTTGATGACTTTAACTTCCTGGTTCACTCAGGTTTATGGTCTGCGCTGGAGACAGGCGATGACATGGGGTTATATCCCTAGATGGCGGAACGTAGAGGAAGAGATTGAAGGTGCATCTCAAAGAATACAGGAGGACTGCAACCGATTTGCGAGAATAATTGAGTCGCTTGGGCTGCAGATAGTTCGAGCAATCATGACGTTGGTGGCTTTCATACCCATTCTGTATGGTTTGAGTGACAAGGTGGATGTGCCCTATTTTAGGGAGGTAGAAGGTTCTCTTGTATGGGGAGCATTGATTGTTTCGATTGGTGGTTTGATCATTTCTTGGTTTGTAGGCTGGAAATTACCAGGCCTAGAGTACAACAACCAGAAAGTCGAGGCTGCCTTTAGGAAGGACTTGGTTCTGGGCGAGGACGATAAGGTTAACTATGCTAAACCAGAAACTTTGTGGGAATTATTTTTGGGCATACGATTTAATTATCACCGTCTTTATTTGCACTACTCCTATTTTAATGTGTGGGTACATACCTATGATCAGGTGATGATATTGGCGCCATACTTGTTGATGGGCCCAGGATTATTTACTGGCCTTGCAAGCCTCGGGGTTATGATGCAAGTGGGAAATGCCTTCCAAAAGGTGCATGGCGGCTTTGCTCTGTTCCTTCATAATTGGACTACCATTACCGAACTCCGGTCCATATGGAAAAGGTTGAAGGAATTCGAAATGAATCTCTCCCGCTACGAAGCAACTGGAAGAACCCAGCCGGCTTAACATAGGTCGAACTATTATTTAGTACGTTTGGAGAGAAAAATAGGAGTGTAATGTGTCTACGCTAAGTGTTGATGAAGCAATATCGAGTCGGAGGTCAGTCCGAGCATTTACATCCCAGCCCGTCCCTCAGGAGACCGTGGAGCATATTTTGGGAGTGGCATCTAGGGCGCCCAGTGGCACTAACACCCAGCCGTGGCGGGTACATGTGCTAACTGGTGACGCGTTGGAGCGTGTTTGCGGCTCTGTTTTAAATGCATTTTGGGAAGATGCGAGTTCTCATAGTAGCGATCGGCCACATTACATGGAGCCGTGGCGTGATCCATATCTTGCGCGCCGACGGAAGGTGGGATGGGACCTTTACGCATTGATGGGGATTAAAAAAGGTGAACGAGAGAAAACGCAAAAATTCCATGCTGAAAATTATCGTTTCTTTGGTGCACCCGTTGGTTTGATTTTCACTATAGATAAAGATATGGGTTGGATGAGTTGGCTGGACTATGGAATGTTCTTACAAAATATTTGTATAGCCGCTAGAGGCCAGGGTTTGCACACCTGCCCCCAGGCATCTTGGGGCCACTATTATAGGATCCTGGCCCAAGAGTTGACTCTCGAGGAACCAGAAATAGTTCACGTCGGAATGAGTCTTGGTTATGAGGACACCGAAGCTCCACAAAATAAGTTGCAAACTATGCGGACGGAAGTAAGTGAATTTGCTGTTTTTCATAGTTAAGTCGCGTTTATGATGAATCTAGATATTTTGCAAATATCCTGAAAAATGGCGTAACCGCTCACAATAACGGTTGTTTAAGTATATTTATTTTAATTAATTTGCAGGTTGTGCTTGTTTTTACCGGGATAACTGTCCATATAGTCGTGATCAGATCTTCGAAGGCTGGGCGTGTACTGCTTTGTCACGCCGACTAAAGCACAAAATACTCCATGCACATCGTTGAACTGTTTTTGAGATCCGCCTTGTGCGGAAAATAAACACTATGTAGAGGAACTATCGATGGCTACAGGAACCGTGAAGTGGTTCAACCCGGTAAAGGGTTATGGATTTATAACTCCGGATGAAGGCGGCTCGGACGCTTTCGTTCATATTTCTGCCGTAGAGCGGGCGGGCTTGTCTACACTTCAGGAAGGGCAAAAGGTCAATTTTGACCTTGAGGCCGGACGAAATGGCAAAACTTCAGCTGAGAATCTAACGATTGTAGAATGAATTTTCGCTTAAAATTTGGAAGGCCCGCAAATAAAGCGGGCCTTCCTTTTTTTGTTTCTTCGTTTTTAAGAGTATCATCCATCGAACATTTTCGAGTCTATTCCTTTTGGCTATAGTTGTCAGAAGCCGCATTTTTGCTATTGGGCTGTGGATTTTTTTGTGGGTATGACCCGCTGGACCGCAATTTTATCTCGATGAATTACCTTGGCGACCCTGGGGCCAATGTCATTGACCCAATGAGGGTCTTCGTACACCGCCTTATAGAGGCGTTCTCTCTCTTTTTCGGTGTTAAAACGTCGTAGCCAGATATAGACGCTGTCGTCGGTCTCACCCCTGTAGGAGCCAGTTATTACCATTCCCTTTGAAACTTGGAAGGGTATAATTTCAGACTCCATTAATTTTAGCCATTCGGTCATTTTTCCGCGACGGATTTTGTATTGTCGTACCTCGTAAAACGCCATTCTTATTTTCTCCTAAATTTATAAGTTGTCTTGAATTATTTTTGTTTAGTGTTTGCACATAGTAGTGAGCTTATTATGGGCGCATTGCAAAACGAGTCGGTCCCACGGTTCTAATTGGCGCGGAGCTATTGGCAAAGTCGCACAACAGTTTGCGCGTGTCGCGT
This sequence comes from uncultured Acidiferrobacteraceae bacterium, assembly GCA_964484965.1. GTDB lineage: Bacteria > Pseudomonadota > Gammaproteobacteria > Arenicellales > UBA868 > UBA11791. The sequence continues at coordinate 1,468 of CAZAHE010000156.1, read as the reverse complement.
GGATCAACTATCTCTTCTATCCAATAAGTTTCGGCAGAGCGAAAGGGAGACCGAAGCTTATTCAACCTATCTTCTATTTCTGTGAGTTTTAATTCGGGATCATCGGCGGCATCGATATCGGCACGGTACGCTGCTTCAATTCCACCTTCGAGCGGGAGAGATCCCCAACGCCCAGATGGCCAAGCATAACGATTACAGTATCTCCCTCCGTTTTTATGAGCTGCGCCGGCCACCCCAAAACAGTTTCGAACGATAATGGTGCACCATGGAACGGTGGTTTGCCACATCGCTGTCATGGCACGTACTCCTTCCTTTATAGTGCCATTTTGTTCGCCTTTAAGGCCGATTTCAAAACCTGGGCAATCGACAAGGTAGGCAACTGGAAGATGAAACGTTTCGGCAAGGTCTAAAAACTTTGTGACCTTCTTACACGTATCAGCAGTCCAGCACCCTCCGTAGAAACGCGGATCGCTGGCCATAAAGGCCACTGGCCACCCATCTAGCCGGGCAAACCCTGTTATAATTGAACGTCCATACTGGCTTCCCATTTCAAAGAAAGTTCCATTGTCTACCACGGCTTCAATAATTGGCCGCATTTTGTAGATTTTCCGTGGATTCCTGGGAATCGCTTCTAGCAACCAGTCAATTGAGCGGTCAGAGTTGTCATCGGTCTCATGTCGAGTAGGCAGTTCATAAACGGAGTTGGGCAAGTAGGAAAGAAAAGTTCGTACACATTCGAATGCTTCTTCTTCTGTGGCTACTGCATGATCAACCGCACCGGATTTTAGCTGGATCTTGTAGCCTCCTAGTTCGTTTTTTGTAAGATCCTGTCCGATTCGCTTTACTACAGGTGGTCCAGCCACAAATAACGCAGATTTTTCTTTAATCATCACAGAATAATGTGCGGCAGCTAGATACGCCGCGCCAAGTCCAGCGACAGAACCAAGACCTAAGGCCACCCTTGGGATTGTCCCCATATTCTCAACCAAAATTTGCCAGCCTTCGAGCTCGGGTACATTGGCGCGGCCTGTTGTTTCTATCGTTTTAACTGATCCACCACCACCTGAGCCCTCCACCATGCGAATCAAGGGGAGCCGCAGTGCATTCGCCATTTCCTCACATCGCTGGTTCTTTTGCGGTATTGTAGCATCGGCAGACCCGCCTCGAACGGTGAAATCGTCACCGCCAATCACGACAGGGCGTCCGTTGACCATCGCCTTTCCAAAAACAAAATTAGATGGAGTTAGTTTAGTTAGGTCATTATCCGGATCATATTCAGCCATTCCCGCAATTTTTCCATTTTCATGAAAAGTATCAGGGTCCGCCATTAAAGCTATGCGCTCGCGAATTGTATAACGGCCTCCATCTTGTTGGCGTTTTACTTTCTCTGGGCCGCCCAGCTCTTCAGCGAAGGCCTCTCGGCGGCGGAGTTCATCTAGTTCTTCTTTCCACGACATGAATTCAGGTC
>CAZAHE010000155.1:0-4465 GCA_964484965.1 uncultured Acidiferrobacteraceae bacterium | reverse complement strand
CATTCCAGTGATTATTGACAAACCGCACAAAAATCAAAATAATCGCGACCCCTTTTGATGTTGAGCATCTTTCATTGGCAAATTCTCCCCAAGCCCGCAAACGAGCCAGACAAGCCATCGGCCGTCGGGCGCGAAACGTGGCCCGTCGTTCGGCGGTACGCACACACATCAAAAAGTTCATGACCCTATCTGACGCCGGCGAAACAGAAAACGCCGACAAAGCTTATCGAAGCGCCGTCTCGCAGATAGATCGGGCGTCACGCAAAGGACTGACCCACCGTAACAAAGCGGCACGGCTTAAGCGCCAACTGAGCGCCAAACGAAAGGCTGCCACAGCACAGTAGTTCACAACCTGCCACGATCGCTGGCCTAAAGAACAACCAGGTTGTCACGGTGGATCAACTCAGGTGCGTCCACGTAACCGATAATCTTCTCAATCTCATCACTTGCTCGCCCGATAATTTTTTCGGCGTCTGCCGCACCATAATTGATCAAACCACGCGCAATCTCCTGACGCCCAGCCGCATCGACACACGCTACGAGTTCTCCTCTCTCAAAGGTTCCTTCTACCCTAATTACCCCAACGGGAAGCAGACTACGTCCCGCACTGCGAATCACTTTCACAGCGCCGGCATCGAGATACACGCGCCCGGCAACTCGTAACTGACCGGCAAGCCATTGTTTTCTTGCAGCCATTCGACCGGCCGCCGCCCGGATGCGGGTCCCTGGCGAATGACCATCGGCAAGCTCCAGCAACACTTGTGGTCTGTGACCAGACACTATCAACGTATCGGCACCGGAGCGCGCTGCTTTTTGTGCGGCCTGTACTTTTGTCAACATCCCCCCGCGACCGTAAACATCACCAGGTCCCGCCACCTTTTCCAAGGCCGAATCACCGGCGATCGCGTCCTTAATCAATGAAGCCGCTGGCGAATGCCGTGGATCAGCATCAAAAAGACCATCCTGATCAGTTAGGATAACCAGGCATGCGGCGTCAACAAGATTGGTGACAAGGGCTGCGAGCGTATCGTTGTCTCCAAACTGAATTTCATGTGTGACCACAGTGTCGTTTTCATTAACTATCGGAACCAGATCCAGATCCAGCATAGTAATCAGCGCGCTACGAGCGTTGAGGTAACGTGAACGATTTGCGAGATCCGCATCAGTAAGTAAGACCTGGCAGCTCGTAATACCGTGGCGGTTAAAGCACGATTCGTAAGTTTTGACGAGACCGGACTGACCAACTGCCGCTGCCACTTGCAATCGATGTAATTCGTGAGGCCGTGCCCGCCAGCCGAGGCGCAACATTCCAGCTGCAATGGCGCCCGAAGACACCAATACAACGTCTATTGCGCGGGTACGTAAGGTCGCCACCTGTTCAACCAGTTGACGAATCGCCTCTTCATTGAGGCCCAATCCCTCATCGGCCAATAAAGAACTACCAATCTTCACGACCCAACGTGTACGTTCCTGATCAGCCATATTCAGTCGAGCCGGAAGTAGAGGTGGAGAGAAATCGCATCGCATCGATCAACACCTCGCGGCAGCCCTCACCGCTGAGCGCCGATATTTGATAGATGGGAATCGAATTTCCCAGAACAGCGCGCAGGGAGGACAGGGTGGTGGTCAACTCCGATTCCGTAACGAGATCTGTTTTATTGATTAACAACCATCGCGGGCAGTCGCGGAGTTTGTCGTCAAACTTACAAAGCTCTTGAGTGATTTGTTCATAGGCCTTTACTGGATCCCCGATCTCTTGGTCGGCAGCATCTATCAAGTGCAACAACAATCGGGTTCGTTGCACGTGCTTGAGAAACTGAATGCCGAGACCAGCCCCTTCGGCCGCACCACTGATCAAGCCTGGAATATCCGCTACCACGAGGGTGGCGCTCGCGTGATGTTCAAATACCCCCAGTCCAGGACTCAGCGTGGTGAACGGATAGGGCGCCACTTTCGGCTTTGCAGCGGACACCGCACTGAGAAAGGTCGATTTGCCGGCATTCGGCAAACCTACGAGTCCGACATCGGCAAGCAACCGAAGTTCAAGCCGCAGCTGGCGTTCTTGTCCTTGTCGTCCATTGGTAGTCCGGCGTGGTGCTCTATTGGTACTGGACTTGAAACGAGCATTTCCCCGACCACCGTCACCGCCTTCAACGACAACGAAGGGTTCAGATTGCGTAGCAATATCGACGATCAGCTCTTCCGTGTGGGCGTCGAAGACTATCGTGCCGGGCGGTACTCGAACAGAACAATCTAGCCCTCCAGCACCAGTCTGATCACGACTGCCACCACGGGCACCATGCCCCGCGCTGAATCGGCGCGCGTGCCGGAACACACTTAATGTATTCAGATTTCGATCTGAAACGAGAAGGACTCGGCCGCCATCGCCGCCGTCGCCGCCGTCTGGCCCTCCGCGCGGAATATACTTTTCGCGGCGGAAACTCAGACAGCCATCACCACCATTCCCAGCGGTCACTGTGATTGTCGCTTCGTCAACAAAGTGCATGCCAAAGACCCTGCGCTCCAAACAAAAAACCCCGCTCCACTGGCGGGGTTCCCAACCCAGTTACCAAAAGCTGGATTCAATTTACCGCCAAGACACTCACCGTTTTTCTGTTTTTCGGACCCTTGACTTCGAACTTGACCTTGCCTTCGGCCAATGCAAACAAGGTGTGGTCTTTTCCGATACCCACGTTGGGCCCGGCATGGAACCGGGTGCCTCGTTGACGGACAATGATATTTCCAGCCTTAACCGCCTCGCCGGCGTAGCGTTTCACGCCCAGACGTTTGGACTGTGAATCACGGCCGTTTCTGGAACTGCCACCCGCTTTCTTATGTGCCATAGTCTTTGTTCCTGCTGCCGGATCAAGCACCAGCGGACTCAGGTGCTGATCTCCGTCACCTTTAATTGCGTGAAAGCTTGTCGGTGACCTTGTGTCCGTCGATATTTCTTGCGGCGCTTCATCTTAAATACGCGTATTTTTTTGTCCCGGCCATGGCCCATGACTTCGACCTTGACCGACGCACCTTCCACGACGGGACTGCCAACCTTAACCGCTTCACCCTCTACAACCGCCAGTACGCATGGCAGTTCAATTACTTCGCCCGCAGTTCCGGAGAGTTTTTCAACCTTGAGCTGGTCTCCGACACTGACCCTATATTGCTTGCCACCGGTTTGCACTACTGCGTACATGTTTGTTTCCCTACAGAAAATGGGGCACCATTCGGCGCAAGATGAATAACTACTTAAAGTCTGACTGGGCGGGGCGCGATTTTAGTCAAACGAGGATGACCGGTCAATGAACCACCTCATTTCCTGGGCCACCTGAGACGGCTCCATACTTCTGTGCACAACGTCACACAAATTCGCGATGCGAGGAATTCACATACGGATACAGGAGATCCGCGGGCCACCCTGGCAAAAATCAGCGTGCTGGTGCGCGACGAACTGGCTGCTGTAGAACGCTCTATCCAAGCCCAACTCTCGTCTGATGTTGCACTAATCAGCCAAATGGGTGCGTATATCGTAGCGGCGGGCGGTAAACGGATACGTCCGCTGACGCTACTTCTTTCTTCCCACGCGACTGGCTATGAAGGACAAGAGCACGTTTCTCTTGCTGCCGTCGTGGAACTGATTCATACAGCGACTTTACTGCACGATGATGTGGTTGATGATTCAACGTTACGGCGGGGCCGAGAAACTGCCAATGCAGTCTGGGGCAACGCCGCAAGCGTACTGGTTGGCGACTTTATCTACTCCCGATCGTTTGAAATGATGGTCGCGGCCAACCGAATGCGGGTGATGGAAATCATGGCGGAAACAACCAATGCGATCGCTGAAGGCGAAGTGTTGCAACTACTCAATACGCACTCACTGGATGTTGATGAAGCTGGCTACTTTCAGACCATCACCCGCAAAACAGCTCGATTATTCCAATCAGCGGCTGAACTCGGTGCTGTCTTGTCAGGCGCGTCGCGAAAAACAGAAACTGCACTGTCGCGATATGGGCTGGAACTTGGCATCGTATTTCAACTCGTCGATGACATATTGGACTATTCCTCAAAAACCAATGACATGGGGAAAAATGCCGGCGACGATCTCGCTGAAGGCAAACCGACATTGCCGGTTATTTACGCATTCAACAATGGCGACAAAGCTCAACAAAATGCGATTGAAGATGCCGTAGTTAACGCTGATCGTTCAAAGTTGGCTGAAGTACTGAAGGTCGTTGAATCAACCGGTGCGCTTGCGTACACTTTGACGCTGGCACAGGCGCATGCTGCGAAGGCGCAACAAGCTCTGGCAGCGCTTCCCGATTCTGACTACCGCTTTGCGTTGTCACAACTCGTCGATTTCGCGGTCGCCCGGTCGTTCTAACGAGACTTAGCCGTTTATACCGTGTCAACCCTAGTCGGGGTGTAGCTCAGCCTGGTAGAGCACTGCCTTCGGGAGGCAGGGGCCGGA
>CAZAHE010000154.1:0-4480 GCA_964484965.1 uncultured Acidiferrobacteraceae bacterium | reverse complement strand
ATCGCTATCGAATTCAGTTGGCTGCGCATACGGTCGGCAACGCAACAATCGTGACTGTTTGGGACGTCACAGGTCGACCTTCCAACTCAGATGAAGAAATCCTCTACATAATCTTTGAAAAACTTAAGGATTGACGAGATAAAAGTTAATCTGAATTAAGGCGATCTCCGATTGTGCCCACTTCCCCGCGAGAGCTCCTCCACTTTTGGTATGCCTGAAAGTCTTGCCACTCCTTCCATTCAAGATATTCGGCATAGTCAGCATCTTCTATTATCGGCATATCTGTACCTGGGCGCCGATCTCCAAAGATGTAATCCGGATTAATACCGCCCATTGCTTCGTCAGAAATAGGAGGCAACGCCGCACAACCGCTGATTACCAAGACAAACGATAAAACAAAAAACTGTGTACACCCCTTCTGCATCCGGCCCGAGGCCCTCTTAACGCTTTCCATAAAAAATCTGCCTCTCAAATCGCAGTGAAACTTTTGTCGTATGGGTCAATTTTCAATAAACCTCGCGAAGCTTTATCAAACAAGCTATGATGCCTGGCCAGCAAAAAAAGAGCCACCGCATATCTATGGGAGCTCCCCAACTTCGAAAACATGGTATAACCAACAATAAGTAATTGTATCTTTTTTACAACACATATGATGAATACTGCGGCTTTTTTCCATAAAGGTGTTGCATTCAGGGAAAAAACTAGCGACAATAAACGCGCTTTTGTACAAGAGCAACCTTTTAACCTAACCAGGAGTTTCCTTACATGAAAAAGAAACTGCTTGCAATCGCCGTAGCCGGCACCTTTGCAGCACCGACAGTGGCCATGGCTGAATGGTCTCTAAGCGGTAGTGTCAGTCAAAGCGTATCGGTTACTGGTAGCGCCGTAACACTCGGCGGTGGAAGTGGCAGCTTGAGCATGTCCGGTAGTGCCGATCTCGGCAACGGCGTCTCAGGTTCGGCTGGTTTCTCCGTTACCGGCGGCGGATCTGGCGCCAGCGTTGGTCTAGCAGGCGACTTTGGTTCCGTCTCCTTAAGTGGAAGTGGAGTCACTTGGGCCGGTTCTGGAATCCTCGGCACCGACGCAACAATCACCACCAATGGCAAGACTGCTTCTTTCAGTGTTGGCTTATCTGAAACAATTGCAGGACTAGGTATTGGTGCAAGCTACAACACTGCTACTGGCAAAACTGGTGCATCGGTGAGCGGTAGCGCGGGCGACGTATCCCTAGGTCTTTCGTATGACGGAAGTTCAACCAGCATTAGTGCTGGCCTCCTAGGGCTCTCCGTATCAGCCGCCTCAGGTGGTGCAGCTACTGTAAGTTGGAGTTCATCCCTTGGCGGCGGTATGAGTTTCGGAGCCAGCTATGGCACCGCATCATCTACGCTTAAAGGTACTTTGAGCTACAGCTTCTAAGTAGTTCGTTTACTAGTCGTATAAAAAGGGCGCTTGGGCGCCCTTTTTTGTTGGTTTGCTTTTGACTAGAAAAGATTATTATGATTGATAAATCTAGTCTTCACGGTTTCACTGTTACGAACTTGCTCCGGCCTAGTGATTAGTCAGGCCGGTATGTACTATATAAAGCACTAAATGTCCCTTTAACGACAAACGCCCAACACAGCTTATGGCAAGTCTAACTAAGCGGTTTACTCTTCGGCGCATGATTACTTGCACTAGCCCCTTAATCGTTGTGTTGCTTACGGGCTTTGGCGTGGCTCTATTGCTTAATCGTGATCTTTTTTTTGCCCTAAACCAGCTGGCTCCTAATCAAAAATTACTGTGGCTGAACTTAACGCACTTGGGTGATGCTTTAGTCGCCGTCACGCTTTTTAGCCTATTGTTTGCCAAACACAGCAAGTGGCTCTGGTCGCTATCGGTGTCGATTGTATTATCTATCATTGTCGTCCAGGGCCTTAAGCATGCATTTGATTCACCCCGGCCACCAGCAGTGCTTCCGATAGATCAAATTAATGTATTGGTGCCAACATCGCTCAGTCCTAGTACCTTAGACATGAATATCGACTATGAGCAACTTGTCGATGACCGCCCTGATACTTTAGCAACGTGGTCGATCATTAAATCGGATCTGGGCTCCGAGGAAGCGCGTTATTGGGTGCCTCGAATGAATGGAGTAGTTACAAAACAACAATTCGGATTGGCTTTTTCCAGAGAAACATTAGATCTAAATCGAGGAACTTACGAGGGCATCTATCGCCCGAGCACACGCTCGTTTCCATCTGGTCATACCACAACCATTATTTGTGCGCTTACATTGCTCATGTTGTATCTTCAAAGAATGAAATGGTCGTGGATCCTCACTCTCACTGGCCTGATCATTGTAAGCACTAGAGTTATAGTCGGCGTCCACTGGCCTATTGATATAGCGGTAGGCGGCTTAATCGGTTGGGCGATTGCAGTCCTCAGTACATGGATCATTCACAATACGCGATTCAGGCCTCTGCCAATCGTCAATCGCTTTATTGTCTTGCTACCGCTTGCGGCATCTGTCTCCCTTCTCGCCAGACCAGCAATTTATCCGGAGATTGCTAGACTAGAGATCCTCATTGGCATCGCCGGCCTCCTAGTTACCTCAATTACCTATTGGAAGCTTTATCGAGAACGACAAACACTTTAAGGCGCCAAAACCCTCAAATTTAATTGCTGTGAACCCTCTAAAGTAGAAACTACCCTAACAGCTTAAAACATTTGATCGCACTTTTTCCAGTACCACATCTCTTGCGTTGTCGGATAAAATACAGCGACTTATTATTCAGGAATTCCATATGCGTAAGACTAGTTCGTTGCTAACACTCGGGAATTGCATCGGGGCGAATCCTCATAAAAACCAGCGATTTGTCCAACCGCTTAGTTTTCTGTTTTTGTTAGGTTCATTATTTCTAGCAGCAATGGTCAGCGCCGACGATGCCGCGAACACTTATGCGAATCCAGACACTTCGATTAGCTTTGAGGTCGGATTGGGCCAAACAGCAGACATTCCCGCCTGCCCGAACTGCCCGCAGCCCCGGAGAAGCCACCGATTTGTCTCCTTGCTAGCAAATTTTGAACAAGCCCTGGGAGAAGCATCGGAAGGAGACTCGAAGGGCAGGCTCTTCTGGCGAATTGAGACCGGCCTGGCGACCATAACGGATGACGAGACAGCTAACAATAATCCATACCTAGTCAGCTTCTCTCCACTAATACTCCATTATCGAACTTTATCACCTCAGAGATCTTGGAATCCTAGATTTCTTGGAGGCATAGGTTTTGCTCGAACCAATTGGAAGGACTTCAGCGGCCAACCTCTTAATTCAGAATCACAGTTCTTAGTTCATCTCGGAGCTGGCATTGAATTTTCAGGTAATGGTAACCCATACTCGCTCGATTACCGCCTGCTTCATGTATCAAATGGGGGTGCTGCCAATCCTAACATCGGTATTAATGCGCACGTAATCAGCCTGACAATCCCGTTTTAATTCAGCTGGAGCCTATCGTCCTTCTTTAACCAGTAAGCTACCTCGAACAAGAGCTGAAATATCCGCACACTTTATTCCCATGTGATCGCAGATTGCAATCTTCTGAACACTAGAAAAATCCGCCAAAGCTGTCGGGACAAAACGATTTAAAAAACTATCTGCAGTCTGTATGGTCATATTTACTGCAATGATAGTTAAGATTATGGTCAAGTAACTCTTTTTCATGTGTGAACTCCATTGTTGTCTTATCTGAAAGTCTGGAGGACCAGGGCCCGCCGGCCGAATGTACATTGTTCCCAGCGCGCATTTTGATGCACATTGAGCCGAACCTATGCCATAGTATCCGCAATATATCGGAGTTTCTGAAGCTATTAATCACTGAGTTGCCAAAGACGCCCTGTTATGACCGATAAACTTAACCTTGTAAGCGCCAAGACTGAGCTACCTGTTCGATCGATACGGGAATGGTTACGTGCCAACAAAATTGACGAAATTGAGGCTGTCGTTCCAGACATGACGGGTATCGCCCGTGGAAAACTCATCCCTGCCCACAAATACAGTGAAGAAGCAGGCATGAGGCTACCAGAGGCTATATTTTTGCAAACAGTAACTGGCGAATATCCAGAAGATGAGAGTGCGATTGACCCAGCCGAACGTGACATCTTCCTGAAACCCGATCTAAATAGTTTCCGACTGGTTCCCTGGACAGAAGAACCGACTGCTCTGGTTATCCACGATTGTTATTATTCGGATGGGGGCCCTGTCGAAATGTCACCACGTTACGTGCTACAAAAAGTTCTGGGAGCCTACAAAGAGCGCGGCTGGAGTCCGGTTGTAGCCCCAGAATTAGAGTTTTACCTTGTCAAGCCAAACCTTGACTCGGATTACCCTCTTGAACCACCCGTGGGAAGATCTGGCCGCGCAGAACCTGGGCGCCAATCTTTTGGAATTGACGCTGTAAACGAATTCGATCCACTGTTCGAAGATCTCTACTCATATTGCGAAAC
>CAZAHE010000153.1:0-4492 GCA_964484965.1 uncultured Acidiferrobacteraceae bacterium | reverse complement strand
CCGCTGATGATGGTACCTATCTCGGTGACCAGTTATCGGTGCGAATCATCATTCGTACTTGGAACGACGAGCCACAATGGGTAGACCCAAATCGCTGAAGGCCTGGCCGGCGCCGGCCAAACTAAACCTGTTTTTGCACGTTGTCGGTCGCCGACTTGATGGTCGGCATGAATTGCAAACCCTGTTCCAGCTGATTGATTATGGAGATTGTTTACGCTTTAGGCTGCGCGAAGATGGCGTGATCCGCATCTGTGGTGCTGTGGCGGGCGAGAACGATCTTGCGGTGCGCGCGGCTCGGTTATTGCAAGCCGCTGGCGGCACCCTTTCAGGTGTTGACATTGCACTTGAAAAACGGATTCCGGTTGGCAGCGGTTTGGGCGGTGGCAGTTCAGATGCCGCGACAGTGCTAATGGCACTTAATCGGCTATGGGACATTGGCTTCGATACGGCCACGCTCTCTGAAATTGGCCTTAGCTTGGGCGCTGACGTACCGCTTTTTGTGTGCGGCCATTCGGCCTGGGCCGAGGGGGTCGGTGAGCGGCTGACGCCGACAATGCTCGAGGACAGGTGGTACTGTGTGTTGGTACCGTCGGTGTGTGTGGCCACCGATCGCGTATTCTCGAGCACCGAATTGACACGTAACACGCCGAGAATCAAAATACCCGGCCGATTTTGGAGGGGGCTACGAAACGATCTGGAACCGGTCACCTGTGCACTGTATCCCGAGGTACAACACTGTCTCGAGTGGTTACGGAGGCACGGTAATGCACGAATGACCGGCAGCGGCGGCGCTAGTTTTCTGTCGGTTGGGAACCGCCAGGGTGCTCTGGACATCCTTAACCAGGCACCGCCTGGTTGTACTGGGTTTGTAGCACGGGGTCTGAATCGTCATCCACTCGCCGATGAAACTAATATTGGGGTGTAGCCAAGTGGTAAGGCACCGGATTTTGATTCCGGTATTCCCAGGTTCGAATCCTGGCACCCCAGCCATTTGACAGGCTCCGCTAGGGGATAGGAAACGGTTATGTCAGTTGAAAACCTGATGCTCTTCACGGGTAACGCAAACCCCAAATTGGCGGCTGAGATCGCTGCACGCCTTGGGATGGGTTTGGGGCATGCCCAAGTTGACCAGTTTAGCGATGGCGAGGTCAACGTGGAGATCATGGAGAATGTGCGCGACCGAGACGTATTTGTAATCCAGCCGACCTGCGCACCCGCCGACCGACATTTGATGGAGTTGCTAATCATGATCGACGCCCTCAAGCGTTCGTCAGCTGAGCGTATCACGGCGGTGATGCCGTATTTCGGCTACGCCCGTCAGGATCGGCGGCCTCGCACAGCGCGTGTGGCAATTTCAGCCAAGCTGGTGGCAGAGGCAATAGTCGTCGCTGGTGCAGATCGAGTCGTAGCAATGGATCTGCATGCGGACCAGATTCAGGGTTTTTTTAGCATACCAGTGGACAATATCTACGCCGCACCAGTTTTAAACAGTGAGTTGTGGCGCCAGCAGCCCGACAACCTACTTGTCGTATCCCCTGATGTTGGCGGCGTGGTACGTGCACGAGCGATGGCTAAACAATTGGGCGCGGAACTTGCGATAATTGATAAACGTCGACCAAAGACCAACGAGGCCAAGGTGATGCACATTATTGGCGCGGTCGACAATCACACTTGTGTACTAATGGACGATATCGTCGATACAGCGGGTACATTGTCGGAAGCGGCGACTGCACTGAAGGAAGCCGGAGCCAAGCAGGTTACCGCGTGCTGTACGCACCCGGTGTTGTCAGGGCCGGCGGTAGTGCGGATCGAACAATCGGATCTTGACGAGGTGGTAGTTACCAACACCATCCCGCTGAGCGATGAGGCACGCAAGTGTGGCAAAATTCGCCAGATCAGCATTGCCGACCTACTGGCAGAGTCGATTCGGCGCATTGCGGCAGGCGATTCTGTTAGTTCCCTGTTCATGGATTAAATATAAAAGGTGTTGGCAGTAGCTATTGATTTGATACAAATCCCCCGTTTTCTAGGCGATAGTTTGGCAAACGCAGGGCAGTGGAGAGATTGACAATGAGTACTGAGCTCGAGATGACAGTCAAAGCGCGTGATGTCACGGGTACGGCTTCGAGTCGCAGATTGCGACACCAGGGTCAAGTGCCAGGCATTATCTATGGAGCAGGCAAGGACAATGAGAAGATTCTCGTTGCGCACGAAGAGATTATGCATCACTTGGAGGTACCTGCATTTTATTCTTCGGTCATTTCACTGAGGACGCCAACGGGTGAGCAACAAGTCATACTGCGTGAGGTACAGCGACATCCGTACCGTCCGCGGGTGATGCACGTTGACTTCCAGAGAATCAAGGCGAGCGAGAAGCTGCATATGAAGGTGCCTTTGCATTTCGAGGGTGGTGAGGAGGCACCGGGTGTGAAGATTGATGCTGGAATTTTGTCGTTCCAGATCACTGAGCTCGATATAACCTGTTTGCCGAAGGATCTTCCAGAGTACATTGCCGTTGATGTTTCGGGGTTAGCTTTGAATCAATCGATCCACCTCTCAGATATCCAATTGCCAGAGGGCGTTGAGTTGACTGCTTCGGCGCTGCATGCAGGCGATGATCCGACCCTTGCCAATGTTGCACCGCCAAAAGTCATGGAAGAGGAAGAAGAAACGCTGGAAGAAGGACTCGAGGTCGAGGGCGAAGAGGGAGCCGAGGGTGCGCCTGTCGTCGAAGGCGAACCCGGCGCTGCGCCTACCGATACCGACCAAAAGCCCAGCGAAGACTGAGCGCACAGATCTGGCCGCCCCGACGGCGCGCTCGATCCGAAGCCTCGCATGAGTGGCATCACGCTGGTTGTCGGTTTAGCCAACCCTGGCCAGGGATATGCCGCAACGCGGCACAATGCGGGAGCTTGGTTCCTTGACTATCTGACCGGTCTTTACCTGCTTGAGTTCCGCGAGGAAGCGCGCTTCCATTGCCACGCCGCGGTTAAGCAGATCAGCGGCAAACGTGTACGTTTCCTACGCCCGTATACGTTTATGAACGAAAGCGGACTGCCAGTCGCTAGTTACGCTCGTTACTACAATATTGAGCTCGAGCACCTACTGGTAGTGCATGATGATCTCGACTTGCCGCCCGGTATCGCACGCCTAAAGCATGGAGGCGGTGCCGGTGGCCATAATGGTGTGCAGGACGTGATCCGTCACCTCGGCTCACGCGATTTCTGGCGCCTGCGCCTTGGGATCGGCCATCCCGGAACAGCCACCGAAGTCGTGCGTTATGTATTACGTACGCCGCCAACGGTTGAGCGTGATGCGATTGTCGAGGCCACCGCTAGAGCGGGCAAATTCTTTGATCAACTGACGGTGGGCGCATACGAGGTCGTGATGAACGAATTGCACAGTGATACTCAAGCGGGAAAGACTTAGGTGGGATTTCGATGTGGCATCGTAGGTCTGCCAAACGCCGGAAAATCGACGCTGTTTAATGCACTGACATCCGCCGCAGTAGCCGCTGAGAACTATCCGTTTTGTACTATTGAACCGAACAAAGGTGTAGTTGAAGTGCCGGACCAACGACTGGCCCGGATTGCCCAGTTGAGCGAGCCGAAAAAGATTGTTTCTGCTGTTATGGAGTTCGTCGATATTGCCGGTCTAGTATCAGGCGCTTCACACGGAGAAGGACTAGGCAATCGCTTTCTTGGACACCTTCGCGAAGTGGATGCAATTGCGCACGTCGTGCGCGGCTTTGAACGTGAGGATGTTTCACATGTGACGGGTCACGTTAATCCAGTCGCGGATATACATACAGTTGATACGGAACTGGGGTTGGCTGATATCGAGACGTTGGAGCGCGCACTTGAACGTGCAAAGCGCGGAGCACAGTCTGGCGATGACAACCAACGTATGAATCAAAAAATATTTGAAGCTGCACGGTCGGTAATCGGCACAGATAGTGGATTGGGTGCTCTTGGTCCTGATGTTGTCAAGAGACTGACTCCTCTTTGTCTTTTGACGGCCAAGCCGGTGGTCTATATCGTGAATTTAGGTGGCGCGAGTCACGATTTGGCACTCATGGAAAAAGTTCGTGCACACGCCAACAGTCTTGGCGCCGAGACAGTAGAAATAAATGCGGCAATCGAACAGGAAATCGCCGGCCTTGGGGCTGAAGAGCGTGAGGAGTTTGTCAGAGAATTCGGCTTAGGTGAATGCGGCCTTGATCGAGTGGTACAGGCTGGTTATCGCCTGCTGTCGTTGCATACATTCTTTACAATTCGCTCACAAGAGCTGCGGGCCTGGGCTGTACCGATTGGCACCAGCGCAATAGATGCGGCCGAGAAGATTCACACTGATTTCGCACGTGGGTTTATTCGTGCCGAAACAATTTCGTTTGATGATTTTATTTGCTTCGGCGGGGAGAAAGGAGCTCGTGAGGCGGGGCGCCTGCGGCTTGAGGGGCGAGACTATGTTGTAAACGACGGTGATATACTGA
>CAZAHE010000152.1:0-4506 GCA_964484965.1 uncultured Acidiferrobacteraceae bacterium | reverse complement strand
CGAAGTGGTCGAGCGGCAGCACCTTCCCCTCGGCGTCGACGTTACTGATCACAATCACCACCGGCTCGTAGCTGCCGTCCTCGCGCAGGAAGTGGTCATTGCCCCCCAACCGCATGCCGAGCGCCTCGTGCACGCTGTCTTCGAGCGGCTGGCGGCGGAAGAGCACCAGTCCCTCATCCATGATCACCGCGCGCAGTTCAGCGAAGCGAGCGTCGTCGATGTCTCGGCTCAGATCGAGGCCGAGCACCTCAACGCCGATGGGATCGAGCGGCTTGGTCTCGAGCGTGGCAGTGCAGATAGGCATCTTGCGGGATCCTCTTTCGTTACGCTTCAGGTCGGTAGGAGCGTACTGAATTACGTGACAGGTGTCCATTGAGTATGCTAGCCCGTCCCTGCCAACACGGTAGGAGATGGTCTAAGCACTTTCTTCATTCAGAAACCATCCCGAGGAATCTCCGTAGCCCAACTTCGCGAGAACACTTCATTAGCATTCTCGTAAGCCGTTAGCTTAGCATCCAACAGAAAGACATCACTTGAACAACTCACCGTGAGACTACTTTCTGTGCGGGTTTCCCACTGTCCTCGAGCGACGACCTGACGTGCTGTATATTCAGCTCGCGCGGAAAGTGGATCATCTTCTCGGATAACATAACGCTCCGTGGTGGCTTCCTCAGCCTCGATTTGGTTATGTGAAAAGCGTTGTCGCCCAGCATCTTTCACTAACCACAAAACGCTCTCTCCAGTCGCAACATTTTTTGTTATTGTTCGCTCGTGATGCGAGGGTCGTAGAGATTCAGTCGGAATATATGGCGCATGTTCTGGCTCTGCAAAAAAGATCTGATCATCTGAGTTGGAACCTTCATAGATTGGAAGTTCCAGAGCACTCCCACTCGGATCAAGCGTCAACCACCCCTTGTCAGGTGTGGGCCAGGCGATCGGCCAGTAACTAGTCGATAGCGCAAGTCGTAAGCGATGACCAGGTGGTAACGAATATCCGGTATCATTCAATCGTACCCTAACCCGGTAACAAGTACCTGGTTCTACTGGCAACGGTGATTCCCGACCCGCTCGCTGGGCCAGATTAAGGATTCCGAATGTTATGAGAGTCGAAGCGCCGTCCGGCCATAGGTCACAGAGTCTGGCTACGATCAGACCACTAGGAGAAGAAGGAGTAAGCAAGAGTTCCACCGAAGCCGTTCCAAGCAGTTCTAGCGACTTATCAAGTATTGGGCCATCGAATACAACAGATCGCGCGTCATCATCCCGCTGGTCCAGGGGAAGTTGTGGCGAGAATCCGCTCGTATACCATGGCATGTATTCGCCCGAGCAGAGGCCACATGAAAGCGGTGATTTAATAACAACTGGAGAACTGCCAATTGGCTGAGCGCTGATCTGCTCATCGCCTATAAACCAACGTTTAGATGCTAGTGATCTAGCAGGCCACTGCTGTTCGCTTACCCAGCGACCTGGGCGACTTGAATGACCGGCATCCGGTGGTACTCGCTCCTGAATATAAGCGTTGAGTCTAGATTCTTGATCAATTCCATTCTCTAGGCCTTTGAGCCATCGGTCCCACCATCGTAACGCTTCCTGAAGAAAGCCGATGGCAGGCATTGGCATTCCGTGGTGTGGATAGGCATGACCCCAGGGTCCGATCGTCCCTTTCTTTGGGAGTGATGCCGGGAGGTTTTCCAGAAGTCGGAGGACTGTATTGGGCCAGCAATCAGCCCAACCTGTTACGGCATACACGGGGCATTGAATCCTGTCATACTGGCCCCGAACAGTTCCTTGCAGCCAGTATGAATCACGCCGTTGATGGCGTAGCCAGGTCTCTAAGAATAATGGCGGCTCACTCATACGATTAAGCCATTGTTCACGCCAACTCTCACCTACCACCATTGGATCAGGTGGTCGTCCGTTCCTTCCAAACATGACTGCACCCCAACCAATTGTTTGGCCAGACAGACAACCGAGATAATAACTACCGTCATCGTAGTAACGATCGTCACTTGCGCAAACAGGCAGAATGGCTTTAAGTGCCGGGTGACGATAGGTAGCGGCCTGTAGCGCCGAAACCCCACCCCACGATATACCCATCATACCTACTGCCCCAGTACACCAGCTTTGAGACGCAATCCATGTGAGCACTGCTTGGCCATCTTCCTGTTCTATCGGAAGGTACTCATCTAGTTGAACCCCTTCGGAATCTCCCGTACCTCGCATGTCGACTCGAATTCCCGCGTAGCCGTGTCCGGCAAAATAAGCGTGGATGACTTGATCACGATTTGCGGTACCGTCGCCTTTTCGGTACGGGATGTATTCGAGGATTGCAGGTACAGGTTCCTGATCCGTACCAACCGGCAACCAAATTTTGGCCGAAAGTCGGCACCCATCAGGCATGGTGATCCATAGATGCTCGGTAACTTCAACCTCGTAGGGAAATTTGTCGATAATCTTCGTCAAAATTTACACACTTACTAAAGTCTGAATATTGTTAAGTCGAGCGAAACAGTTCTTTCCTTTAGTCAATTTATGTAAGCCAACATCTATCGTAAGGAAAGATAGTTTAAGGTCATTAAATCAATTGATACTACTAAACTAAAAAAGTAAAGGGGCCTGGTGATCACACCAAGGCCCCTCAAGAAAATCTTGATAATCGAATTAGCTTTTAGGCCTTACGGAAATGCCTTAACAGCGGATGACCATCCGGACGTGTACCGGGGATGATGGTATTTCGATAAATTGAAGGCGTTGCCTCATGGGTGATGAATCTATACGCGCCTGATTCTTCCATCATGTCTTGTAACTTCTGGTACATCACATGCCGTTTATCGTTATCAAGTTCAACCACTGCTTTTTTATGGAGTTCATCAAAATCTTTATTACACACTCGTTCCCAGTTCCAAACACCAACCTGGTCACATGTAAACCACATAGTTGCCCAACTTGGATCAGGTGACATTGAGTAGCGCTGGTAAAACAACTGAACATTTTTCCATTGGTCTCCCGAGGATTCAGATCCCAGCACCCAAAAAGAACCTGAGTCGTGTATGTTGATTTGAACATCTATACCTATCTCTGCAAGATTTGCCTGGATAATTTGTACTGACGCCATGTAAGTCGGTTTATTCAAGGTATCTAGCGTGAGTTTCAAGCCGCTGGAGTGTCCTGCCTCTGCTAGTAATTTCTTTGCACCCTCATAATCAGGCTTCGACGGCGTCAGGTTCGCGTCTCGGTGCCCAAGCAATCCAGGCGCCACGATTCCTGTCGACGGTTTAGCAACACCAAAATACGCTGCTTCCATAATTGCATCAACGTCGATAGAGCGTTGAATAGCTTTACGTACCCGAATATCCTGTAACGAAGGGTTGTCAACGTTCATGCCTAGCCAAACATAGTAGAGAGATGGGCTTTCCAGTAAGACACTCCCTGGTGGGGGCGAACTTCTGTAGGTTGGCAAAGAAGATACACTGACCCAGGTCCAGTCCAGATCCCCTGCTTCGAAGCCCAACTCCGCTGACTTTTCATCATCAATTGGGAGCAGCTGAATTTCATCAAAGTCAGGTTTGGGGCCGTTCCACAAAGGATTGCGTTCCAGCACGAGTGTCTGTTTTTGTACCCACTCCTTGATTTGATAAGGTCCTGAGACGGCGGGTACATCCATACCTTTGAATGAACCACCTGCTGCTTCTGTAGCTTTTTTTGAAATAATATCACCGGAACCATAAGGCAAGGTGCTCCACCACAGCGGAGCAAACGGTTCTTTCAACACGATGGTGCCAGAGTACTTTCCGGTCACTTCGACTCTATCTAGGGTGGCCCAATCACCCGTGTATGCCGACTTCATCTCGGGATCAATAATACGTTCGTATGAAAACTTGACGTCTTCAGCGGTCATCTCACCATAACCATTGGTAAACATGATGCCAGGGCGCAGTCTGAACTTTATATGCGTGTCGTCAACTTGCTCAATGTATTCAGCTGCATCAAGCTCAGTTTCCCATTCAGTACCGGGCTTGAATGCAACCAGCTTATTAAAGATTGCGCCTCCTATCCATCCCTCGGGGGCCGCTAGGGTGAATGCCGGATCGAGAATCTGAAAAACTGAGTAGCTCCGTATTTTAAGTACACTTCCTTCTGCGCTAAATGAAAGACCCGGGTTCATCATCGCAGTAGCCCCTAAGGCCGCCGAACCTTTCAGAAACCTACGACGTGTAGTTTTAACATTAAGCATATGTAATTCTCCTTTTGGTTTTACATCTAATTTTATCCCTACGAGTGTGTCATACCTACCCTACTGCATCAAACAAGTTAAATCTACCTCTAACACATCGGCACAAATCAGGGCATTATTAAAACGCACCGATAAACCTCTGGCTTAGGAATATCTTCTAGCAACAGTAGGATTCCATTGACGCTCGAATATAACTTCTCCATTTTCTAAAACTTCGAGTGAGCCAGAGAGCATGTAATCTATTTGGGTCGAATCCAATTGTGCAACACCAA
>CAZAHE010000151.1:0-4637 GCA_964484965.1 uncultured Acidiferrobacteraceae bacterium | reverse complement strand
GCCATTCGTGATATATCCCGTGGTGTTGTCATTTGAACCAGTTTGAGCGCATCAGGTCCATTAATTTCGACTTGTCGTTCACACGCAACGTCCCAGACCTGAACAGCTCTTTTCAGATGTGCATAGTCATCCTCGACAGAACGAAAAACCTGAGGAATCAGCATATGGTTGTAGACCGAGTAGGCCTTCACTCCCGCTTCTTCTACTCGGCGAGAGAATGGGGTTCGCCGAACGCGAAGCGATGGCGCAATATAGGCTAGTGTCATGGGGTGCCAATCACGCCGATAACAACTCGCATAGTTATCTAACGGCGAGCATTAATCGCTTCATTTCCTGCACTGCCCCGGTAAGCCCCGAAAAGATGGCTTGTGCAATGATTGCGTGACCAATATTCAATTCACCAATCTCACTAATAGAAGCAATAGCCTGCACATTATGATAGTGCAACCCATGTCCTGCGTTGACCTTGAGCCCTTTTTTCTTCGCATAGGCCGCCGCTCCCGCAATTCGCTCGACTTCTCTGGCTGCGGCCACTTGATCACTTAACTCCGCGAACCCCCCTGTATGCAACTCTATTACTGGTGCGCCAATAGCCTGGCTAGCATCGATTTGCGCCTTGTCCGGATCAATAAACATCGAAACACGGATCCCAGCATCAGCAAGACGACCTACCACCGTTTCCAGCACAGCAGATTGTGAGGCGACATCTAGCCCACCCTCGGTGGTCAGCTCCTCTCGTTTCTCTGGCACCAGGCAGACATCGCTTGGCTTCACGCGAGTGGCAATGGCGACCATCTCGTCGGTGGCCGCCATTTCTAGGTTCATGCGGGTTTGAAGCAACCCAACCAGCACTTCAACATCACGATCAACAATGTGCCGTCGATCCTCGCGCAAATGTAGCGTAATCAGATCGGCCCCGGCCTGTTCTGCAAGAATGGCTGCCTGTACAGGTTCCGGGTAACGGGTGCCACGCGCCTGCCTTAACGTAGCCACATGGTCAATATTGACACCAAGATCCATTATCAACCCCCCTTGATCATCAAAGGCATTCTAATCCGCAGCGACACTATTTACAGCACTATTAGATGAAAACAATCGTGCATAGACTGCTCTTGTGCGCAGCAGCTGGCCACCCAAATGATAGTCGACAAGAGTTCGAAGAAGCACTTTCGCTTCTTTTCGCTCTCGATGAGCACGTACTTTTCCTGTGTCAAGCGCAAGCAAGGTCGAACCGTGTATCCACACTCCATCGCCACTGTTGTCGAGTTGCACAGGTCCTGTGCCTGGGAGATAGCAATAACGGCAATCGGGATCAATTCGTTTACCGTGATCCACATCGTTTTCCAAATGCATACCATAACCAAGGTATTGAAGCAGTTGTTTCTCGAATATCCTCAGGTTCCACTCAAGGTCAGTATCCCGGGCCATTTTTGCAAGCACTTCGTCATAATTATCGAATAACCCTTCGTATGGATCGAAACGAGGCAACATTCTCAGAATCAGTTCATTCAAATAATAACCACAATAAAGCGCTTTTCCTTCGAGCGGATGGGCGGGAGTTTCTGTTTCAATGGCTGTTACTGTTTTAACGTCGCCGCGACCACTCCACGCCGCGACCAACGGCTGAAACGGCAGCAGCGAACCTCTCCACCTGGACTTTACCTTTCGCGCACCCTTGGCAATCAGGACAACCCTTCCATAGGTGCGAGAGAACAAATCAATCAAGACACTACTTTCCGTGAAAGGCCTTCTCCGCAGCAGAAACGCAGCTTGATTGTAAACACGGGACGATTGCACCAGCGGTTACCCATTCCTTACAGGTTATCTCGATAACCTAGCAACGCCAGGCTACTCGCCTGGTTCATCCAACCCTTACGAACCTTGATCCAGATATCAATATCCACCTCTATCTCCAGCACTTTGGCTACTTCACGTCGCGCTTTACTAACGATTTTTTTCAACCGTTCACCACTCGGGCCCAGAACGATGAATTTTTGCCCTTTGCTCTCAACCCAAATCTCGGCATGAAAGCATTCGAACCCAGCTTCACCGTTTGGGTCGGCGGTCACATCCACTGCTATCGAATACGGCACCTCTGCTCCAACCAGCCGAAATATTTGTTCACGGATAAATTCACTAACGACGAACTCTTTTATTGCCACACTGACTTGCCCATCTGGAAATCCAAAGGGACCATCCGGCAACTCGCAGGACAACAAATCCATGAAGCAGTCAAGATTGGGTGCGCGTCGTACTGATATTGGAATAATTTGTGCGAACTCGAATTTCGAACTCGCAATTTTTATGAGAGGCAGCACAGCACCAGGGTTACGCAACAAATCGACCTTATTGATGAGCAGATAGGTTGGAAGTCGGAGGCGTTTGACGTGCTCCAAAACATGTGTGTCTCCATCACGCCAGCCCCGCGCCTCAATCATCATGGCCACAATATCCGCGTCACGCGCACCGGCTTTCGCGGTTTCGTTGACGGAAAAGTCCAATGCGTGACGACCAACTTGCATACCAGGGGTATCAACAAACACCACTTGTGTTGTGCCATGACAACAAATACCTAGAATGCGATTTCTCGTGGTCTGGGGGCGTCTTGAAGTGATACTCACCTTCTGTCCGACCAGGCGATTCACCAGACTGGATTTACCGACGTTCGGCCGTCCAAGAATCGCTACGAAGCCAAAGCGCTCTGACATGGATGGTTCTATGCGCATGCCGCCAACGCTTTCGTGGCAGCGTCCTGTTCTGCCTGGCGCCGGCTAGTACCACGCCCGGAATAACTGGCGTTCAATTCCTGCAGCCGGCAATTTACGTCGAACCGCCGAGCATGCGGTTGCCCGTGTATCGCAGTCACCTCGTAAACAGGCAAAGAAAATCCTCGCTTCTGAAGCAGTTCCTGCAATTCAGTTTTGGCATCTTTGTTGCCCGCATCCGGCACAACCTGGTCGAGCAAATTGCTGAATAGGTTTTTGACCACACCCGCCACTTTGGTATAACCGCCATCCATTAGAACAGCACCAATAATCGCTTCGAGAGCGTCTGAAAGAATACTCGAGCGCTCACTGTCAATGTTTCTTCCAATAGCTTGACCGACAATCAATACACTCTCAAGATCGAGCTCGTTTGCCAGCACTGCCAAAGTCTGCTTACGAACCAGGCGTGAACGACAACGTGTCAACTCCCCCTCCGATGCCATTTCATAGCGACAGAATAATTCGTGGGCAATAATCACCCCCAGCACGCTGTCGCCGAGAAATTCAAGGCGTTCATTGTGATTTACGTCTGCACTGCGATGTGTCAACGCCTGTCGCAACAATGTCGGATCACGAAAACGATATGCCAATCGTTTTTGAAGAGCTTCAATCGTAGAATTCGACATTCAACGGTGACTCTACTGGTTATCTTATAAGGTCGCCAATACGGCTCCAACGCACTCCCAAATCCGATGCGTTCCAGCTGAACCATATAAGAAAAGCCGGCCCAACAATATGGCTTTCCGGAACGAATCCCACCGTACCGCGACTGTCGTTACTACGGTCTCGATTATCGCCCATCACAAAGTAGCTGCCAGCTGGAACCGTAAACTCACCGTCGCGTGATGACACTTTCTCATCGATATGAATTCTATGTGCACTATCGCCTAGCGACTCAACATACTCACTTGTCAAAGTTGTTCTATTTTTTGAACGGCCCCGCTGTTCAACAACCAGAACTCGCGATACGACTTTACCGTTGATCAGCAGCTTTTTGTCTTGGTAGCGTATCTTGTCGCCAGGAAGTCCGATAACCCGCTTGATGTAATGTTGCGATGGATCACGGGGAAAGCGAAACACCATCACGTCTCCCCTTGATGGAGCGCCAACAGGAATCAGTTTGGAATCTAAGACAGGCAAGCGGATGCCATAACTAAACTTGTTGACTAGAATAAAATCCCCAACAAGAAGGCTCGGGACCATTGACTCTGAAGGAATTCGAAAGGGCTCAACAATAAATGAACGAAGTACAAAGACGATCAGTATGACCGGGAAAAACGACCGTGAATACTCAACAACAACCCTTATTCCACGCCCCATAGGACCCGTTGGTGGGACAGATGTCTGCCATGGCCCCACTGCGAGACGGTGTACCAGAGAAATACTGCCCGTGGCCACCAGGATGATAAATAAAATTAACGAAAAATCCATATTCAATATGCTGAAATATTAACGATACTAGCCTGCCGATTAGTGCCTCGGAGTTGGAAAGACGTCTGTGATAATGGGTGATAGC
This sequence comes from uncultured Acidiferrobacteraceae bacterium, assembly GCA_964484965.1. Classification (GTDB taxonomy): domain Bacteria; phylum Pseudomonadota; class Gammaproteobacteria; order Arenicellales; family UBA868; genus UBA11791. The sequence continues at coordinate 356 of CAZAHE010000151.1, read as the reverse complement.
CGCGCGTATTCTAACGCCACTCGCCGCTTAATCTATCAAGCTCAGCATAAAGCACGATCACCGAAAAAACGGTATCAGATGCGTTATGTTGAGGCGCTCTCATGGCCCAGTCGTAAATTGCATCATTACTGCCTTGGCCGCTGCCACCATGCCCCCAGGGTGGCTAGTTTTACGATCCACTGAGTCGACAAGCGATAAACTGACATTAACTAGAATTTATGTCAATTTTATGGTTTATTACCTTGTTTTAAAACTAATATTTGACTTTTTCAAGAATTAACATTAACTTCTGTGACCCGCGTATATAAGGCCGTCGCTATGATTCGAGTTAATCCATTCCCTTTGGTAACTGTACT
>CAZAHE010000150.1:2140-4759 GCA_964484965.1 uncultured Acidiferrobacteraceae bacterium | reverse complement strand
GATTATCTAAATACACATGGTACGAGCACACCTATTGGCGATGTTAGGGTATTGGAAGCGATTCAAAAAGTTTTTGGCAATGAGCTACCAAAAATCAGCGCGACGAAATCCATGACAGGGCACGCGCTAGGTGCTGCAGGGGTTAATGAAGCGGTATACTCTTTGTTAATGCTAGAAGGAGACTTTATTGCCCCGTCGATCAACATTGTCAAAATGGATCCTGGAGCTGAAAAGTTCCCGATTGTTCATGAAACCATCGAGAACGCACATTTAGAATTGGTTATGAGCAACAGTTTTGGCTTCGGCGGAACTAATTCCACGTTACTATTTCAGCGGTGGGAACCTTAATAGGTTTGCTCCGATCACTTTAGTTCGGCGGGGATCGCACATATTTTGTAGGACTGTTACCCTTCTTTTCTATAACGAGTATCTATGTATGTTTCTAACAAATTGATAAATTGCTTAGAGATATCATCACCCCTCAAGGTAACGGTTTTTTTCCCATCTTCATAGACGGGAGCGACAGGGCGTTCCCCACTTCCAGGAAGACTGATACCGATATCGGCATGCTTGCTTTCGCCGGGACCATTTACCACACAACCCATGACAGCAATAGTCATTTCTTCTACACCTGGGAAACGTAGTTTCCATAAGGGCATGTTGTCACGAACGCGCTTTTCTACGTCAGACGCGAGTGTCTGAAAATACTTACTACTAGTTCGGCCACAGCCCGGGCATGCTACGACTTGTGGTGAAAATGACCTAATTCCAACACTTTGAAGAATGTTCTGAGCTATGTATACCTCGCGTGTTCGGTCACCACCGGGTTCAGGCGTAAGTGAAATTCGTATCGTGTCGCCAATGCCAGCCTGGAGAAGAATTGCTAAGCCAGCGGTGGAAGAAACCACACCTTTGTCTCCCATCCCTGCCTCTGTCAACCCTAGATGTAAGGGCAAATCTGTCCGGTTTGAAAGATCTTGGTAAATTCTAATTAGGTCTGGTACAGCGCTAACCTTGCAAGAGAGAATTATTTTTTCGTGTGGTTGGCCGTGTTGTTCAGCGAAATTAGCGCTTCGGATTGCTGATTCTACTAATGCATAGCGTGTGACTTCAGAAAGGTCTTTTGGTTTTTCTGATCGAGCGTTTGTATCGAGCAACTGTGCTAAAAGATCAGCGTCCAAAGACCCCCAGTTAACACCGATACGAATTGGTTTAGAATTCTGCAGTGCGCAGTCGATCATTTGTGCAAATTGATCGTCATGCTTTGTGCCTCGTCCTACGTTTCCGGGGTTGATGCGGTACTTTGAAAGGGATTTCGCGCAGTCAGGGTGATTCTGAAGCAGCTTGTGGCCATTAAAGTGGAAATCTCCGACAAGTGGTACTTCACAGCGCTTACTGTTGAGTCGAGCACGAATCTCAGATACAGCTGCAGCTGCAGCTTCTGTGTTGACTGTGATTCGCACCAATTCTGAACCTGCTGCTGCTAGCGCCTCAACTTGATTTGTTGTGGCAACGATATCAGCGGTTTCAGTATCGGTCATTGACTGAACTACAACGGGATTATCGCCACCGATTACGACTCCCCCTACGTTCACAGCCACCCTGGATTTCCGTTTAATTAATTGCATGTGAGCATTTTATCGATTGTTCGCTAGTTCCGAAATTGTAAAGGATTTTCGAGACCGCTATTTACATTCGAAACACTCCAAATTTAGTTGTTTCCACGGGCGTACGCAGTGCCACTGTGAGGCCTCGTATGAGTAGTTCTCGAGTCTCAACTGGATCAATTATTCCGTCGTCCCATAGACGCGATGAGGAATAGTGTGCCGTGCTCTGCAATTCATACTGGTTGCGAATTTTGTTCCGGAAGTGTAGGTCGTCTTCGTCGGTTGGTGCTCCACTGTTGGTACCGGATCTTTGCTGTTTTACTTCAGACAAAACGCTCGCAGCCTGATCACCACCCATAACAGAGATCCGTGCATTCGGCCACATCCACAAAAATCTTGGGTCATATGCCCGGCCGCACATACCATAGTTTCCAGCCCCGAAGCTGCCCCCAATTATTACCGTGAATTTGGGAACCTGGCTACATGCAACAGCAGCAACCATTTTTGCTCCATCTTTAGCAATCCCACTGTTTTCAGATTTTTTGCCTACCATGAATCCAGTGATATTTTGGAAAAACACTAGTGGCACTTTTCTTTGGCTGCAAACTTGAATGAAATGAGCTCCTTTAAGAGCAGATTCCGAAAAAAGAACTCCATTATTGGCAACTATTCCTACTTCAAATCCACCTATGGAAGCAAAACCACAAACTAATGTTGTTCCATAAAGAGCCTTAAATTCATCAATATCACTGTCGTCAACGATTCGGCAAATGATTTCTCTAACATCGTACGGTATTCTCGGATCCGCTGATATCACGCCGTATATCTCTGAAGAGTCATATAATGGGGGGGCAGAGTTTTTCTCTGTGTATGGATCAGATTCCGGCGGTAAATGAGAGACAATGCTTCTTGCAATTTTGAGGGCATCTTCATCATCTTGTGCAAGGTGATCAGCCACCCCCGACTTTCGACAATGGGTTTCAGCGCCGCCAAGTTCTTCTGCTGTGACAAT
>CAZAHE010000150.1:0-2130 GCA_964484965.1 uncultured Acidiferrobacteraceae bacterium | reverse complement strand
ATAGATTCATCTCACTTGGCTGGTACATATGCGCCTCCAGCGGTGCATGAGCCCATAACAATCGCTATCTGAGAAATACTTGCAGCCGACATATTAGCTTGGTTAAAGAAAATTCGCCCAAAGTGGTGACGATCTGGAAAAACTTCATCCTGATGAGGCAAGAAAGCGCCTCCCGAATCGACAAGATATAGACACGGTAGGCGATTTTCCCAGGCAATTTTCTGAGCACGAAGATGTTTCTTGACTGTAATCGGGTAATAAGCACCCCCTTTTACGGTCGCATCGTTTGCGATAATCATGCAGTCGTGATTGGAGACCCGACCGATACCGGTGACGATACCTCCAGAATGAATCTTGTCTGTGTATAACTGGTAACCGGCAAGTGGTGAGAGTTCAAGAAAAGGTGTAGTTTTGTCTAACAAGAGGTCGATGCGATCACGGACTAACAATTTACCTCGTGCCTCATGCCGCCGTCGTGCTTTTGTGTCGCCCCCACGAGTAACCTTAGAAAGAGTAGCATTCAGTTCGTCAAGACGACTCCGCATAACCTTACTATTTTTGCAAAAGATTTTGGAATCTATCTTTATTCGAGTTTGGTGCTGAGTCATGAAAAGCCTCTTAATGGTCTACAATGAAATAACCTTGTTATCAATCATTCTTGGGTCGGAATACAATATTTCAGACCAATGTTGTCAAATGGGCCATTCTTCTTCTGAGCATTTAGGGCAATGTCTCAAGGGTTTTGACCTTTTCCGTCGAGAACACATTCATGTAATTCTTTCGAATGCCATTGCTGTGGCTTCGCCGCCACCGATACAGAGAGCAGCAACACCGCGAGAGAGTCCATGACGCTCCAATGCGGCTAGTAAGGTAACAATAATTCTTGCGCCAGATGCCCCAATAGGATGACCAAGAGCGCAGGCACCCCCGTGAACATTAATCGTTTCGCTGGTGATGCCAAGTTCACGCATTGCGGCCATTGCTACTACCGCAAATGCCTCGTTAACCTCATAGAGGTGCGGGTCATGGGCCTTCCAACCAATCTTTTCCAATAACTCGCGTATTGCAAAAATTGGTGCAGTTGTGAACCACCGGGATTCTTGTGCAAAAGTTGTATGCCCGAGAATTTTTGCAAGAGGCACGTGCCCACCTTTTTCGGCATCGGAGAGTTTCATTAGAACTAGAGCCGCAGCACCATCGGATATAGAACTAGCGTTAGCTGCAGTAACGGTACCATCTTTGCGGAAAGCAGGTCGTAACTGGGGGATTTTTTCAACGTTAGCACTGAGTGGGGTTTCATCAGTATCTACAACTTGATCCCCATCTTTCACATCAATTGGGACGGCTGTGATTTCGTTGGCGAAAGCTCCATTCTCAATTGCTTCCTTCGCGCGCGTAAGTGACTCAATCGCAAAGTCATCTTGATCTTCTCGGGTAAATCCATAATGTGTTGCACATTGTTCAGCGAATTCACCCATTAACGTTCCTCGCTCATACGCGTCTTCTAACCCATCTAGAAACATATGATCAACAACTTGAGAGTGCCCGAGTCGGTGACCTTTGCGCGCCTTTGGTAGAAGATAGGGCGCACGGCTCATGTTTTCTTGTCCACCGGCGACTATAGTCCGTCCCGTACCTGCAAGAATCATATCGTGAGCAAGCATTACAGCTTTCATTCCCGAGCCACACATTTTGTTGATAGTGGTACACCCAGTCTTCAGAGATAGACCGGCGCTAAGAGCCGCTTGCCTGGCTGGGGCTTGACCTTGACCAGCGGCTAGAACGCACCCCATTATCACCTCCTCTACGGTATCTGGTTTTATTCCCGATCGCTCGACCGCAGCACTAATTGCTGTGGCGCCTAGTTCAGAAGCCGAAGATGTTGACAAGGTTCCTTGGAATGCGCCGACTGGTGTCCTTGCAGCACCAGCGACAACAATGGGATCTTCGTTCATTTGTTTACTCCAAAGTTGTGTTACCGTGATTGATTAAATAGCTCCCGTCCAATCAACATCCGTCGAATTTCATTGGTCCCGCCCCCAATTTCGAAAAGTTTTGCATCTCTGAGGAAGCGGCCTGTTGGGAAATCATTTATATAACCATTACCACCTAGGCATTGGATGGCATCGA
>CAZAHE010000149.1:0-4887 GCA_964484965.1 uncultured Acidiferrobacteraceae bacterium | reverse complement strand
GTGACAACCTGCTCACGCAGACTATTCCAGCTTTCACATTGCACACACTGGCCGGCCCACTTGGTCGCTATAGCACCACAGGACTCACATAGGTAGGAAACTTTCTCTAACCGCGCGCTCATTCTCGAGGCAACTTAATCTGGCTTAAAAGACGCGTTTATCCGATCAGGCCGCGGCTCGTCATGTCCGACGGATGCGCTAAAAAGCACGCTCGTCAAATTCTCTGGCAAAACTTTCAAAACGGGTGTATTCACCGAGAAAAGTTAACCGAACCGTACCGGTCGGGCCATTTCTTTGTTTTGCGATAATGATTTCGGCAGTACCTTGGTCCTGGCTATCCTGGTTATAGACCTCGTCGCGATAGATAAACAAAATCACATCCGCATCCTGTTCAATCGCTCCTGACTCGCGAAGATCAGACATGACGGGCCGTTTATTAGGACGTTGTTCGAGGCTACGGTTCAGCTGCGACAGCACAACGACCGGTACATTGAGCTCTTTCGCAAGAAACTTGAGCGCCCTCGTAATGGCCGATACCTCATTCGCTCGATTTTCACTGTCCTCGGACGACTGCATTAACTGCAAATAATCAACTACGATCATACCCAAGCCGTTGTGCTCACGGGCCAGGCGTCTCGCCCTTGAACGCAGCTCCAACGGTGATAAGGCAGGCGAATCATCGATGTACAGTGGCGCTTCGCTAAGCAGTCCCACAGCAGACGTCAGTCTAGGCCAATCGTCGGCATCGAGTTTTCCGGTGCGGACTTTATGGGCGTTAATCCGTCCTAGCGAGGCGAGCAGGCGCATCGCTAACTGCGAACCGGGCATCTCCATACTGAAAACAGCCACCGGCAACTTACCACCGAGGACAGCATTTTCAACAATGTTCATAGCCAGACTTGTTTTACCCATCGAAGGCCGTCCCGCAATCACTACCAGGTCCGCTGGCTGTAGTCCCGAAGTTAAATTATCCAGGTCACTGAAACCTGTTCCAACACCAGTAAGATTAGTACCTGACTCGTAGAGCTCTTCTATACGATCTATTGCGTTTGTCAAAAGAGTCTGTATCGGCGCAAACCCAGTGCGTTCCCAACGATTCGTTTCGGCAATCTGGAAAACCTGTTGTTCCGCGTAGTCGAGAATCTCTGCAACCGCATCGCCACCGGGGTTGTACGCTTTTTCGGATATTTCATTGGCCGCCGAGATCAGTCTTCGTAGCACTGACCGCTCGCGAACAATCCCCGCATAGGCGAGGATATTTGCGGTACCCGGCGTATTGTTGGCTAGCTCCCCAAGGTATTCCAACCCTCCGGCAGCCGCCAATTGGCCACTACGCTCTAACCACTCCGTGGCGGTGACAACATCAACCGCTTCATCCTGACCTCTCAACGCACTAATTGCGCGAAAAATCTCTTTATGGCTTCGAACATAAAAGTCCTCGGCTCTAATCAGTTCAGAGATATCATCCCAACGCGAGGACTCGAGCAACAAGCCACCGAGAACCGATTGCTCGGCTTCAAGCGCCTGCGGGGGCAGACGCGGTTCATTTCGTACGGCTTGGCGCAGTTGGGTTTCGGCCACGACGGTTGTATTCACATTGGGTTACGAAACAGCTTCCAGGTCATTCTACGTTCAGGTTACAGCAATTGACAGGCTCGGATAGGAGGCCGACAGCATTGCCAGAATTCCCTTATAACTACTGCACCATATAACGCTCGACTGCCTCCCGATTCCACTCGATTCCATTGCCAACGCGATCGGACACTGCAACAAATCCGCCTTCAACCCTTGCTGGGTCATGCATCACAGGATGCGCCCAGTCTACGAACTCGAGCCAGTGTGCGTTGTCAGCCGCCGCCAGCAGATGCACGCTGATCTCTGGAAATAAATGACTCGAAATCTGGATCTCACGTGCCTCGGGCAGCCTGCTTGCTGTCATCCAGCCACTGACCCCCGCCATCCTTTGCACATCAAGCATGTAGTAATCCGAAATGCCACTGCAAATTGCCTTTTGGAATTCAATCGGATTCAAAAGATTCTCTCCGGTTTGCAACGGCGTCTTAATTTCAGTGGCGATCTTCGCTGATGACGCATAATCATCATATCGAATCGGTTCCTCTATCCAGTACAGGCCCTCATCATCGAGCACCCTACATCGCCGTAGCGCATCGCCCGCATCGAGAGATTGATTGAAATCACTCATCAGGCAAACGTTAGGATCTAGTCGATTCCTGACCACACGGATCGCCTTTAAATCTTCCTCCGGCGATGCGTACCCTATGCGTAATTTAATGCCCTTGTAACCTCCCTCTGCCAGCAACTCCTCACATTCATCAGCAAGAAACTCAGGACTATCGTTTCTTAACCATAGGCCGCAGCTGTTGTAGGCCCTGATACGCTTGTGTTTTACACCTAGCAAATTGACCAACGGTAGGTCAGCAGCCTTGGCTTTTACATCCCACAACGCCATGTTGATGCCAGCCAACACCTGACCAAGAATTCCGTGGAGATCCAAAAGCCGCAGCTGCGCCCGTAGTTGCGCATCCACCTGATCAGGAGATGCCACCTTACCCACCACCAGTTGTGCTACGGCATGAACACATTCGACCGTTGGTTTAAGCATTGAGGCAAGAAATGTCAGCAAATAGGCGTGACCAACCAAATCAGCATCGCTTTCGATGTCTAGCAATACTAGAGCGACTTCCTTGATCGGACCACTTGCAGTGAGGGGCGGACGCCTGAATGGCACTATTACAGGCGTTGCCCGCACAGCCCTAATAGCAATATTCATAGCGCGGCGGAGAAATCTGACAACGGTGACCCGTCCTATTCAGCTATCGGTCGCCCATTCAGCTGTGAGGGCGATTATTCCGATTCTACTTCCGCCACTACATGGACTTGCAGCTTCTGCCTAACCTCGGGATGCAGAATGATCTCGATGCCATGCTCGCCAATGCTTTTAATTGCACCGTCCGGCATATTAATTTCGGAACGCTGTATGACAATTTCCAGCTCGCTTAAACTCTCTACGATGTCGAGTGCCGCCACTGAACCAAACAATCGTCCTTCTTCACCTGCTTTTCGTTTAACACTGATCTCCGGTGGCAACAATGCCGCCTTTGCTCGTGCCACTTCAAGGCGCGCGGCATCAAGTTTTGCCAACTCCTTTCGACGTTCGTCGACTCGTGTCTTCGCATCTGAAGTGGCCCACACTGCTTTGCCGCTCGGGACGAGAAAGTTTCTTGCGTAGCCGGCCTTCACGCTGACGAGGTCGCCCAGCTCACCAAGGTTGCTGATCTTCTCCAGCAAAATCACATCCATAGTCTAATTCTCTTAATGCTGGTCTGTGTATGGCAGAAGCGCCAAAAATCGCGCTCGTTTGATTGCGGTCGATAACTGCCGCTGATAACGAGGTTTCGTTCCAGTATTACGACTCGGCACGATACGCCCTGTCTCACTGATATAGCTTTTCAACGTGTCGAGATCTTTATAGTCAATTTCCTTTATACCGAGGGCAGTAAATCGACAATATTTACGTTTTCGATTGGGGCGTGCCATCAATTTTCTCCAGATTTAGAATCATCGGATGGCTCTGCCTCGGCAAGCGCCGATGATTCTGTTGCTTGAGTCTGCGCCTCCTCCTGACTTGTTGGTGCCTGTTTATCTGTGTTGCCTGCATCCGCCTCAATGCCAGAGCTGGCCGCGGCCTTACCATCGTCTCCCACAGCAGCTCGCTCACTACTTGAACGGTCACTTTCGCGTCTTCCTTCACGCGCCTCACTTTCTTGCGCCTCTTCACTGCTGCGGACAAGTGGCGATGGGTCGGTATCTGCACGCGATTTTCGAATGACAAGATTTCGGATAACGGCATCACTGAACTTAAACATATTCTTAAGTTCGTCGATAGTCTCCTGGTTCGTCTCAACATTCATCAACAAATAATGTGCTTTATGAATCTTCTCAATGGGGTATGCCAGCTGACGCCGGCCCCAGTCTTCTATTCGATGAATGACGCCGTCAGCCCCCTCCACGTGATTACGATAGCGCTCAACCATAGCACCTACATTTTCACTTTGATCGGGGTGGACAAGGACAACAATCTCGTAGTGCCGCATTACGGTCTCCTTTTGGGTTAGCCACCCGCAATCAGCGATGCAGCAAGGAGTTTGACATCTCTAGGGGATGCGAAGTCTATATTCCTTCAATTCGCACCGCAACTCTTCAAACTAGCAGATCATCTCACATGCCGATTATCTCAACGTCATTGATTGGCTCGGTTTGAAATCAAGTCGTCTACTACGGCTGGATCAGCGAGGGTCGATGTGTCACCGAGTTGATCGATTTCATTCTCTGCAATCTTCCTCAAAATTCTGCGCATAATCTTTCCTGAGCGAGTCTTCGGTAACCCAGGCGCCCATTGAATCACATCCGGTTGCGCTATAGCCCCGATCTCTTTTCTTACCAATTGGATCAGTTCTCCTCTGAGGTCCGCTGATGCTTCGGTGCCAGCATTTAAGGTTACATAAGCGTAAATCCCCTGACCCTTTATCTCGTGCGGGTAGCCGACAACTGCTGCTTCTGCTATGTCACGATGCAGCACCAGTGCGCTTTCGACCTCCGCCGTCCCCATACGGTGTCCAGACACATTGATAACGTCGTCGATACGGCCCGTTATCCAGTAATATCCGTCTTCGTCGCGGCGCGCCCCATCACCCGTCGTGTAATAGCCGGGGTTCGCTGCAAAATAGGTTTCCTTGAAACGTTCATGGTCGCCATACACCGTGCGCATTTGTCCGGGCCACGAACCTTTCAAGACCAAAGTGCCGCTACCAGCACCATCGATTTCTTTGCCCTCGTTATCAAGCAGCGCTGGTTCGACGCCAAAAA
>CAZAHE010000148.1:0-4890 GCA_964484965.1 uncultured Acidiferrobacteraceae bacterium | reverse complement strand
GACCAGCAAAACACTTGCGTTGTGATCTAGTCGGTGACCGAGAGAAAGAGAGCTATGGCGGGACTAAAAGAATGCTACGACGTGGTCATTGTGGGGGCTGGTTTCGCTGGTATGTTTATGCTGCACCGGTTGCGCGAGCTTGGTGTTTCGGCCCGCGTCTACGAGACTGGCGGTGGCGTCGGTGGAACATGGTACTGGAATCGTTACCCCGGTGCCCGCTGTGATGTCGAGAGCATGCAGTACTCTTTTTCGTTTTCAAATGAATTAGAGCAGGAGTGGGAATGGTCTGAACGATACTCCCCGCAACCTGAAATCCTTGAGTACGCAAACCACGTCGCTGACCGCTTTGATCTTCGTCGTGATATTCAATTCAATACACGGGTAGCATCGCTCACATTCGACGAGAGCAAGAATCTGTGGCATGTAAAGACAGACCGTAATGACGAGGTGATCGCACAGTTTTGTGTCATGGCGGTCGGTTGCCTGTCAGCTGCTAACCGGCCTGATTTTGAAGGGCTCGATGATTTTGATGGCCCGATCTATCACACGGGCGAATGGCCTCACGATGACGTGGATCTATCAGGGCTTCGTGTTGGAGTAATTGGAACAGGGTCGTCGGCAATACAGGCCATGCCAATACTCGCAAATCAGGCTTCCTCGCTAACGGTGTTCCAACGGACTCCGAACTACTCGGTGCCGGCGCATAACCAAAGATTGGAACCCGAATACGTAGCTTCCATCAAACGCGAATATCCAGCCCTAAGAGCAAAGGCTCGCGCGAGACCAACGGGCTTTTATTTCGAGTTCAACACGGCGCCTGCACTTGAAGCAACCGCGGAAGAGCGTCAACACCAATACGAGAAGCTATGGGCTCGTGGTGGCCTGCCTTTTCTTGGGGCTTACGGTGATTTGCTGTTTGACAAGGTGGCTAACGAGACAATTGCGGACTTTGCTCGTAAAAAAATCCGCGATATTGTGAAGGATCCCGAAACGGCTGATCTGCTTTGTCCTGACAATGTGTTCGGGTGTAAGCGTCTTTGTGTTGATACGGACTATTACGCGGTATACAACCAGCCGCATGTCACACTCGTCGATGTTTCGCAGAAACCGATCGAACGCTTTACCCGAAGTGGCATCGTTGCCAACGGTATGGAGTATGAGTTGGATGCTGTTGTCTGTGCAACCGGGTTTGCAGCGATGACCGGGTCGTTCGAAAAAATGGAAATTACTGGACGCGATGGATTGACCCTTAATGAAAAGTGGAGGGCGGGACCAAGAGCCTATCTTGGGCTTTCATCGGCAGGCTTCCCCAATCTGTTTATGATCACTGGACCTGGCAGCCCATCCGTGCTCGCCAGCATGATTCAGGCGATTGAGCAGCACGTAGACTGGATTGCTGATTGTATTGGTCATATGCGAAATGTGGACGCCGATACTATCGAGCCGAAAATCGCTCACGAAGACGATTGGGTACAACATGTCAACGATGTTTCCAAAGTTTCTCTTCGATCGACTTGTAGTTCCTGGTATGTGGGAGCAAATATTCCAGGGCGGCCAAGTGTGTTTATGCCTTATATCGGTGGGTTTCCGATTTACGTAAGCAAGTGTAATGAGGTAATGATGAACGGCTACGATAGTTTTATTATCACGGGTGCACGGAAACCAAACACACCTCCAGAGGTGCACTGCACCAAAAGGTGGCACGTCGAACTCGACATGGAAGTAATTTCGCCAGCTGCAATTGCGGCCAAGCGGGTACCGTTGGTGTGACTCAAACTGCAGTGCTAATCAACCACTTCGATTAGGTTATTGGTTGCGAAGTGCAGCTCAGCACAAAATCATTGAGTTGATTTTCGAACTATACAAAGCGTCTGCGATGTTGCAACGAAGAGGCTATGGCTTAATAGTTGTCGATCAAAGCAGTTAAATCGTGGATTATTTCCAGGGTGGCGGTTCGTTCCAGCGGTTCCACCAGGTGGTGGCGCTGCTAGGCAGACGACTGGTTGGGCCAAAGTTTCCGCGCGGATAGCCGATCGGAATGCAGCAGTGAAATAGCATATCGTCGGGTACCTCAAACATTTCATTGACGCGTTGCATGACTTGCGGATGTAAGGTTGTCAGCACGCTGCCGAGACCCAGTGCGCGCGCCGCCAGCAGCAGGTTCTGCACGCCCGGAAAAGTAGAAGACTCTGCCACGCCAGATTGCTCGGAGTAAACCAGAATTACGGCAGGTGCATTGACCATTTCATCGGCCAACAGAGCCGGTAGGCGATAGACTGAGTTCTCTGGAATATCGGCTTTGCTGGTCCAGCCGTATGCATCGCGACGCTTGGCCCACCACGCCTCAAAGTACAATTTGCCGAATTCATTAATGGTGGCGCGATCTCGAATAACGAGATAACGAGCTGGCTGACTATTGGCCCCGCTCGGCGCCTTAGAGGCAGCGTCCAGTATCGTCTGGATCTGTGTGTCGGAGACCGGGCGATCTGGATCGAGGCGGCGGGTAGCGCGCTGGGTAAACATTGCTTCGCCAATCGGCATTGTCAGTGCTGCGGGCGGGTCGAGGCGAATCATATCCATCGGTTGGTCCTTGAGTCGAAGCACGGGCGGGCGTTTCCGCCGGCACGGCTGTATTGTGTTTCTGAAGACAACAATAACAAAGTATTATGCGTTGAGGGAGTAATCAAACGGGTCAGATCAAAGCAGCATTCTATTATTAGAATCACCAGCTTCGACATCATGCAGTTCTTGATCGTTTGACGCAAATGCGGCACTGGCTGGAGTGATCTGCATATGGCCCGGTGTAGTGCGTTAGTGCGGATGAGCCTGCCCAGAAGGCCCATTTTTGAGCAACTTATCAGGTAGTGATAGGGTGTCTGCGTATAGCCTCGGACATTAAGAGCTAGTCGACGAGCCCATTTAGGAGATGCTGATATGAAATCACCGATTTCTCGATCGGCGTGGGTCAACACCTGGCATGTGTGCGGGACCGGAAAAGTATTTCTAGTCGTTTTTAGCATCAGCACAGTGATGGCTGCCGACAAGTCCGGAGGGCTTGTGTCAGTAAAGGCTTTGACTACACGGCAGCACTGATGTCCGTCTGGCTAACCAGCAGGCAGAACAGTACCTGCGGTGTAAAAGGTTTGTCGTTGATTAGATAGCATCCGCGCTGCAGATTTGGAGACATACATATCGCCAATTATTGTTGTCGATTACACGGCTCGTTGGTTTGGCTATCAATTAATAAAGCGATGTGTTAACACACGCTACATAATCCGTAACAAGATGAAGGAAATAATATGAATGTGTCTATGGGCGGGATTTCGCCGGATGGATCAACGATTTTCATCCTGATTGTTGTTGTTCTAGCAGTGGTGATCGTATTTAAGGGAGTAAAAACCGTACCGCAGGGTTACCAATATACGGTGGAACGCTTCGGTCGGTTTACTAAAGCGTTGACACCGGGCCTAAATTTGATTGTTCCTTTCATTGACCGTATCACACAGAGAGTCAACATGATGGAACAAGTGTTGGACATCCAATCACAGAGCGTCATTTCGAAAGACAACGCTGTCATTCAGGCAGATGGTGTGGTCTTTTTTCAGGTATTAGATGCAGGTAAAGCCACATACGAAGTTAATCAGTTAGGCGTTGCAATGCAGAATCTGTGTCTGACAAATATTCGAACTGTACTCGGTGCGATGGCGCTGGATGAGATTCTCTCGAATCGTGATGAAATCAATGCCAGTTTGCTCGGTGTGGTTGATGCGGCGACTGACCCATGGGGTGTAAAAGTGACTCGCATAGAGATCAAGGATCTTGATCCCCCCGCTGACTTGGTTGAGGCAATGAGTCGTCAGATGAAGGCTGAACGTCAAAAACGTGCTGAAATCCTGGAGGCAGAGGGAAAAAGGCAAGCCGAAATTTTACGGGCAGAGGGCGAAAAGCAAGGCGCAATATTAGAAGCGGAAGGGCGAAAAGAGTCTGCTTTTCGTGATGCAGAAGCAAGGGAACGGCTCGCAGAAGCGGAAGCCAAGGCAACGCAATTGGTATCTGAAGCAATCAAAAGCGGGGATGCCAAAGCCATTAATTACTTTGTAGCGCAGAAATATGTCGAGGCACTGCAAACAATTGGGACGGCAGAAAATGAGAAACTGGTTCTTCTCCCGATGGAAACCAGCGGCATTCTTGGCTCGCTTGCCGGCATCGGTGAATTGGCCAAAGACGTTTTTGGTGACAAGAAGAACACATGATGGATGAACTGTTTGGTCAAGTTGTGTACTGGACGTGGTGGATCATTGCCGTGGTCTTGGTGCTTTTAGAGATTGCAGCGCCAGGGACTTTCTTTCTGTGGATGGGCATCTCGGCTGGGGCCGTCGGCATAGCACTTTTTATATACCCAGAGCTAGCCTGGGAGCTACAGCTTGCCATTTTTGCGATTTTGTCAATTGGCACCATCGTGATTTCGAGAAAATTTCTTCAGAAAAATAGGCAAGATCAGACGGCGCTCAGTAATCGAGGTAAGCGCTACATAGGTAGGGTCGTGGTAGTCGAAGAAGCAATAACCAACGGGATCGGCAAAGTTCGCGTGGAGGATACGTTATGGCGGGCTCGGGGTTCCGACGCGTCTGTTGGCGAGCAAGTAAGGGTGATTGATATTGAAGGTGTCACGTTTCAGGTCGAACCCGTGCCTAAGGATTAACAAAATCAGTAGTAATCATGAAAAACAGATCTGTTTAATGCTCGCCAGTCGACGCGGTCGTTGATAAAACTAGTTAAAGGCGGTTAGCGTTGCGACGGTGAATTGCCAAATGAGGCCTTCACTGTCCATATTTGCGTAATTGAGATGTTTGGGCGAGTACTCCTTCCAGTAGCTGTTCAGTTTGATCT
>CAZAHE010000147.1:0-5027 GCA_964484965.1 uncultured Acidiferrobacteraceae bacterium | reverse complement strand
AAGGCAACCTGGTCACGGCGTCCGTCCTTTCCGGTAACCGTAATTTTGAGGGACGTATCAGCCCACATGTCAAAGCTAATTACCTGGCCAGTCCGCCATTGGTTGTCGCCTACTCGCTGGCAGGAACAGTGGATATTGATCTCAGCACCGATCCATTGGGACGTGATTCTCAAGGGAAAGAGGTTTTTCTCAGAGAGATCTGGCCCTCATCCCAAGAGATTGCTTCGGTTCAGGATCAGATCAAGCGCGAAATGTACCAGAAGGAATACGGGAAGCCGGATCAGCATTCTCCACTTTGGGGAACCATCGATTCATCCGATGGGAGTGAGTATCAGTGGAATGAAGATTCGACCTACATCCAGAATCCTCCATTCTTTCAAGGCATGTCCATGGAACTCAAACCTCTTGAAGACATCGAGGGAGCCAGGGTGTTGGTCAAAGTAGGAGACTCTGTTACCACCGATCATATTTCTCCAGCAGGAGCTTTTGCAGCGGAGACTCCTGCAGGGAAGTACCTGCAGGAACGAGGGGTCGAAAGAAAGGATTTCAATTCCTACGGATCACGAAGAGGCAATGACCGGATCATGACCCGCGGGACTTTTGCCAACGTCCGTTTACGCAACCAAATGGCGCCAGGAACCGAGGGAGGTTTCACCCGCCATCTGGAAAGTGGACAAGAGATGAGCATTTATGAAGCATCCCTGCGCTACAAGGAATCTGGAACTCCATTGATCGTCCTTGCTGGAAAAGAATATGGAACCGGGTCTTCACGTGACTGGGCTGCCAAGGGGACTTTCCTGTTAGGAGTCCGGGTGGTAGTGGCAACAAGTTATGAGCGTATCCACCGTTCCAACCTGGTTGGGATGGGAGTTCTCCCCCTCCAGTTCCTCGATGGAGCAACGCATGAATCCCTGGGACTAAGCGGTGAAGAGACCTATTCGGTGATCGGGCTCAATGATTCTATTCGGCCAAGCCAGCAATTGATGCTGAAAGCTGATGGAAGCGAAATCCCGGTGCTCTGCCGCCTTGATACCCCGGTTGAAATCGAGTATTTCCGCAATGGGGGAATCCTTCATACGGTGCTGCGAAATTTCTTGAGGAATGACTCGTGAGACTAAGGATTTAAAATGGGCGACATCTTGCTGCTGAACCTGGATGGTCAGCCTCTCACGCTCTGGCCTTTAAGCACGATTTCATGGCAGCAGGGAATCAAGGCCCATTTTCTTGGCAAGGTCAAAATCCTGAGATCCTACGACGACTGGATATGTCGTTCACAGCATTTGGCAATGCCCATGCCCAGCGTCGTAATGATGGCTCGTTACCGTCCCCATGCAGGCAAAGTCAATTTCACCCGCCGTAACATCTACCTCCGGGACGGTTTCAGATGTCAGTATTGCCTCAAAATTCTCAGTACAGAACAGTTGACCATCGATCACGTGATTCCTAAAAGCAGGGGCGGTGGAACCCAGTGGGACAATGTGGTTGCGGCATGTCATCGGTGCAACCTGAAGAAGGGGGCTAACATCGAAAAACCAGTCAAAAAACCTTTTGAACCGAACTACTGGAAGATGGTTGAACTGGCAAAGTCCCTTCCATTGAGGATTCCGGATCCGCAATGGCAGGACTACCTCCAATGGCCGGAAAACCTGATCCAAATTGTCAAAGCCAAGGCAGCCTAACCTTCCCGGCCTTCGAAATCCCGCATAAAATCTGCTAGTGCCTGGACTCCTTCGAGGGGCATGGAATTGTAGATGGAAGCACGAATACCTCCCACATCACGATGCCCTTTGAGGGCATAAAGCCCTTCCTTCAAGGACTGTTCAAGAAATTTTTTTTCCTTTTTGTCATCTGGAAGATGAAAGGTGACGTTGCAGATCGATCGGTCTCCAGGGTTTGCCACTGCATGGTAGAATTCTGATCCATCCAGAACTTCGTAGAGCAACTGAGATTTTTCCTGGTTCCTCTGCTCCATAACAGCCACCCCGCCCTGTTTTTCCATCCAACGTAACATTTTCAGAGTCACATAAATCGAAAAGACGCTGGTGGTGTTCGCCAGCGAACGTTGTTCATCGGCAAGCTGGTAATCCAAAAGTTTGGGGGTCTGCGGCAAAGCCAGGCCCAACAAATCCTTGCGTATCAGTACCAGTGCTAATCCTGAGGGACCCAGATTTTTCTGAAGCCCCGCATATATCAATCCAAACTGGGAGTAGTCCACTTTTCGTGAGAGGATATCAGAAGTCGAATCACTGACGAGAGGAACCTCTCCGGTTTCGGGATATTTTTGCCATTGGGTGCCGTAGAGGGTGTTGTTTGAGGTCAGGTGGACATAACTCGTTTCAGGGTCCAAAGTTCCTTGCCATGCGGGGATTTTTCTGTAATCAAAGGATTTTCCATCGACAGCAATTTCGGTAGTTCCAAACTTGCGGGCCTCCTTTTCGGCGAGTACCCCCCATTTTCCGGTAATGAGGTAGACGGCAGTTTGTTTTTCTTTTCGTGCGATCAAATTCAATGGAACCGCCGAGAACTGCATCTGAGCTCCGCCGTGCATGAAAAACAGGGCATGACTCGACCCCAGACCGCTCAGTCTGCGGAAAAGTTCTTCGGTTTCTTCAAGGATTTCCAGAAATGGCGGGGCACGGTGACTGATTTCAATGATGGATGCACCATGGCCCTGGTAGTCGAGCATTTCCTGCTGAACTTCTTCCAACACTTCAGTGGGAAGCATCGCAGGACCGGCACCGAAATTATAAACTCTTTGACTCATCAGCTTTTCCTAGAGTGTTTGTTAGTTGTCTTCTGCCAGCCATTCATCCAACAGACGACGGGCGATGGAATCCTTGCGGGGCATTCGAAAATCCTCGTTTTCTGGTGATTGTTTCAGTTCTTTCCGCGAGAACCACCTTGCCGATTCCAGTTCCTCGGTGTTTACCGTAAGCGATTGTCCTGGTGTTGCTATACTGCGAAAACCAAGCATCAAGGAGGATGGAAACGGCCAGGGTTGTGAAGATTTATACTGCGGATATTCCACGTCTATTCCTACCTCTTCCTTTACTTCCCGGATGACTGTGTCTTCAAGGCTTTCTCCAGGCTCTACAAAGCCGGCAAGGATCGAATGCATCCCGGGAGGCCAACGTTGCTGTCTTCCCAGAACAACATGGTCTCCGTCATGGACGAGCATGATGACGGCAGGATCGGTTCTCGGGAACTGGGGAAATCCACAGGAAGGGTTGAGGCATTTTTTTTGATGTCCTGCATCGAGTACCTGGGTCGCTTCCCCGCAGCGTGGGCAGAAGCGGCTGGAACGGTGCCAATGACACATTCCTCGGGCGTAAGCCAGCAAGGCTCCTTCTTCCAGAGGGAGCAGGCCGGCCAGCGTTCGAAGGTCTTCGAATCTTCCATCTTCATGAACTGGAGGTGTCTCCAGTTCTGAACAGTCGTAGGTGAAGAAGGCTTCACCGTCGAGCATTCCGAGGAAGATGCACTCCTGAGGATCGACTGGAGAATTCTCGGATAAACGAGGGAAAAGTGCTTCACAGGTTTCACCGTTACGGACCAGATTCTTTTCCTGCCAGAGAGGGATGCAACAACTTTCTCCGGAACGGAGTTTGTTCCGAAGCCAGTCTGTTTCTCTGCGCAGGTGGGCGGCACGATCGAGCCTGATGCTGGAATAGGTGTTCATGGAGAAGGGCTCTGCAATCAGGAACGAGGCCTGAGCACGAGGGTGGCTTTGACGCTTTCTTTATGGTTATCACGAATGTAATCCAGTGTGATTACCTCTCCTGCTTTGCGGGTTTCAATCTGGGCAGCGAGTTCTTCCATGGTTCTTACCGGTTGATTATTGACGTGGGTCAGAATATCCCCACCCCATGGGACCTGATAACGTCCCACGACAATCTGTCGGGTTGCTCCGCGCAAACCCGCTTTGGCTGCAGTGGCTCCTCTCACCACGCGGGAGATCAGCATACCTTCGGGGATGTCGAGCCCCAGCCTGCGGAGGTAGACGGTTGGAATCGGTTCAACCCCGAGCCAGGGTCTTCGTACGTATCCGTATTTGAGCAGGTCCGGGATGATACGCTTCGCAGTGTTACTCGGCACCGCAAATCCGATGCCCACGCTGCCTCCTGCTCCAATGATGGCGGTGTTGATGCCAATCACCTTGCCTTCTGAATCGAGCAGTGGTCCTCCGGAGTTTCCGGGGTTGATGGCTGCGTCGGTTTGGATCACACCTTCGATCTTCCTCCCGTTTCGAGCTTCGATGGTTCTTCCGAGTGCGCTGATGATGCCGGTGGTCAAGGTCAGTCTCAGGCCGAAGGGATTCCCCAGTGCAAGAACCTTCTGGCCCACCACGATATCGTCGGAATCGGCAAAACGGAGCACGCTGTAAAGGCCGCTTGGAGCCTCGATATGGACCACAGCAAGATCGTTGTTGGGATCCGTTCCAATCAGTTTGCCAGGCCATTGACTGTTGTCAGAAAGGGTGACGATCAGTTTGCTTGCATTCTCCACCACATGAAAATTGGTGAGGATCATGCCTGAATCATTGATCAAAAAACCAGTGCCTGAACCCGACTCGCTGGGAACGGGTCGGTAGAAAAAATCATAGTTGACTCCGATGTTGCTGATGTTGACCACCGCCGTGCTTTTTTGCTGGTAGATGCGGATGTTTTCTTTTTCTTCTTCGGAAAATCGTGAAACCCCGAAAACGAATCCTGGAAGGCTGGTTAACAAAAGCAGAACCAGTAAAAGAAATTTTTTTTGAAAATTTGGAAGGAGGTTGTTTCTTTGACTCATAAAACCTCAAATGGTTGGTTGGTTTGAAACGGCACCGTCAATTCTAGCCGAGTTCTACCCATTTATACAGAACCAGCTTGGAGGCAGATTCCTGGCTTTCTATCGCTCAAGTCTTCAGGATGTTAATATGATTGGTAGTATTCGAGGATGAAGCGGAAACCCGTGAAGTCCGAAAACCTGATATGAATCGTTCCCTGATGAAGGTTCCTTTTCCCAAAGAAAAATTTCCCGTTTTG
>CAZAHE010000146.1:0-5201 GCA_964484965.1 uncultured Acidiferrobacteraceae bacterium | reverse complement strand
CCTGAGGACGATTTATATGAGCAACCCTCGTCAGCCTTGCCGCTTCGTTCAGACGTTGAACAAATGATTATCAGTTGCCTCGACGAGCTCGCAGAAGACTGCCCTCTTCTAAAACGGTTACAGCCTCCTGAGATAGCACTGCATTATCTTTCCGGTCACCTTGAGATCGAATTGTTGTTTCCGTTACCGGTCGATGAGCTCGATTTAGCAAGCACGCATGATCTGAAAGTTAGGCTTGAGACAGCACTCACAACGCTCACTCATGTGCGGCAGGCGCGCGTGCTGTTTGGTTGAAAAAACCGAGAATTAGTGGATTTAGGTCGCATCAATCCCTGTCAATGCTATGACTACCTGTTGAATTCTCTGGCGTGATGCTGATCTGACCTGCACCTTTAGACCATCGATCTCAAATGATTCCCCTACCGTCGGAATCCGTTCGAGTTTATCCAATAACCAGCGGTTGACGGAGTCAGTCGGCTTGCCCGGCAGTTCGATACCAAAATGACTCTCAACAACACGCAGTTCGGTGGCACCATCAAGTAGCGCAAGATTGCCATCAATCAACTGAACGCCGCGCGGTGGTTCGTCACTTTCATCATAGATTTCACCAACGAGCTCTTCGAGCAAATCTTCAAATGTGACTAGACCCATCAATGTCCCATGTTCGTCGATTACTATCGCCATGTGCTGTTGTTCCTGTCGAAACGAGCCTATTGTTTCTGTCACGCTTTGACCTTCCGGAACGAATTTTGCAGATCTACCAAGGTCGAATAAACGGGTCTCACGCTGTCCCTTCTGCAAAGCTGGCAACAGGTCCCTTACATGTAGAACTCGTTGAATGTCATCCGGATCGTCCCCGTAAAGCGGGATCCGGCTGTATGGTGTTTCGATCAGGACTGGAAGGAGTTCATCTAGAATGCTCCTCCCTTCAAGCATAAATACCTTGTGACGCGGAGTCATAACATCGACGACAGTCAGATCTGTGAGCGTAAATGCTCGTTCAATCAGCTCACGCTCCCCATGCTCAATAGTTCCCTCTTCCTCACCGTATGCCACCATGCTGATCAGTTCAGACTCTGTAACTTTTGGTTCCGGCTGTCTGCTGCCAGAACGATCATCGAAAGTATCAGCAATCTGTACGAATACCCAAACCAGCGGCATAACCAGCAGTAGAAATCCCAGTATTAATGGCGCCATTACTAATGAAATTCGTTCGGCGTGGTGTGTCGCCAGACTCTTAGGTGTGACCTCAGCGAAAATCAGGATTGTCAACGTCAACACCCCGACAGCAACACCCGGTCCGACCGCGCCGAGGTATCTCGTTGCAATAACCGTTGCAAGAACTGATGCACCGATGTTAGCGACATTGTTTCCTATGAGTATGCTGATTAACATTCGTTGCGGATCGGTTTTCAGCCTGAAAAGAGAGTTCGCACCTCTCCTACGATCTTTCATCAAGGCCTCAGCACGCCCCAAGGACAAGGAAACCATTGCGGTTTCCGATGCCGAAAACAAGGCTGACAAAACTAAAAGACAAAATAATAAGCTGATATCACCCATCACATAGATTGAAACGCCAAGTGTCTGAAAGCATCAGATTAGGTTATGGAAACATTATTCGCGTAACGAGCTTGAAATACACATAGTCATTTACCAGTTGTGTGCAAAGAAGCCGCATACGCGACCAATTGATCAATTTCTTCGTGAGAGATCTTAAATTCCGGATAATAAGGGGTTGCATTAGACCAACGGGCATACCCGGGCACTCGGACAAACACAGGATGGGGACGACGGGCATAAAAGGTCGAAAACCGTTCCTTATAATCTTCATTGTTTGCCATCGCCTGAAACGACGGTGCATTTCCTATGCCACCCATGCGGTTATATTGGCCGATAACGTGGCAGCGTGCGCAATGTGTCTTTGCAACCTTAAATCCAAATAAGGCAGTGTTCTCTGACATTGCACTTTCCGTCCAAGTCATCATGACGGCGCCGCTAATTAGCGCCAGCGATCCCGTAGCTAGCATAGAAACAATAAACCCGCGCCACTTTACTTTGACGTTGTTGATCGCTCCAGCAATACGCGTTATTAAATCAGCCAACCAGCGTCGTCCATCCATAGGAATCAGTTGATACACCGAACTGAAGATCGGTGATAGCTTGATATAGTTGTTGACACAGGGAATTGTTATTTGGCCGGGGCAACTGTAAGTCTTGACCGCGGTAGTGAATTCGATCGATCGGGACGACAACCGCTGCAGTGCCTGCACCAAAAGCTTCACGCAATCTTCCTTGCTCGCTTGCCTGAAGAATCTCTTCCATAGAAATCTGGCGCTCTTCCAGTGTCACAGCACGTTCGCGCAATAAATGAACTACTGAATCGCGTGTCACTCCAGGAAGGATAGTCCCCGATAATTGTGGCGTGACTACCGTGTCATCGATTTGGAAGAAGATATTCATCTGGCCAGCTTCTTCAACGTGGCGATGCTCTATTCCATCAAGCCATAGAATTTGATCAAATCCGGCAGCCGCACTGTCTGCCATCGGGCGGAGCGTCGCCGCGTAGTTGGCGGCTGTTTTGGCGCCCCCTGTGCCCCCCGGTGATGCACGCGTAAAACGATCTTCAGCTATTAAGTAAATTCCTTATCCGCCACGGTTAAAGTATTCCTGCACAGGGGCCGTCATCACGAGAAACTGATATTCACTAGCCGGTCGAACTGCGAGTGTTCCCTCGGCGCCGAATATTAGGGGTCGGACGTAGAGGGAACGATCGGGCCCGTGAGGCACCCATTCCTTATCGAGTGAGACGAGTTCGCATATTGATTGAGTAAAGATTTCCTCTGGTACTGCCGGAATACACAAGCGTTCACATGACGCGGCCAAGCGTTGCGCATTCATATCGAGGCGAAACAGTCGAATTTTTCCGTCGGACAGGCCACGGTAAGCCTTTAATCCCTCAAATACAGACTGTCCGTAATGCAGCGCCAGTGCCGACGGAATAATCTCAATCTTGTCATACGCCTGGATACGAGGATCAATCCAACGCTCTCCATTCCAACTCATCACAAACATATGGTCAGAAAAGATCTTGCCGAAACCAAGATCATCAACTGGGATGTCTTCGATTCGAGTGTCTGCAACCGGCCTCAGGTCGATTTCCATATTATATTCTCCACCTTTGCAGAGTACGCACCATTTCAACTAGTGCGCTGATCTGCCCATAAGCTACATATTGAAGCAGCTCCGAAAACCAACATCCACACCAACACCCAACCGGGCATAGTAATGCCGACAAAAGTCCAGCTGGTCGCCGCGCATTCGCCTGATCCCGTGAATATTTTTTCGATCGCTTCTGCCATAGGCAACGTACTGATAATGTAATCGAGTCCGGGTCCACACTCGGGCACGCTCTCAGGCGGTAGAGATTGGAGATATAAGTGGCGCCCTGCTATCAGGCTACCGATTATCGGCAATAACGTACCGTTAGCCGTATACACCCAACGCACTCTCCCATTGGGGGCGTGACAGAGTGCTATTAGGGCATTGATGCCAATCAAGCCTACGGCAACGCGTTGCAATATACAAAGCGGGCATGGATCAAGATAGTGATAATACTGCGCAAAGTAGGCATAACCCAACAAGGCAAGGCTGGCAATTGCAATGAGAGCGTAGACGCTCCTATAGCGTCGGTGCCATTGCCCCGCCCAAGGCCACGTAGGACCATCCTGTCTATGATGCGCCACAATATTCGTATTTGGTCGGGGCGAGAGGATTTGAACCTCCGACCACCGCAACCCCATTGCGGTGCGCTACCAGACTGCGCTACGCCCCGTATTACCTATCAGCGTTTTGAATCAAGCAACTCCGAAACCTCTTGCAGTTCCTCAATCAGCCACCTTCGTTCACCATTGGTGGAAGATTGTTCTTGGCCAGTTTGCCGGTGTTCGGTTTGAAGCTGGTTTCGTGCACCACCTATGGTATATCCCTCGAGATACAGCAGGTAACGTATTTTGCGTATCAGTTCGATCTCATGCCGCTGATAGTAACGACGGTTACCACGACGTTTAACCGGTTTCAGTTGCGAAAATTCCTGCTCCCAGTAACGCAACACATGAGGCTTCACTTCACATAAGTTACTCACCTCACCAATCGTAAAATAGCGTTTCGCAGGAATTGGCGGAAGTTCGATTGCCGATGGGTCGAGCATCGTCATGTCGATGCGATCTCAACAGTATCATCCAAGTGGATCGCATTTGCCGCGATGCCATCCTTAACTTTTTGACTAACTTTAAACGTTACAACCCGACGTGCGCTGACCGGTATCGGTTCACCTGTTTTCGGGTTGCGTCCAGGCCTTTGACGCTTGTCTCGCACGCCGAACCCACCAAAGCCGGAGAGTTTCACTGTCTTACCCTCCTCTAATCCTTCGCGAATTTTCTCAAAGAAGATCTCGACAATTTCTTTGGCCTCTCTCTTATTAAGACCGACCTGCTCATATAAAGAGTTAGCGAGTTCCGCTTTGGTTACTGTCATCGTCCCCCCCAATTGCCCCCTGAGTGTTCCCCCCAGAGTGGACTGGATCGCTACGACGATCTGTTCGATCTGCCGGTCAATCTCAGCGTCAGTAAGATTGCGCGATGTCGACTGCAAGGTCAAGGCATATGACAATGATTTTTTGGTTGACTCGATTCGATTTCCCCTGTAGACATCGAAGAGTTCCAAGTGCCGTAAAAGATCTCCACCAGCCCGATAAATTTCCTGGGCGACCGCAACTGCCGAAACATTTTCAGGCACGACTACTGATAGGTCGCGGCTCGAGGTTGGAAATCTTGAGACACTGTTGTAGTGTGGTATCTCTCGAAGTAATAGCCCATCCAGATCAAGCTCAAACAGGAAAATTGTTTGTTCAAAGCCATAGTCATCAGCAAGGTCCGGGTGAAGTCGGCCTACTTTGCCAATCTGTTTTTTACTATATTGAACAATCGCACTCTCGCGCGGGTGAAGCGCTGGATCGTCGCTTAGTCCGCGCCAGTTTATTCCCTTATGAGGCAGGGCGGTTAAAGACAGCAAAGCTTCGATATCGCCTTTTAAATCGAAAAAGTCGACTTTGTTTCGTTCTCGGTCCCATTGATCCCCACTCACTGGCCCAGTGATACAACCGCCAATGCACCGTCGCTCTGACACACCTTTACGATTAGACT
>CAZAHE010000145.1:0-5202 GCA_964484965.1 uncultured Acidiferrobacteraceae bacterium | reverse complement strand
GGCGACGTAATTTCCGCTAGCGAAGCTGAACGGCGCGTGCTGATTCTGGAAAACCCCGGACTTACCGGGCAGTCCCGAATCACTACGTCTCTTTACGCCGGGTTACAACTTGTCCTGCCCGGGGAAGTGGCGCCCGCGCATCGTCATGCCCAGTCGGCGCTACGGTTTGTAATCGAAGGCAGTGGCGGTTACACCACGGTGGATGGTGAGAAAGCGCCTATGGCGCCAGGCGACTTCATTATCACGCCAGCTGGGTGTTGGCATGATCATGGCAACGATGGAAACGATCCGGTTGTATGGCTCGATGGACTGGACATACCGATCGTATCGTTGCTGGATGCGAGCTACGTAGAGCACCACCCAGACGAAGCACAACCGATTGATCGTCCAATTGGAGATGCGCTGGCCAGATACGGATCTGGATTATTGCCATTTCACAACCATGCCTCGACGTCGTACTCGCCGGTCTTTCATTACCCGTATTCAAGAACTGCGACTGCAGTTGATCAACTTCGCGGTCGCGGCGAAGTTGATCTGCATCAGGGATTAAAACTAACCTACGTAAATCCGATGACGGGCGGACCAGCCATGCCTGGCATTGAGGCATTTGTGCAGGGTTTGATCCCCAAAACGACGACGAGAAGTTATCGCTCGACCGACGCAACCGTATTTTCGGTCGTTGAAGGCCGTGGTCAGGTGCACATGGAAAATCAAGTGCTGGAGTGGTCTGCACACGATACCTTTGTGATTCCAAGCTGGTACGAGTACCGTCTCGAAGCTTTTGATGAGGTATTGCTGTTTGGGTTTTCCGATCGCCCGTTACAACGGCATCTTGGGATTTGGCGTGAGGCACGCGCCTAAGAATTCCTTATTCCCCGGAGGGGAAGTACCGCGATTTTGTCATTCTGTTTGGCTGTTTAGCCAGAGCTCGAGTTGGTCAGCTGTTATCGGGCCTAGGTGACGATGCACGATGGCTCCCTGCGGTGATATAAAAAAGGTGCTTGGCAGGCCCTGTAGCGGTTCAAAGGGTAGCAGGGGTTGGTCGCCTATTCGCAGTACTGGGTAGTTCATCCGCAGTGATCGAATGAAGCGTTGCACTTCATCAATGGGCGTTTGCTCAAAATCAATGCCAATAACTTGTACTCGAGCAGAATTTTTGTTCTGAAAACGGACCAGCTCGGGAATTTCTTTCAGGCATGGCGCGCACCAAGTGGCCCAGAAATTAATGATCACCCATTGACCGCGATAGTCCGAAAGTGACCGACTCTGCCCCGACAGGTCGAGCAGCATGAAATCAACTGCATCCGCAGCATTCACACAGGTGTTGAACGTGAAAGAAAGGCTAGCGATCAGTAGTAGTGCATTCCAGCGTTTCAGCGGTCGCAAGATGAAGTCTAAAGTGCGGCAGGTTGTGGGCACAGTCAGGGCCTCGAATTCTCTAACCGTGAGATGGTATGTGTAAGGCGCTTTAACGACAAACCGTGCTAAGCGACTTGCACCATGGATTGCGTCTCCGTACCATGCGCTCGTCTATGATCGGTTCATTACAGTTACGACGCCGCGCCAGCCTGTGGGTGCTGGTCTGTGCGTTGCTGAGTGCTCCGGTGATCGCTGCGGGTCCGCCGGCGGGAGCCGATCCACTTGAGTGGTGTGAAGAGAACCCGGATGCCTGCGAGGAGTGGTGTACCGATCACCCTGACGATGTGGCTTGTGAGGAGCCGGATTGCTGATAGTCAATTAATACGGAAAGTTTCTGTATGGGACACTGCCAAGTGTATGCTAGCAACTTCAGAGGTTAAACCACTGCACAAAAGGTGCAGAACAAACTTAGAATCTGTTTTTCAATGTAAAGTATAAACGGGAGGAAAGTCATGAATATGGTCAACTCGGTGGGTGCGGCTCTGATCGGTATCGCGATGGTGGTTCCGATAACAGTCCAGGCTGGAAAACCGGTCAATATTACGACCGGCCAAATGTCGGTGACGGTCAAGCACAATGGTGCAGACGTCGCGATCAGCCGAAACCAGGACAACAAAAACACGGTTAACCCGGCTTTCGCCAAGACTTCGAGGCCCTGTCCGCCTTTTTGTATTCAACCGTCGACTCTGGCTCCTGGGGTAGAAACGATAGGGGAACGAGAGTTGATAGATTACGCTGCACGTATGAGTGGCGGGGACAGCTCTATCGTGTTGATTGATTCGAGAACGCCCGATTGGGTCAAACGAGGGACGATCGCCAGCGCAATCAACGTGCCATGGACCACTCTAAACCCGGCCAAGGGTGCGACGCCGATCGAAATTGCGGAAATCCTTGAGAGCGTGTTCAACGTCAAAGAGAGCGAGAGCCTGTTTGATTTTTCCAATGCAAAGACAGCGGTGCTCTTCTGCAACGGCATGTGGTGCGGTCAATCTCCGAACAATATCAAGAATCTGCTCAAGGTGGGGTATCCGGCACATAAAATAAAGTGGTATCGCGGTGGGATGCAGGATTGGGAAATTCTTGGCTTGTCTACGGTCAAAAATTAACTTTACGATGTCCATCGTAAAAAGGGCGGGTTGATCCCGCCCTTTTTCGTGCTGCGAATTGGATTTCAAGCGCAATGAAACCCTTGCCTGCAATCTCAAAGGCGGCGCTACGAAATGTTGAGGTTGTCCTGACTGATGTAGACGGCACATTAACGACCGATGGGTTGCTTCCGGTTGAGACTTACGGAGCAATTAATGCGTTGACAGATGTTGGTATCGCCGTTGTGCCCGTTACGGGCGCGTGTGCTGGATGGTGCGACATGATCGCTAGAACCTGGCCCGTGGCTGGTGTTATAGGAGAGAACGGTGGGTTCTATTTTTCATATCCGAGCGCTGGAGAAACCGGCGTACGATGTTTCGTGGAGTCGATAGAGACCCGTGCGCGCAATCGACACCGTTTGCAGGATCTTGCAGGACAAGTGATGCAGTCCGTGAAGGGTGCGGACATTGCATTGGATCAAAACTATCGGGAAACAGATCTTGCTATCGATTATGCCCGGGATGTTGAAACACTTGATAGCGCTACGGTCAACAAAATTGTTTCTATGTGCCGTGCAAACGGCGCCTATGTCCAGATTAGTTCAGTGCACATCAATGTCTGGTTTGGAAGTTACGATAAACGTACAACGGCATTCCGTTTTGCGCGCGAGCGTCTTAATCTCGACCTTGAAGCAATGCCTGCCAAGGCAATTTTCGTCGGTGACGCACCTAACGACGAGTTGATGTTTGCACACTTTTCGAATTCAATTGGTGTCGCCAATGTCAAACAATTTAAGGATCAATTGCTTGCACCACCGCAATACGTGACGACCAAAGAAGGCGGTAAAGGATTTGTCGAGGTTGCAAAAGCATTGATCGACGGCAGCGCAAAGGTTTAGTACGGCACTGTCGCCAGTTCGACCTGCGCACTGTACCCTTAACAATTGGAGAGCAATCAAGGGTGATCCTGTGTCCTTATATCCAGTACCAGAAGTGGTTTATGCCCGTCGCTGGCTGACGGTACCGAATGAATTGCGCAAGTCAGGTACAGTGCCGGAATGGAGTCTGGCAAATTACCAGGGTCGTCCGCTGGACTGTTTTATGGAAGCACCCCTATTCGATGGTGTCGGTACCCTTGGGTTAACTGATATCCCATATGGGCGGCTCTTCAGTGTTTCGCCCGATGGAGAATGGCATACGGCAATAGAGTATGACGGTTGGCCAAACGGACTTGCCGTGCACAAAGATGGCCGTATTTTTATTGCGGATTACAAAAAAGGTATTCTGGTGTTCGATCCGATCGCGTCGCAGTTGGACACACTGGTCGATAATTATCACTCCGAGCATTTTCGTGGTTGCAATGATTTAATAATCGACAGCGGCGGGGGGTACCTCTACTTTACCGATCAGGGACAATCGGGCATGCATAGGCCGAATGGACGAGTGTATCGCTACGAGCTGGCGAATCATCAGTTGCAGCTGCTGGTTGACACCTGTCCAAGTCCAAACGGTTTGATGTTAAAAGAAGACGAGTCAATGCTCTATGTGGCGATGACACG
Organism: uncultured Acidiferrobacteraceae bacterium; assembly: GCA_964484965.1. Taxonomy (GTDB): domain Bacteria; phylum Pseudomonadota; class Gammaproteobacteria; order Arenicellales; family UBA868; genus UBA11791. The sequence continues at coordinate 1,139 of CAZAHE010000145.1, read as the reverse complement.
GGGGAACTGTATTTGGCGTGTGCCGTTGATGGCGGATGGGACAGTGTCGAAAGTTGGCGTATTCATCCAGTTGTCCGGCGGATTGGCCGGTCCTGATGGTATGGAAAGAGGACCTGAGGACTCGATCCATGTGGCACATGCCGGAAACGGCTGTGTTTGGTCCTTCGATAGATTAGGGGTTCCGGTCCGGCGGATAATGTCGCAGGCTGGACTGCATACGACCAATGTGACCTTCGCCTCATCGGGCGACATGGTGATAACTGAAAGCAGTAGCGGATCGGTACTTATCTGGTCCCCAATGAGGTGATTGGGCCGAGGCCCCTTGGAGTGTCGCTGGGCTTGCTGTTCTTACCAACGCAGAGCGGCAATGTGGTGTCTTCAATCATTGAGTCGCTTGACGACGCAGATTGATTGCGTTCGAAAGGACACAAGTATTGGATTGAACCCCTACCAGAGTTATATGGCATGCAGACCTTGGATTTGAAATGGCCTATGGCAGCGAAACGCGGCGGTATAAATTTACCAATTCAGAGTTGTCACGATCACCAAAGCCAGCTGCGGTCAACTTCCGAAAGACGGTGCCCGCAACTGCAGTCATTGGTATTTGTGCATCGGCTTGGTTTGCAAGGGCTTCGACCATGTCCAGGTCTTTCACCATCAGACCGATTCTGCCTTCCACTGAGAAATCAGACTCAGCCATCTTCGGCATGTACTCTTGCAATAGATACGAATCAGCTCGCCCACCACCAAGCGCGTGTGGAATCCGAGCGCTATTAACACCGCTGCGTTCGGCAAATCCACAGACTTCACCAAGTACCGCGATGGTGCAAGCAACCAACACTTGATTGAGCATTTTGGTAGTTTGCCCCGCGCCGTTGGGGCCCATCAGCGTGCAACGTGCAGCGAGGGCATCCCATATCGTTTTGGCTTTGTCAAAATCCCGTTGACTGCCGCCAGCCATGACGGTCATTTGGCCGTTGCGCGCAGCCGGTGCGCCACCTGAAATCGGTGCATCGATCCAATGCATTCCATACTGGTTAAGGAGCCGATCGGCCATGGAAGCGGTATGACCAGGGTCTGCTGTGGACATGTCGATCAGTATCTTGTCGTCGGAGCCAGCCACGGCGACACCTTTGCTG
>CAZAHE010000144.1:0-5221 GCA_964484965.1 uncultured Acidiferrobacteraceae bacterium | reverse complement strand
CCCGCGCGTCAAGGGGGGTTGTTGGTGGTTCCTGGGCCCTTGTATTCGCATCCTGCATTTTTGGCGGCCTCGTTGGTGGGTTTGTATCCGCCGTATGGGGGAGCTGGGCAAACGTGCGCAGCGCATTTGCCAGTGACGCCTGACTCAATTCGGTGCGCTATCGGGCCCGCTCGCTCGGGATGACGGTCGCTGCATGATGAAAACGGCGATCAGAATCATGCCGGCTCCGAGAAACTGGGAACTTCGCATCATTTCATCGAACAGCAGGTAGGCGGCAGTGATGGTCACGATTGGCTGCACGTTGGTCAGCATGCCTGCGTGTAATGATCCAATCCTTGCCAATGCCAGATACCACAAGGGCAGACAGGCAGACTGCAACACACTGACTGCACCGAGGCCGAACCAGCCACTGGCACTATCGGGCCACGCGACATGTCCACTCCACACAGTCACACACAGCAACATCACTGCCGCCACAATACCCATGTGGAAAACGAGCACTACGGGGTCGGCATGTGACATCCTGCGTTGCATCCACACGGCATTCCATGCGACGGCAACAGCGGCTGTGAGACTCAATAAAACGCCGCGCCAGTCGGGTGCCTCCGTAGACACTCCAATCATGATGACGACACCAATAAACGCAACCACAATGGCGACCGACCGAATCCACGTCGGCGTTTGGCGCAGAAAGACAACATGAATCACGCCGATCAGCGGCGGAAATGAAAAAAACAATATGGCGGCAAGACTAATGGGGATGTATTCAACAGCTCCCACGTTGCCGTAAAAGCCCAGCCCCATCAATATGCCCAGACCTATCGTATGCAGAACATCGCGGCGTGAGATCTGAAGACAGCGACCACTTGCAAGGCAGAATACCGCCATCGCAATCACCATCAGCACGCTACGGCAGGTCGACACCGTCAATCCATTTGAACCACCTTCGTAGGCAAAACGTGAGACGGCAATGGCCAGCCCCAGTCCAAGTGTCGACACCACCGCCAGGAGGAATCCCAATCGAGCGCTACGCGAGTCAATAGCCGTTTGATCTTCCACACACGCACCATTGTTGTGGGATCACTGACACTCTTGCCTGCTGCGGGAAGCGCCCCACAAGGGCGATCACCAGGAAAATAAACCGTCGACTATAACGCCCCTCGGTGGCTGCATTATTCCATACGGCCGGTACCGCCCCTGTGCGGAGTGCCGTTCCCGGTCTACACTCAGGTGTTTCATTGCGGTTACTCAAAGCAACCGACACGGAGATAATGTGGATGAGCCTCGCTGATGTGAAAGCTCTTACTTTTGACACCGGTGGCACTGTCCTCGATTGGCACACTGGATTTTCCTCAGCTCTGCGCACGGTCGGGCAACGTCACCGCGTTGAAAAAAACTGGAGCGCCATGGCCAATGAACTTCGCCGGCGCTCGCTGAAAAAGATGCTGAATCTGGGACAGCACCAACCCCCGACCTACAATTTCGATGGCGCCCACCGTATGGTGCTAGACGAAATACTCGCCGAGGAAGGCCTGTCCGCTGTAAGCCCAGAAGAACGCCGCCAGATATGGTGGGAAACAGTCCATCGCTTGAAGGCCTGGCCGGATTTTCCCGATGTGCTGCAACGATTAAAGAGCAAATTCATCTGTGCGTCCTTCACCATTCTCAGCTATCGCATCATCATCGATACCGCCCGAGAAAACGGCCTTAACTGGGACGCTGTAATATCGTGTGAAGGGATAGGAAAATACAAGGTCCTGCCGGAAGTGTACGAAACGGCAGCCCGCTACCTGCAGCTTGAGCCAGCCGAATGTTGCATGGTGGCCTGCCACAATTTTGATTTAGACGCTGCTAAGGCGGTCGGTTTCACCACCGCGTTTGTCCGCCGTCCGAATGAATGGGGCCCACAAGATCCACCTGACCCGGTGCCGAATACACATCACGATATCATTGCAGACGACTTTCCGGCACTGGCTGCAGCCTTGGGAGTTCCTTAACCAGATTGACAGATGTATCCCAATTGCATAGATGTTTTCCAACTCATTTATTACTAGAGAGAGCCTCGCGTGCATCTACAACTACGAGACACCAGTGTTATTGTCACCGGCGCCAGCCGAGGTATCGGCCTCGCCATCGCACACGGATTTGCAGCCGAAGGCGCGAACGTTTCAATCTGCGCTCGCGAGCCACAAACCCTCACCAAAGCATCGGAATCATTACGCGAGTACGGTACCAAGATTCATTCCGCACCGTGCGACGTCGCAGATCCCAGGGCGCTGGAGAACTACATCTCAGCTGCCTGTAAGGCGCTGGGGTCGCTCAATGTGTTGGTCAATAACCCGTCAGGATTCGGGCGCACCGACGACGAGGACGGATGGCAAAAATCAATCGACGTCGACCTGATGGCATCAATCAGAGGGTCATGGCATGCAGTGCCGCACATCGCGGCAGCGGGAGGCGGCGCAATCCTCCATATCTCTTCAATATCGGGACTGACCCATAGCCAACGCACACCCCCCTATGGCGCTGTTAAAGCGGCACTCAATCAATACACCAAAACCCAAGCCATTGATCTCGCACCCCGTGCCATCCGCGTCAATGCGATCGCACCGGGCTCGATCTATTTTGACGGCGGTTTGTGGTCCCAAGTAGAGCGTGACAACCCCACGTTATTTGGCAGCATACTCGCGAGCATTCCGTCTGGGCGCTTTGGTACGCCGCAGGAAGTCGCCGACCTCGCGGTGTTTCTCGGCTCCCACGCCGGTCGCTGGGTGACTGGCCAGACAATCGCTGTTGATGGGGGGCAAATGCTGTGAGACGGGAGTTTTTTGCACCTTGACGAGGATGTGGTGTGGACCACACTGTCACTGACCAACTGTTGTCCTTCGTTGCATTTCTCGGCGACGGGACGGAACTCTCGATAGCGGCCTTCGTCGGCCTGTGTAGCGCGGCCTTTGCTGGCAGCCTGGTGTCTGCCTCAATCGGTCTCGGTGGGGGCGTACTGATGATCGCCGTCATGGCATGGGTCCTCCCCCCTACCGTACTGGTTCCGCTTCACGGCATTGTGCAAGCAAGTTCAAATGCTTTTCGTGCCTTGCTGTTACGACGTCACGTACGCCACCATGCGCTACTACCGTTCATCATCGGCACCATCATTGGTGCCTGTCTGGGTGGGAGCATTGCCTTCTCTCTACAGGCCTGGCTGTTGCAGCTGATTCTTGCCATGTTTGTGCTTTATGCGACGTGGGTACCGGGCTTTCGCAGCAACCGGCCGGGCATGTGGAAATTTTTTGGATGCGGTACAGGTAGCGGCTTCGTCACCATGTTTGTTGGTGGAACCGGCCCGCTGGTTGCGCCGTTCGTAAACGCCGCTTATGAAAAACGCCAAGAAGTCGTTGCCACTCATGCAACATTAATGACTTTTCAGCATTGTTTTAAAATCGGGTTTTTCAGCCTGATGGGATTCAGTGCCGCCGCCTACATACCGCTGCTGATCGGTCTGCTCGTAAGCGGAATGATCGGCACCTGGGTTGGGCGGACGCTACTGGATCGTCTCAATGAACAACTCTTTCGCCGCTTGTTCCGCTTAGTACTCACACTGCTCGCCGCGCGCATGCTCTACGCCGCCCTAATCGACATTACCACTTAACCAGAGGCGGCCCCTCGTCTACGACAGCAGACGTCACAGCTTCCATCCACTGTCCACGATCAAATCCTGGCCTGTGATATTGCGACTCTCCTCGCTCGCAAGGAAAACTGCCGCATCGGCGATGTCCTGTGGTTGACTGATTCGCCCCAAGGACATTTCCTGAATATATTCTTCGTGAATTTCCTCTTCCGTCCATCCTCGTGCAGCGGCCTTGCCATTTAGAAGCTTTTGCATGCGCGGTGTAGCGGTCAATCCCGGACAAATATTATTGACGTTGATGTTGAATGGGCCGACCTCGAGCGCGACCGTTCGGACGAGGCCGCGGACAGCCCACTTCGATGCACTGTAGCCCGTTCGCATGCGGTAACCACGGATACCCGCTACCCCTCCGATTGTGACGACCTTACCGCTGCGCTTGGCAACCATGCAGGGCACAACATGCTTGATCGGCAGAAATACACCACGCAGATTGACCCCGATGATGGCGTCAAAATCATCCGACTCAAGTTCCCATACTGGCGTCTCTAACGGCCCGGTAATGCCTGCCGCCGCAATCAGAATGTCGATACGATCTGAAAAAAAACTGCCTGCGCGGCTGACCAAATTTTCAACATCTGCCTCGCAGGATACATCGGCCGGCACCGCCAGTGCCCGGCGCCCGAGGCTCTCGATTTCCCGCACGAGACTTTCTAACGGTGCTTTTGTCCGACCAGCGAGCACCACATCTGCTCCTTCGTGTGCAAATCTCAAGCTGATATCCCGGCCCATCCCCTGTCCCGCGCCGGTAACAATCGCGTGTTTACTCTTCAGCCTCATCATGTCTCTCCAGTCAATTGCAACACACAACCTGAAATCAAGGCGTCGGTCCCCATGGGGCGCTGGTCAACAATCGGTTCTCCTGACTCGCTTCAAGAGCCCGCAGCTCGGTCGCAAAATCCATGAACGCCGCGTCATCGAACAGCTCAGACCAGTGCCGGCGTCTGTCAGCATCATCTGTAAAACGCCACAAATGAATCAATTGGTTGAGCGGACCAATGTCCGATACAAAATAACCGACCAGTTTGTCCTGGTATTGTTCCAATGCCGGCCAACCTTTCTCTATGTAGAGTTTTTTCGCCGGCTCCAGTTTGCCGACCTGAAAGGTATAGATCCTCATCTCATAGATCGTCATGGTGACGTTGCCTCCCCCAATCGTTGTCTTATCCTAGCCCGCTAATCTCAGCCGAGCATACCAATGTACCAATTATGCTCACGAGTACTACCTATAATCGAGTCATCATTTTTTTGGATCATTGGGTTCATGACACACGGAATCGACACACAAGTTTTTGACATGACAGGGCGCCGCACCCTGATTACCGGCGCGGCCGGGGGCATCGGCAGTGCCATGGCTCGGAGTTTTCACGAACACAATGCCAGCATCGTTCTCGCCGACAAAGATCGACAAGGCTTGGAGAAACTCGCAAAGTCACTTGGCGGGGAAACGGCGTGCCTAATATATGAGCAGTCTGACCCCTCGGCGATACAGCGATTGGCTGACCAGGCAGGACCGATCGATATTCTGCTGAACAA
>CAZAHE010000143.1:0-5246 GCA_964484965.1 uncultured Acidiferrobacteraceae bacterium | reverse complement strand
GAACGAACTTCAGCCTCGTGGCTCGATGCACTCGATGATGCCAATGTGCCGGCAATGGCTGTCTTGTCACCTGCTGACCTGGTAGAAGATGCGCATCTGCGGGCTGTCGATTTTTGGCACCAACTTGTCGATCCGGAACTCGGAGCACTGCGTTTTGCAGGGATACCAACGCATTTTTCAGATTCACCCGGTTCGATCCATCGAATGGTTCCTCGCCTCGGCGAACATACCATCGAAGTGCTGAAAGAACTGGGGGTCGAGGAAAAAGAGATTTTCGCATTGCTGGAAGACGATGCGCTGATACAGGCGGCTAAGCGTTAAGCCACGATGATGTCGCCCCTAACAAGCAACGATCAGGGTTATTCGGAGAACCAAGGAGGGATGAGATGGCACGTTTCAAAAGGTTGTTGATCACAGGTGCTGCGGGGAATCTTGGCAGGCAACTGCGTCAAGGGCTGGCGCCACTTGCAGAGGTGCGCCGCTTAACAGATCGTGCGCCGATGGCTGCGGCGGATGACAATGAGGAAGTGGTTGAATGCGAATTGGCTGATCTTGATGCAGTGATGGAGGTGGTAGAAGGCTGTGACGCTATTGTTCACTTCGGGGCGGCGCCGGTCGAAAGGCCGTGGGAGGAGATTCTCAACTCTTCTATAAGGGGGGGCTACAATGTTTATGAAGCGGCTCGCCGACATGGCATCCGCCGGGTTGTCTATGCCAGTTCGATCCATTCCGTCGGGTTTGTTCGACGAGAGGATGGAGCGGATACCGATACGCCACACCGTCCGGACACTTTGTATGGTTTGTCGAAATGTTTTGTAGAAGATCTGGCCAAGCTGTATTTCGACAAATACGGCATTGAATCAGCTTGTTTGAGAATTAATTCATGTTTCCCGGAACCAACAGATCGGCGGCACTTGGCGACCTGGATGAGTTTCAGGGATCTTGTTCAATTGGTTGAACGGTGTTTGGTGGCAGAGCGCGTCGGTTTTGCTGTGGTCTACGGAATATCAGACAATCGTGAGGCATTTTTTTCAAACCACAAGGTGGTACATCTCGGCTATCGGCCGCTGGATACGTCAGAGGATTTTCGTGAACGTGTTGAAGATGCGACCGCGCCCGGTGACCCTTTTGATCCAGCAGTGGCCTATGTCGGTGGTGTCTTTTGTGCGTACCCACACCCTGACGACCCAGACAGCTGATCGCAGGTGGATGTTTTATAGCAATTATCAATCGAGGATTTAGACAACGAGGAGATATCCACATGGCACTTACTGAACGCGAGAGTCAACTGCTCGATGCATATGCAGCGGTCTGGCCGCAGCCTATCAGCCGGGAAAGCATCGACTCGACCGTGGAATTGGTGCTCGACATTGAAGGATTCTCGCCATTTCGTATTCGAATGCTGGATCGTGTTGTACCGGCTATTTCTAGTGCACTGTTGAAAATACTGCCGTTCAAGGCGCACCTGATTCACTCGGCTTGGTCCGGTAGCGGTGTGCGGTCGCTCGAGGCCATGAAGTTGTCGGATGTCAAAGCAGATGAAAACAGCACATTTTTCCCGGCTCCTGGCGACCTTTGCTACACCGTCGGACACGATGAATTCACATTGTTTTATGGTGATGCCAGTCCCGCGATGGCAAGTGGACGTGTGCGGGAGTCAGTTTTTGGCGTGATTGAACACGATCTGCCATCGTTTCAGCAGGCCTGCATGTTGACACGTCTCGATGGCATTCGAAAGTTTGTTTTATCGAGAGCATAAGGTTTAGTCGGCTATAACGGTGGCATAACTGGATAATGCAAATGAAAGGTGCACCAAAGCTGGCTTTGCGTTTATCAAGTGCTATGACAGCAGAAACTTGTGTCGAATTGGGGCTGTGTGCGGAGGAAAGCGGTTTCAGCACCTTGTGGTTTGCCGAAAACCCGTATCAGCGTGGTGTCTTGCCTGCTATGGGAGCGTGCGCACGCGCCACCCAACGGGTTCAGCTCGGCATTGGTGTATTCAATCCGTTTAACCGTCATCCCACCTTAATGGCGATGGAAATTGGCGCATTGGACGAACTTTCCGGTGGCCGTGCGATCCTTGGGGTCGGTTCGGGCGTGCCCGCGTGGGTCGAACCGATTACGCGCTATCGAAAGCCGCTACAGGCAGTTCGAGATACCGTTTTAATTGCTCGTAGCCTATTGGCTGGAGAGGAAGTCCATTACAGCGGCAAAATGTTTGCCGCCAACGGTGTCCGATTGGAATATGAATTGCCTAGGGCGCGGGTACCAGTGCGTATTGCTGCTATGGGTGAGCGCATGCTGCTGTTGTGCGGGGAACTTGGCGATGGGCTGCTGATTGGCAATATGTGTCCCCCGTCATTTACCGCCCGAGCCATAGATGCGCTGCACGAGGGTGCCACGCGGGTACAGCGCAGCCCACCGGCGGAAATCACCAAATACCTACCGTGTGTGGTGAATGCGAACGGAGATGCAGCGAGGCGCTCGGCACTTAATGCGATTGGACGAACATTATCTGGCTTCTGGCAGGCATACCAAGGCGCACCGCCGGCGTTAGCGGCGATTCGAGAGGGAAATAATATTGACTCGTCTGAATTTTCTGAGGCGCTTTCTAGATTGGCCGACGGCGAGGCAGGCGAACGGGCGCTCGATGATCGATATGTTGCGGCCTACGGTGTGGCGGGTACTGTCGATCAATGTGTTGATCAAATAACTGACCTTGCTGACATGGGCGTAACGGAGTTGACCGTCACCATGCTCGGTGATTCCCCCAAAGACAACATTCGTCAATTGGGTAGTGCGCTTGCCCTGGACTGATGTTGTTGCTAGGAATAGTGGACGGATTATTTCCGCAAAAAGTGATTCAGAACATTCTTGATCAGTTGTGAGATGTTGTTATCCCCGTTGTTTACGGGCAACGATCCACAAAAGGTAATCGAGCCGACGGAGAAGACGGCACCGCCTTTGGCTGTATCGAAGTAAACGATGTCGCTCCGAACCAGAGAAGTGAAGTCTTCTCCGTTCCATGATGCTACATGTGTCAGGATATCTTCGGGCACAAGCACAAAGTGCTGGTTGTCACCCTGAGATGAGGCAAGGACAACCGCATTGTGCGGGGTCCCGAGGTGCACATCGGCGCGGTCCAATTCGAATCCAGCTGCGCCGCCTCCGGAAAGACCAAAATCACCTAACCGCTCGTCCTCTATACCGTCAAATACCCATTGGTATTGTGGTTCGTATGACACTGCGGTGCGTTGATAGGATCCACCCCGATGCTCACCTTGTGCAGTAAAACCGACACCAGCCAGCAGTTGTGGGGGGCGCCCATTACGGCGCCACAAGCCGCCGTAGCTGCCGTCGAAGGCGTTGTAGTATTCGCCGGGTTCGGAGGCCCACGCACGGATTCCGCCTTCACCCCGGCGAATTTCAATTGCGTCAGGCCACGCCTCACTAACGGCAACCTTCCAGTAGAAACCGTTACCACCCAAGTACATGAAGCGCCCGCCGTTAGCGGTATAGCTGGACAGCGCATCCAGTGTTTCGCGAGTGTGATATTCGGGGTGTGTGGTTGTCATTAACACGTCGTAGTCTGCTACGGCGGCGAGGCCTCTCTCATGAAGCTCATCATCAGTAACGATGTCGAAGGCGTATCCCTGCTGCTCGAGCCAGAACCACAGATGTGCATCTGCAGCAAAGTGACGCAGACCTGAACCTGGCACATTGGGGTAACACACTGTGGCTGAGCGCATGGTGATGATCGGGCGACGCCTCGATGAGTAGGCAATTCCTGATCCATCGCTGTGTAAATTGTAAGTCGACAGGCCGTACTCAGGGTGCTCATCCGCGTTCCAAGGCCATGCCTGCCAGTCGTCGACTGTTTGTTGCCAACTCTCGTCCGTATTGCCTCGGGCAATGTTGGCATAAACGGTATAGGTGAAAGTGGGTATCAGCACTGCTATGCGTGATTGCGGCGCGCCAGCCGGTGCGGTCACGAAGAACGGAATCATGTCCTCGTCACCCTCAATCGTCGTTAAGCGCACCCCATAGACACCGCTTCTCCAGTTGTTCGGTACGGTGAAAGAAAAGTCACTTTGCCAGGCGCAATCGTAGAGATCGTCGTCATGGAAATGTACGGCGGCGTAGTGGTCAGGCCGTTGACGCCAACAAAACGCCGAACCGTCCCAGGCTGAGGATTTGGTGGCTCGGGTGGGTAAATTGTGCAGTTGACCAGCGAAGCGGTGCGGCCCGATGTCAATGGCCGCGGGTGTGGGTATTTCACGAGAAAAATCAAAGCAAAAGACGAGCCGCTCCTCGTGGTCGGAAACTTGAGGATCCTCCAGTGCTTGATCGAACAACGCAGGGGATTCAATTTTGCCGTTGAAGTGTCCGTTGATCGGGTCTCCACCAACGGCTGCGACAAGCAAATCTCCGTATCCCCGTGAGGGTCGCACAGTGGCGTTTGTGCTGAGCCCTTCGTCGTCGGCATCGACACGAGGCTCGATTGGCGTTTGCCCCACACACACGGTGGCGTCGGTGGCGTCATAGCTGAACCACACTCGGTACCAACGCTGATTGATCAGTCCTTTGCCGGTATCGAAGCGCTGATCGCCGACGAGAGCGACGACACCGCTGTGGTCGATCGCGAGGCAGTAACCGCGCTTGTTCACAGGGTCATATCTGGAAACGATACCTTGCAGACCCTTAGTCGTCGTCGTTGGCCAGATGATTGCGCTCAACGTGAAGCTTTCTAACCCATCCAGCAGATCCGACACATCTGTGCGCAGATAAGAGCCCAGATGCACTGGCTGAATACGTGAGTGATAACGCCCATTTATCTCGGCGTCGAGTTCTTGTTCGATGACCCCGGGTCCGTCGGGGTTCGGATCGCACGATAGAACCCGAACCAGTTGTGCTGTGTATTGTGATGGAGAGTGACTGCTGACATGGAATGAGATGGTGTCACCGGACGACGCCGACAAGCGGTCGGTGTAGCCGATAATTGGAATCGGTGGTTGGCTCATGTTCTCGGTTAACTCCGTCGACTCCATTTTAAAGAGTCGGATGAATCGTGCTCCATTGGGTGGCCTGCTCATAAGCCGCGGCTGCACAATAAACGGAGGCTTCATCGTAATGGCGGCCAATGATTTGCAGTGCGAGAGGTAGCGCCGCTTGATCGGCGGTGGACTCGGTGAAGCCGATTGGTAGAGACAAAGCAGGGTGCCCTGTCAGATTGAACGGCGTACGCG
>CAZAHE010000142.1:0-5256 GCA_964484965.1 uncultured Acidiferrobacteraceae bacterium | reverse complement strand
GCGTCTTCGTCAAAGATCGCATTGACATGAATCAGTGTCGAATTCTGATCGAGAACCCCCAGGTTAGACAGGTGTACCATCCGGGACACACCCAGCTGCTGCTTCTGCAGCTCTGCGATCTGTGGCAGATAGCCTTCGTGTTGCTGAAATACCACCTGGTGGCGATCGGCCACCTCCTTTGCCGCTTTCTCCAGTTCGTCCGATGCCGTGCCTTCGCCATAGAGTGAAACATACCCGCGCACCAGTGCATCGGGATCACGATTGCGAAACAACTGACCACCCAGCGCACCGATGGCGTAATCAGTCTGCGGAGGCGAGCGTTTCAGTAACGATTCACTGCGAAGGCCCCCAGCAAATTCAAGAATATCGGCCCGATCCCAGAGATACGGATCAGTTACGGCGCCTCGCACGCCGACCTGCTCGGCAGCGGAAGCCACCGCAGCGGGAGAGAATGCCGTACCGGGCTCCACAAACGCGGTAAATCCGTTATTAAGCAATTCAAGGCACGCCAGAGCGGCTGCCGCATTCTCGTCTTCATCGCGGGCATCAGCTTTCCAATCGGCGAAAGACACCGGTTGTTTACTCGACGCCATGGTGTCAGTAAATACACCCCTGCAACTCTGGTGCACAACGTGATTGTGCGCATCGATAAAACCCGGATGGACAACTGCTCCGCACGCATCAAACACCTGACCTGCTTCGAACTTTTGAACAATGTCAGCCTCCGAACCAACGGCTGTGATAGTGTTGCCCGTTACCGCGATTGCCCCGGATGCATAGACTGTCCTGTTCTGATTCATGGTTAATACATAACCGTTAACAATCAACACGTCGCACTTTGTCGGCTGTACCCTATCGTTCATCTGACACTCCTTTGCCGCCCTCACTCAGCGAGTGATAAATACTACCCTGGCTGGCAGAAAATTTTTCGTAAGTAATGGTTCAACTTTGTCAGTTATTTCGCGTCGGCTTGCCATCGTGACAAGATCGCTTCGTCGACATCGATACCGAGCCCGACCCCTTCGGGAGGGTAGGCATATCCATTTTCTATTTTCAGCGGCTGCATTAGACAATCTTCACTGAAGTAGCGGACTCCGCATGCATCTGAATCAAATTTTAAGTTGGTCATGGCAACGCCCAGATGAATCTGGGCAGCTGTACCAATACCTGTCTCGGGCATGCTGCCAATCAGGCAGGGTATACCTGCAGCTTCACAAATCGAAAACGTTTGTGCCGCTTTGAGCAGACCGCCTGACTCGGCGACATAGATGCTGACCACGTCGACTGCATCGCGCCGAATACATTCCATCGCATCGATCGGGGTCCAAACGCTTTCATCTGCCATGATCGGCTGATCCGTCATGCTGCGGAGTTCAGCCATGGCATCGAGTGCATGCCGTGCCACGGGTTGCTCGACGATTTCTATGTCGTAATCCTCGAGTCGGCGAATCGTTGCAATCGCCTCTTTGGTAGTCGCCCAGGCCATATTGGCATCTACTCGCAGGCGTACCGACGGCCCGACGGCCTTACGAATTGCCCGCACCGCATCAACATCCTTTTGCAGACCTTGGCCGACCTTCACTTTGACAGTGGCAAACCCTTCCTGCGCACGCTGCACAGCAAAATTGGCCATCTCTTCAGAGGAGCCGTAGGTAATTGAATGGCTGAGAGGAACCCGTTCACGAACTTTGCCGCCAAGCAGATTGTATACCGGCGTGTGAAGCGCTTTCCCAACAATATCAAACAGTGCCATATCAATTGCTGCCTTGGCAGGTTCGCAACCGGATAATGCTTCATCCATGGCGCTGACCAGATAATTGATCTGTCGTGGGTCCTCGCCTAACAGCACGGGGACCAGATAGCGTTCTATCAGTGCACAGAGAGAACGCCCACCAGGGGTAAACACCGTACAAATTTCTCCAACACCGGAATAGCCTTCGTCGGTATCAATTTTCACGACTCCATAGTCGACATTGACAACCTCTCCTAAAGCAGTCCGATTAGGACGACCGTAGAACTGTCGTGGCGGCGGCGAGATGGGCACAGCAACAACACTTTTAATCTTCATAATGCATCAATTATTCTGGCGAGTGTTAGACTGCAACGGATTGATAAGTTTTCTGTTTTCTTTGGTCAATACATTGTTTACGAACCAGAGACTCTAAATCCAGTCTACTGCATAACCAATCAAATTTTTGACGGGCTTTATAAAATGACCGAAATACAATGGTGCAACCTCAAAGCTTCAGAGCTGCGCGAACTGGCCAACCAGGATGCGCTCGTGATCATGCCGATTGGTTCGATCGAACAGCACGGGCCACATCTACCAGTGCAGGTTGACGCATTACTGGCTGGTGAAGTATGTCGACGCGCGGCGCAACAGATCGCGGAGACGCAGCCAGCGGTCGTCACGCCAACCGTATGGAGTGGCCTCGCCGAACACCATATGTCCTTCGGTGGCACATTGACACTTGATTTTGATACCTTTAGAGCGATGATCCGCTGCTTGTGCGTCTCAATTCAGCGCCATGGATTCGACCGCATTGCGCTGATCAACGGGCATGGTGGAAATATCGCTGCGCTCAGCTTAATTACTGCCGAACTGACACTGGAACTCAAAGCGACTCTCGCCTGTGCGACCTATTGGCACGTTGCTGAAACAGAATTCGGCGCGATTTTGAAATCACAGCAAAACGTACGCCATGCATGCGAAGCGGAAACATCAATGTTGCTTGCGCTGCGTCCTGACCTGGTGGATCAGCAGGTAGTTAAGACCTTTGAGCCACCGACTGACGGCCTTGACCCTGAACATGGCATCTATCGCTGGCGCCCAATTAAAGACTGGAGCGAAAGCGGCGTAATTGGTGTGCCAGCAGCAGCCAGCGCAGACAAAGGTGAGAATTTACTTAATGGCGCTGCTATTGCCCTGGCTAGGGAACTTTCCAAGCGCGAACTCTGGCACGAGTGAGTTCATTTCACCGACTTTGGTTAACTCGGTGCCGCTTATTGGTCAGGTGCAATATCGCTCCAGGTCTCACGCATCCACGTCGCGCAGGCAATTCCCTGCTCAAATAATGAATAACGGCAGCCCTCGCCGTAGTCCAAATTGGGAATGAACTCGGTACTGATCTGTCCTAACGGACTGTCATCTTGATCACAATGGTGTCGCATAAGTTGTCGCACGACCTCCTTCCACGGCTCTAGCCGAGAGCCATCCCATGCTGAGTGATAAGCATTATCCTGTGGCTGCGCAAACGGATACTGTATGCCTCGACCGTGATGCCCGTTCTCATCAACAGCATCAAGATTCTTAGGGTTGTTGGGCACCGTCGACCGCGCGTGGCAGTGCCCAACCCAACTTGCATCAATCCATTGCTGGCAGACGCTGCCTTCCTTAAACGGATCAAGCACCAGCTTTCCTGATTCGACATCTCCTCGAATGTCGAACACCTCCTGTTCCAGTGGATTATCAATTTTGAAAATCACATGGCTGTGGTCAAGCGTCAAACGATAAGGCAGACCTCTGGACTCCGCCATTTGACCTACAACCTCGACTCGGCGGAAATCTTCCGACCACATGTTGCAGTGCACTTCAAGGCAGGGCCGAATCCCGAGACGTTCACCATGCTCCAATGCCAGCTCATAAAAAGCCAACACTTCTTCGTCACTCACCAGCTCCCCATTGTCCTTGTGCGACAGGATCTGCGTGTTGTGATCCCTAGACCCCAGTCTTCTTGCCGTCTCAAGGTTTTGTACTAGCAATGATTCGTCACGTCCAAAAACGTAGTACCAGCCACCACATCGCACTGGTAATGAGTATTTTTCACTAGCCTTCTCGAACTCCTCTATCTGATCAGCGTCTGGTGTCTTGTCGACATAATCAAACACACCGGCCTCACGCACCATTGCAAAGCGGGTATCGACCGACGGCATCGGATCTGCGTGAGCATGCTTAATGCCGTTGGTTTGGATGCCAATGGGCAGATTTTTTTTCATAACAGATTCTCCTTGTCCAACAACATAGCATCGCCTTACCAACAATTTGCCCGATCAGGCAAACATTCTCATACAATTCCAGCGGCTCTAAGCGCCCGAATGTGCTTGTCGCTGTAACCCAATTCACGCAGAAGAGGTTCCGTGTGCTCTCCTAGGGCCGGTGCCGGTACGCGCGGGTGCTCACCGCCTGCAGTATGGACAGGATTGCCGATTAGTTGAAAGGCACCTTCGGTCGGATGATTCAATGTCTGCAGGCGACCTGTCTCGGCGACAAATGGGTTTTCAAGTGCCTCGGCAACATTATTAACAGGTGCAGCAGGCACGATGCCAGCGAACCGAACCAACCACTCGGCAGTTGTCGCTGTCGAGAGCGCTTCGTCGAGAAGCTCGGTAACCACATCACGATGCTTCAATCGATCTTTAAAAGTCGAAAAACGCGTATCCGATTTCCAGTCGTGCTCACCCAGCACATCACAAAGCGCGGGCCAGAATTTTTCCTTATTGCACATGATGAAGATCCAACCATCACTGGTTGTATATAACTGGCACGGCACGAGAGAGGGATGAGCCGACCTGGCCAAACGACCCTGCGGTCGACCTTTATTGAGATACCAGGCCGCCAGATAATTCATGTTGCTTAGTGCCACATCGAAGAGGCTGACGTCGAGCTCCTGGCCAGTGCCACTGTGTCGAGCGGCTGTCACGCCCGCAAGGACTGCGTAGGCCAAGGTCAGCCCAGTCATGAAATCGACTATAGATAGACCAAAGCGCCCCGGCGGGCCACCAGGCTCCCCGGTTAATGACAGATAACCCGCCTCTGCCTGCATCAGGTAATCGTAACCTGGCCAGTCAGCGCGTGGACCGGTGCGTCCATAAGCACTCAGATGGGCACACACGATCGTTGGATTATGTCTCTTGAGGTGCTCGTACGTCAGCCCGAGTTTGTCCGGCACATCACCGCGCAGGTTCGAACAAAGCACGTCAGCATTTGCAACAAGGTCGTGCAGCACCTCTTGAGCTGCCGGCTTCGACAGGGCCAGCGTCAGGCTTTTCTTATTGCGATTAAAAGCGTGAAAGAAAAGACTCTCGCCATTGTCAAGAAACTCTGGACCAACCGACCGCGCCATATCACCACCATCATGTGGATTCTCGACCTTTATTACCTCGGCACCCAAATCTGCCAGGAACATGGTCCCAAACGGCCCGGCACCGTACTGTTCCACGGCAATGACACGCAAGCTTTCAAGCGGCAACATGACG
>CAZAHE010000141.1:0-5274 GCA_964484965.1 uncultured Acidiferrobacteraceae bacterium | reverse complement strand
TTTTCATCAGTGGCTTGGTAATCAGTGGGGAGTTCTCTTTTCACACCCTAAGGATTTCACGCCGGATTGCACTACCGAGCTTGGCTACGCGGCGAAACTGAAGACTGAATTCGACAAGCGCAACTGCAAGGTCATCGGACTCAGCGTGGATTCTGTTGAGGATCACCATGCCTGGAGTGCGGACATCGAAGAAAGCCAGGGCCACGCGGTTAACTACCCGCTGATCGGCGACACCAACCTCGACATTGCCAAGCGCTACGACATGTTGCATCCGAACGCGCACGGTGACGCAAAGGATCGAACGCCGCTTGACAATCAAACTGTGCGATCGGTTTTCATTGTCGGGCCCGACAAGAAAATCAAGGCAGCATTGGCTTATCCAATGAGTACGGGCCGCAACTTTGATGAGCTGATTCGATTGCTGGATTCATGCCAACTAACGGCCAAACACAAAGTCGCAACCCCAGTGAACTGGAAACAGGGAGACGACGTCATTATCGTTCCTGCGGTGTCGGATGAAGAGGCAAAAGAAAAATTTCCGAATGGCTGGGATTCACCTAAGCCTTACATTCGCATTGTGCCGCAGCCTGATTGAACGGCTGCTACGCGAAATCCGTTCAAGTTGTATAGACAAAACTTATCGTGAGTCAGCTTGACAGGATTCACGACAATTACGAGTCGATGCCGCATTTCCGTGCGGCTTTTTTGCTGACATTCCGTTGCCCAGCAAAGGAGCATTGTGTACGTCATGACAACTGATTTTTCGCATTCCTCATGGTCAACGCTTGCGATACGTGCCGGACAAGAACGAACCGAAGAAGCAGAGCATAGCGATCCGATCTTCGCCACCTCGAGTTTTGTCTTCGAATCTGCCGCCAGCGCGGCAGCCCGCTTCGCCGAAGAGGAGGTAGGGAACGTTTATTCACGCTTTACCAATCCGACTGTCCGAGCGTTTGAGCACCGACTTGCGGCCCTTGAAGGTGCTGATTATTGCGTGGCCACCGCTTCTGGCATGGCGGCCATCCTTACGTTGTCGTTGGCGTTGCTCAAGAACGGAGATCACATCATCGCCTCGGCAGGATTATTTGGATCAACGGTGTCATTATTCACTAAGGTCCTTGCGCCATTTGGAGTAGAGGTCACGTTTGTCCCACTTTCCAACCTTGACGCATGGCGCAATGCACTGAAAAACTCGACACGGCTTCTGTTTCTCGAAACACCCTCCAATCCCCTGTCTGAAGTTGCAGACCTGGAAGCACTTGCTGCGATAACGAAAAACCGTGACTGCCTGCTTGTCGTCGACAATTGTTACTGCACGCCGGCGCTACAGCAACCACTGGAGCTTGGTGCTGATATCGTCGTCCATTCTGCTACCAAGTACCTGGACGGCCAAGGTCGCTGTATCGGTGGTGCACTCATCACCCGAGACGAAACGTTGTACGACAAGTTTTTCAATGTACTGCGAACGGCCGGACCCACGATGAGTCCTTTCAATGCATGGGTCTTTCACAAAGGCCTGGAGACACTGGCGTTGCGCATGAGAGCCCATTCAGAGAATGCCATGAAACTTGCCCAATGGCTGCAGACCCATTCGGCAATACAAGAAGTATATTACCCTGGCCTCGACTCCTCACCAGGACATTTGTTGGCACGCAAGCAGCAAACGGGCTTCGGCGCGATCGTGTCGTTCACAGTCGCGGGTGACCGACAATCCGCCTGGCAGGTAATCGACGGGACTCAACTTATATCGATTACTGCCAATTTGGGTGATGTCAAAACGACCATCACACATCCCGCATCGACAACGCACTCAAGAATCACCCCTGAGCAACGTGCACTCGCTGGAATTGGCGAGAACCTGCTTCGGGTCGCCGTCGGCCTCGAGGATATCGACGACATTATCAATGACCTTGGCCAGGGCCTAGAACAGCTAGCGGTCAGCGAACGCAGGTAATTTGTCTAAGTTACTAGGAATGAAAAGCGCTTTCACTTAGGTGATGTGAATAATCCATTTGACATAAGGATATCTTTATGTGATTATGTGATCGACTGGGGACATCTCGGTGGGGTTTAAAGCTATTCCGTGCATGAACTAACCACTAGCCTTCGAGCAATTGCTGAGCCAACACGCCTTCGCCTGTTGTCAGTGCTCAGCCGGGGAGAACTAGCAGTGTCCGAACTCACCCGAATCTTGGGTCAGAGCCAACCTAGAGTGAGCCGCCACCTTAAGTTGATGTGGGAGGCGGGTTTACTCGATCGAATCCAGGAAGGATCGTGGGTCTTTTTTCGCATGGCGGAAACAGGGCAAGGCGCCACGGTCGCTCGATCAATTACCGACATGATTCCAGTGGGCGATGTCCAGATACAAAGAGACTTGGAACGCCTCGAGGAGATTAAGCGTCGGCGTGCCGAATCCGCAGACAATTACTTCAGCCAGATCGCAGGCAGTTGGAATGCCATACGATCGCTGCATGTCCCAGAAGTTGAGATCGAAGAAGCGTTGATCGACGCGGTCGGTAATCGACAGATTGAAACCTTGGTTGATCTAGGTACTGGCACCGGTCGAATTCTCCAGTTATTCGGTGATCGTATTGAAAGGGGAATCGGTATTGACAGCAATCAAGAAATGCTGACCATCGCCCGGTCAGGCCTGGAGCAAACGCAACTTGCCCACTGCCAGGCGAGAAAGGAAGATCTCTATCAATTATCAATGGCTAATGAGTTAGCAGATGTCGTAACCATCCACCATGTACTTCACTTTCTAGACGATCCAAAATCTGCCCTTTCTGAGGCTGCACGTATCTTGCGCCCCGGCGGACAAGCCCTCATCGTTGACTTTGCTCCACACGACCTGGAGTTCCTGCGGAAAGAATCGAATCACCGACGATTGGGTTTTTCAGACAAGCTGATCACCGTTTGGGGTCGGGCGGCCGGTATCGAAAAAGACAACTTTCGGAGCTTTTCATTAGATCGACAGAACGAAGGTAACGAACTGACAGTAAATCTGTGGGTAATGTCCAAAGCCAGGACTGCAACACAAAAGCACATGCTGCGAACCGTTCGATGAAACAGAACCCGGTCGTTAATAGCAGCTCTGAATTACAAGATTCCATCCGTGAGACCAAACGTCGACTGGCCCGACGGCCTTTTCCAGATTTCATCTCCTTGCGAAAACATGTTTCTGTCTCATTCGAATTTTTTCCCCCAACTTCGATCGAGTTGGAGAGCAAGCTCTGGTCATGTGTCGCGCAGCTCGAGACCCTAAGACCTCGATTTGTTTCAGTAACGTATGGTGCGGGCGGCAGCACACGACAGAGAACACATTCTACGGTTGAGAAAATCCTCGCCGAAACATCATTGATACCGGCGGCACATCTCACTTGTGTCGGCGCACCTCGCGGTGAAGTGGACGAAGTAGTGCGACGCTATTGGGATATTGGTGTGCGACATCTGGTGGCATTGCGAGGGGACTCTGCTAACCCTGGTTGTCCATTCATCGCTCATCCGCAGGGTTATCAAACAGCAGCGCAGTTGGTTGAGGGTATTCACCACATCGCCAACTTCGAGGTCACCGTGGCGGCGTATCCTGAAATTCACCCTGATGCCGAATCTGAAGAGTCAGACCTCGACAACCTTAAGAGAAAACTGGACGCGGGCGCAAATCGTGCCATTACCCAGTATTTCTTTAATACCGATGATTTCTTCCGGTTTCTCGATCGGGTTCGTGCTGCGGGAATCAACTCACCGATTATTCCCGGCATCCTTCCAGTAACTAACTTTGCAAGGCTTGTTGAGTTCTCTAAAAAATGTGGTGCCACCATCCCCGTTTGGATGCGCGATCTCTTTGCTGGTCTGGATGATGCCCCGGAGATCAGGCAATTGATTGCCGCAACAGTCGCTATAGAGCAATGCCGGTTATTGCTTGAGCAAGGTATCAACGAATTTCATTTTTATACGTTGAACCGGGCGGAACTCACGCAAGCCATATGCCACGCGCTTGGGCTACGCGAGTATCCCGAACACTCGCATTGCGAACTCAACGCCTTGTGAGACTGACTGTGCGCGCGCACGGACAATTGCTCGAACAATTAACGCAAACCCTAGGTGAACGAATCGTTGTCCTGGATGGCGCTATGGGCACTATGATTCAAAGCCACGAACTGGGCGAAGATACTTTTCGTGGCGAACGATTCCAAAACCACCGTGTCGATCTTCGCGGTAACAATGACGTGCTCAATCTGACGTGCCCTCACCTGATCGAAGAAATTCACCGAGGGTTCCTGTAGGCCGGGGCCGACATCATTCAAACCAACACTTATAACTCACCCTCGATTGCCCAGTCCGATTATGGGCTCGAGTCTGTCGTATACGAACTCAATCAATCGGGTGCTGCAATTGCCCGTCGAGTTGCTGACGAAGTGGCTATAGAAACGAGCCGACCGCGCTGGGTTGCCGGAGTCTTGGGACCCACCAATCGAACGGCTTCCATTTCTCCAGACGTCAGTAATCCGGGCTATCGCAACATTACTTTCATCGAATTGCAAGCAGCCTATGAAGAAGCGTTGCGTGGCTTGGTGGAAGGCGGTATCGATCTGATTATGGTGGAGACGGTGTTTGATACGTTAAATGCCAAAGCCGCTTTGTTTTCCATTGAAAACTATTTTGAAGACGCTGAAATGCGACTCCCCATTATTGTTTCCGGAACGATCACGGATCTGAGCGGCCGCACCCTGTCAGGGCAAACGCCTGAGGCATTCTGGCACTCCATCCGCCATGCTCAACCCCTGGCAGTTGGCTTGAACTGCGCACTGGGCGCCAAGGATTTACGGACCTATATCGATGCACTGTCACGTGTCGCGGATGCCCCTGTCGTGTGTTACCCCAATGCTGGCTTACCCAACGAATTTGGGGACTATGACGACACTCCCGAGTTCATGGCTGAAGTTCTTGGCAGTTTTGCCTCTGATGGCCTCGTCAATATCGTCGGCGGCTGTTGTGGCACAACCCCGGCACATATCAAAGCAATCGCCGACTCAGTTCGTTCGATTTCCCCTCGGCATTCACCTGAAATTCCCCGGCGTTTGCGACTCTCGGGACTGGAGCCACTTGAAATCTGGCCCGACAGTCTTTTCCTCAATATCGGTGAGCGGAATAACGTCACTGGATCTGCCTAGTTTCGGCGATAGATTGAAGAGTAAGACTATGATTCGGCGGTTGAGATCGCTCGCGAGCAGGTCCTAAATGGGGCCCAAATAATCGATGTCAATATGGACG
>CAZAHE010000140.1:0-5310 GCA_964484965.1 uncultured Acidiferrobacteraceae bacterium | reverse complement strand
GTCCGAGGTTGACAAGGTCCGCGACCAGTACGCCAACGGCATCATCACCGACGGTGAGCGTTACAATAAAGTCATCGACATCTGGACGCATGCGACTCAGTCGGTCTCAAGGGTGATGCAGAAGACGCTTGAAAACGCCGAGGAGGGTTTCAATTCCGTCTTCGTGATGAAGGATTCCGGCGCCCGCGGCAACGAGGATCAGATCAAGCAACTCGGTGGCATGCGCGGATTGATGAACAAGCCCCAGAAGAAGTTGACTGGCGCTGTCGGTGAGATTATCGAGACGCCGATCATTGCCTCCTTCAAGGAGGGCTTGTCGGTGCTCGAGTATTTCATCTCGACCCACGGAGCGCGCAAGGGCTTGGCCGACACGGCGGTGAAGACGGCCGAAGCCGGATACCTGACCAGGCGGATGGTTGACGTCGCCCAGGATGTGGTGATCAATGAAGAGGATTGTGGCACGGGCCAGGGCATCAGAATGGGCGCGCTCAAGGACGGCGAGGAAATCGTCGAGCCGCTGGCCGATCGCATCGTCGGCCGCGTGTTGCTCGAGCAGGCCATCGATCCCGACGGCGTGGTCGTGGTCGAGGCCGGTACCTTGCTCGAGGAGAAGGACGCTCAGGACATCGTCCAGGCCGGACTTGAGGAGGTTCGCATCCGCTCGGTCCTGACTTGTGAGTCCGAGCGCGGTGTATGCGCCAAATGTTACGGTCGTAATCTGGCCACTGGTCGCATCGTCAACGCAGGTGAGGCAGTGGGGGTCATTGCCGCGCAGAGTATCGGTGAGCCTGGCACCCAGCTGACCCTGCGGACTTTTCACATCGGCGGTACGGCGAGCCGCATCGCCGAGCAGTCCCAGATTTCGGCCCGGCGCGACGGCAAGGCTCACTTTGTCAACATCGACACGGTGGACAACCCGGATCTGGGGCCGACCATGGTTGGCCGCAACGGTGAGATTCACCTGCTCGACGAGCAGAACCGCATGCGGGCCCACATGGCCGTGCCGTATGGAGCACTGCTCAAGGTCACCGACGGCGCGATGATCGAGGCCGGCCAGGTGTTATACGAATGGGATCCGTATAACAACGTCATCATCTCTGACCGCGAGGGCATCGTCAATTTTACCGACATAATCGACGGTGTCACCATGCGTGAGGAGTTCGATGAGACCACGGGCATGAGCGCCCGCAGCATCGTCGAGCAGCGAGATCGCTCCCTCAGCCCGCAGATCGAGATTTCCAGCGACGAGAAGGGAACGCGGACCTACATCATCCCGGTGGGTGCCCGGCTCCTGGTCAACGACGAGGCCAACGTGCATCCGGGCCAGGTACTGGTGAAGATTCCGCGCGAGCGCTCCAAGACTCGCGACATCACCGGCGGTCTGCCGCGAGTGGCGGAATTGTTCGAGGCGCGGCGCCCGAAGGAGCCGGCGGTTATCTCCGAGATCGACGGCACGGTCAAGATGGGCGGACTCGTCCGCGGCAACCGTGAATTGCTGGTGACATCGGTTGACGGCGAGGAGCGCAAGTATCTGGTGCCCTACGGCAAGCACCTGCGCGTCCACGAAGGCGATCACGTCACCGCCGGCGAGAGCCTGTCAGAGGGGCCGGAGAGTCCGGCGGACATTCTCCGGGTCCAGGGTGTCACCACGGTCCAGGAGTACCTGGTCAACGAGATCCAGGACGTGTACCGCCTGCAGGCAGTGAAAATCAACGATCGCCACATCGAGGTGATCGTTCGCCAGATGCTGCAGAAGGTGCGCGTCCTCGACCCGGGAGACACCAACTTCCTCGAGGGCGAGGAGGTGGACAAGATCCGCTTCAACAAGGAGAACGAGAAGGTCATCACCGAAGGCGGCGATCCAGCCACCTGCCAGCCGATACTGCTCGGAATTACCCGTGCCTCGCTGCGCACCGACAGTTTCATTTCGGCCGCTTCCTTCCAGGAGACGACTCGAGTGCTGACCGAGGCTGCGGTCCAGGGGAAAGTGGACAGGTTGCGAGGGCTCAAGGAGAACGTGATCATCGGTCGTCTCATTCCCGCCGGGACCGGAACCAGCCTCTATCGCGGAGCTGCCTACGACAATCTGGCTCCGGAAGATGATGAGATCGTACCCGCGGTCGTTCCGGTCCTCGAGGAAATGGCCCCTGACGCTGTGACGGCCGACGTTGGTGTAAATCCCGAGACCGAGGCTGAAGTATTGAGAGAGTAGACTCTTGAACTATTGACAGACTCGAGAGGATTTACTAATTTCTGTTTTCTGTATTTGATGGGAGTTACAGGACTTGCCAACGATAAATCAACTGGTCCGCAAGGGGCGCCGAAAAATTGGTAAGAAGCAGGATGCCCCGGCGCTTGAGGCCTGCCCTCAGCGCCGAGGTGTTTGTACCCGCGTCTACACCACAACGCCCAAGAAGCCGAACTCGGCTCTTCGTAAGATGGCGCGCGTTCGACTTACCACGGGCACTGAAGTGACGGCCTATATCCCCGGCGAGGGCAACAACTTACAGGAACACTCTATCGTTATGGTGCGAGGCGGCCGGGTCAAGGACTGTCCGGGCGTACGCTACCATATCATTCGCGGCGTGCTCGATACCAGTGGGGTTGCCGAAAGGCGACAGGGACGCTCCAAGTACGGGGCGAGGAGACCCGAATAGTGCCACGTCGCAAGCGAGTCATCAAGAGGCAGCTCCTCCCCGACCCCAAGTTTCGCAACCTGCTTGTCACCCGCTTTATCAACAGCCTGATGAAGCAGGGCAAGAAGAGCGTGGCCGAAACCATTTTCTACAGGGCGATCGACCTGGTCGTTGAGCGTAGTAGCCAGGATGGGATCGAGTTGTTCGAAAAGGCGGTCGAGAACGTCAAGCCGACGGTGATGGTTCGCTCCCGGCGCGTCGGCGGTGCTACCTATCAGGTTCCGATCGAGGTGCGGTACGAAGAGCGCACTGCCCGGTCCATCCGCTGGCTGATCCGCTTCGCCAGCGAGCGCTCTGAGCCCACGATGGCGGAACGGCTGGCGAACGAAATCCTCTCGGCTTCCAAGGGCGAAGGCGGTGCCGTCAGGCAGCGCGAGGACGTCCACCGCATGGCCGAGGCCAACCGGGCTTTCGCCCACTACCGCTTCTAGGCCTATATCCGCGTCATGGCTGAGCAACAACTCACAATGGACCGCATTCGCAACATTGGAATCGCGGCCCATATCGACGCGGGCAAGACGACCACCACCGAACGCATCCTTTTCTACTCGGGGCGACTTCACCGCATGGGTGAGGTCCACGAGGGCAATACGGTGATGGACTGGATGGACCAGGAGCGCGAGCGCGGCATCACGATCACCTCTGCCGCCACCGCTTGCGACTGGAAGGATCACCAGATCAACATCATCGACACTCCGGGCCACGTCGATTTCACCGCCGAGGTGGAGCGCTCGTTGCGCGTCCTCGACGGTGCGGTGGGCGTCTTCTGTGCCGTGGGCGGTGTAGAGCCGCAGTCGGAGACGGTGTGGCGGCAGGCGGATCGCTATCAGGTCCCCCGCATAGCTTTCGTCAACAAGATGGATCGCAACGGAGCCGATTTCTTCAAGGTCCTTGACATGCTCCAGGATCGACTTGGCAGCAACTTCGTCCCTGTGCAGTTGCCGATCGGCACTGGTGAGACCTTCACTGGCCTTATCGACCTGATTGAGATGAAGTCGGTCACCTACGAGGAAGGGACGCAGGGTGAGTCTTTTTTCGAGGACGAAATTCCCGGCGACCTGCTCGAGAACGCGCTCAAATATCGCGAGAAGATGCTCGAGGCAGTCGCCGACTTCGACGACCATTTGCTCGAGAAATTCCTCGACGGCGCAACCATCAGCCCCGACGAAGTGTGCACCGCGCTGCGGAAGGCGACCATCGCGCTCAAAGCGGTTCCGGTCACCTGTGGTAGCAGCTTTCGTTACAAAGGCGTTCAGCGTTTGCTGGACGCCGTTTTGGCATTCCTGCCGTCACCTGAGGACGTGGCCGAGGTCACCGGTACGCTTCCCGACTCCGACGAGGTCGTGACGCGCAATACCGATGTCGATGAGCCCTTTTCGGCGCTGGCCTTCAAAGTTATGACCGATCCTTTCGTCGGGCGGATCTGTTTCCTACGGGTCTACTCGGGAACGCTGCAGTCCGGCTCTTACGTGTACAACGCCACGAACCGCAAGCGGGAGCGCGTATCCCGCCTCCTCGAGATGCATGCGAACGACCGGAAGGAGCGCAAGGAAGTCTCCGCCGGCGATATTATTGGCGTTATCGGACTTAAGGATTCGACGACCGGCGATACCCTGTGCGACGAAGCGAACCCGGTCATTCTCGAGAAAATCGAGTTCGCCGAGCCGGTCGTGCACGTGGCAATCGAGCCAAAGACACGGGCCGACCAGGAGCAGCTTCATGTCGCCCTGAGCAAGCTGAGTGAAGAGGATCCGACGTTCAAGATTCACCTGGACGAGGATACCGGCCAGACTGTGATGTCGGGAATGGGAGAGCTGCACCTCGAGATTCTCGTCGATCGGTTATTGCGCGAGTTCTCAGTCGAGGCCAACGTCGGTCGGCCGCAGGTTGCCTACAAGGAAGGCCTCAAGCAGGCCACGGCGGCCACGGGGCGCTTTGTCCGTCAATCCGGTGGCCGCGGCCAGTACGGTCACGTCGAGATCGAGATCGAGCCGGGCGAGCCAGGGTCGGGGCTGGTCTTCGAATCCAAGATCACTGGCGGCGACATACCCCGCGAGTACGTCAACCCCGTGCGGGAGGGGATCAAGGAGGCCATGCTGAGCGGCCCCGTGGCCGGTTACCCGGTCGAGGACGTGAAGGTTTTCCTGGTCGACGGTTCCCACCACGAGGTGGACTCCTCCGAGGGCGCCTTCAAGGTGGCCGGGAGTATGGCCTTCAAGGAAGGTGCTCCAAAGGCCAAGCCCTATCTCATGGAGCCGGTGATGGATCTCGAGGTCGTCGTCCCCGAGAAATACCTGGGTGATGTCATCGGTGACCTCAATTCCCATCGTGGCGACGTGAAGGGGATCAACCCGAGATCTGACGCCCAGGTCATAACCGCCATAGTGCCGCTGAGCGAGACTTTCGGATACGCCACGCGTCTGCGGTCGCTTACCCAGGGGCGCGCTGTATTTACCCTGCAGTTCGCGAACTTTCGCCAAGTTCCGAAACAGATATCCGAGGAAATAGTTGCCATGGTGCGCGGCGTCGAGGCTGCGTAGACCAAGAAGAGAGGATGACAACAAATGGCCAAGGAAAAGTTCGAACGCACCAAACCTCACGTGAACATCGGCAC
>CAZAHE010000139.1:0-5327 GCA_964484965.1 uncultured Acidiferrobacteraceae bacterium | reverse complement strand
TTGGATGAAATTGAACGAACTCCATATCTTGCAGCGGAAGGCCAGCACGTAACAACATAGCATTACCATCACCGGTACAGGTGTGCGCCGAAGTGGCAGAAAAATAGGCTCGCCCATAGCCACCGGTTGCTAGTATTACCAATTTGCTCCGAAAGCGGTGTAACGTTCCCTCACTTAGCGACCAGGCGATAACACCTTCACAAACTCCAGAATTCATGATCAGGTCGAGTGCAAAATACTCGACAAAAAACTCTACTTGATGCCGCAAAGACTGTTGGTAGAGGGTATGTAATATTGCGTGACCTGTGCGATCTGCTGCGGCACAGGTGCGTACAGCAATTTCTTCACCATAATGAGTCGTCATACCACCAAAAGGACGTTGGTAAATCTTTCCTTCATCGGTACGTGAAAAAGGTACGCCATAATGTTCTAATTCGATCACAGCAGATGGCGCTTGTTCACACATTGCGGCGACTGCATCCTGATCACTTAACCAATCAGACCCTTTGACCGTGTCATACATATGCCAGCGCCAGTCGTCTTCCCCCATGTTTCCGAGTGCGGCACTGATACCACCTTGGGCAGCGACTGTGTGAGAACGAGTTGGAAAAACTTTGGTTACGCAAGCAGTCTTGAGGCCTGCTTCTGCAAGTCCGAGACAAGCACGCAGACCTGCCCCCCCTGCCCCTACGACGATCACATCGTAAACATGCTCCACTAGTTCGTAGTCTGCGACTTTCATTACTGAATGTTAACAAGAACAACGACTGCGCCAACAGTCATTAGAGCCGCTATCCCAAGTATTAAGTTGACGAAAAAGAGCAGTCGGCGACGGGTCAGTCCCGTAGCGACGTAGTCTTCTGCAATCACACGCAGACCCAACTGAGCGTGCCAGTAAATCACAAGTGTCAGTAATAAGATTAATCCGGCGTTGACCGGCCGAGTCAGCCAGGCTCTCGCGGATTCGTAATCAGCAGGTATTCCCATCAGTAGAACAACAGTAAACCAGCCCACCAGTACAACAAGCAACACAGCACTCAAGCGTTGCTGAAACCAATGACGAGTCGATCGATTCATGAAATTAGTTTTAGCTGATAAAGATTTGGACTTTTCCAGATCAAATCAATACAACAACCGTCATAACACAAGCAAAACCCACTGCTGCGTAACCTGATTGATAGGTGTGCCCCATATCAAAACCCCAACCCATATCCCAGGCGAGATGGCGAACCCCATTGGCGAGATGGTAATAAAGGCTGAATAACGAAGCGACACAAAACACTTGCCCCCCGATACTCCGACGGATCGCTTCGAAGCTGACGAATGCCGCCTCACTCGCAGCAAGTGTAATTAACCAAACCGTCAATCCGACTGAACCGAGAATTAAGAAAACGCCCGTTATGCGGTGACCTATCGAAAGGACCGAAGTGAGCTGGGGGCGATATATCTGTAGATGGGGTGAGGTGGGCCTCTCGATCTCTGCCATGCTGTAAGTCAATACTCGAAATTTAGATCCTTTGTGGTTAATTTTACACCCGCGGCGTTAGAATCGTGTACACACCGTGTCCATTCCTATTCGAAAAGAAACCATGACTACCAGCTGGTCCGAATACCTCGAGAATAAAGGTGTCCAGATGTTCTCTTCTGGGAGAATCACACGAAACGAACCGGGTTTATGTGACGACATAAACGATTCGGAATCTGTGAGGCTGATCAGCTGCCAGCACCTCGCGGTGTTCCGCTGTACGGGTGCGGACGCCGCAGAGTTCCTCCAAGGTCAGTTTTCGTGTGATATAGAAGGGATCAATGACCATCAGTGGGCTACAGGTGCGTATTGCAACCCCAAGGGACGGGTGCTTGCAATACTTCGAATTGCACGCTCAGTAGACGCCTTCCTGCTGATCGGAGAGGCCTCTGTTCTTCCCTCGATCATCAAACGACTAAATATTTATGTTCTGCGGGCAGATGTTAACTTCACTCTGGATGCCGACACGGCGGTGCTGGGCTATTCGGGAAACTCGATTACCAGTCCACTAGGCCCTATCCCGGCGCCTGCAACTCTAGGTCCCGGTGCAGCCCAAACCATAGGTCCTGGTCTGATGCTGTGTGATCATATTGCTACTTACCGAGCCATGCTGGTCGTACCGATAGTAAACGCCATCGCATTATGGGAGCAATTGCCCAAAAATGTCAGCCGTCATGATTTTGGCGAGTGGGTTGTACTTGATATTCGCTCTGGCCAAACCGACATAATAGAAAAAAACAGTGGGTCGTTTATTCCCCAAACACTGAATCTAGACCTAGTCAATGCCGTCAGTTTCGATAAAGGCTGCTATCCAGGACAAGAAATAGTAGCTCGCGTTAAATATCGAAGCCGCCCCAAACACCGTATGATTAGAGTATCCGGTCTCATTGGCACTCGGCCCTGCGTTGGCGAAGCGATCTATCTGGAAACTACTTCGGGCAATCGCGCTGGTGAGGTGATCGTCGCTGCCCAAACTGCCAGACAGGACGAACAGGAGCTACTTATTACGATCCCAGTCGCTGCGCTTTCCAGAGAGAATTACCTGCTTGGATCAGAAAGACTCCCGTTAACTCGCCTACCGCTACCTTATGCAGTTGAGGACACACAACCTGTCAGGACCACACTACCCAAATGACGTAAGTTACTCGACCACGATATGGAAGAATGTTTCTCCCTTCTTAATGAAACCTAGTTCAGACCGGGCACGAGCCTCTATAGCGCTTTTACGGTACTTGATATTGTTCACTTCAGCGTGAAGCTCGTCATTTCGTTCAAGCAGCAATTTATTTCCTTCCTCGAGTTGAGCTAGTTGGTCTTGTAAAAAGACAAGATCACGAATGTTATGTTTTCCAGCCCACAGCGCGTACTGCAGAGCAACCAGCATTAACAATAATGTCGCAAGAATGATTGGCCTGGCCATGCTTTTTTTTCAGAGACTTAACTCACACGTGTAAGACACCGCTAACCCTATTAATTTTCACGCACACTGTTGACGTGGACCAGCAAGCGCGCCGATACCCGGATAAATGGCACTCGGAATCTCACGTTCGATTTCGAGCAAACGATTATATTTTGCCACTCTTTCAGAGCGGCACAGCGAGCCGGTCTTAATTTGACCGGCTCCAGTTGCAACTGCAAGATCTGCTATCGTAGTGTCTTCAGTCTCCCCAGAGCGGTGTGATATCGTGATCCCGAATCCTGCTTCCTGCCCCATTCGTATAGCATCAAATGTCTCAGTTAAGGTGCCGACCTGGTTGGGTTTAATCAGGATTGCATTTCCGGCCCGCTGCGATATTCCCTGGCGCAAGCGCCTAGCGTTGGTGACGAATAAATCATCGCCAGTTAACTGGATCGCGTGACCGAGCCTTTTGGTTAATTCCTTCCAGCCAGCCCAGTCATCCTCAGCCATTCCATCCTCTATCGTCGCCAACGGATAACGATCGCACCAATCAGAGAGGTAATCGATCATAGAGGATCGATTTAAGGAAATGCCCTCTGCCTTCAATTGATAAAACTCTTCGTCGTATAGTTCACTGCTTGCCGTATCGAGACCGAGTACAACGTCGCTCCCTAACTGGTAGCCAGCTTTCTCTACCGCCCTGGCAACCACGTCAATACAGGCCTGATTCGTGGGCAAGTTTGGGGCAAAACCGCCCTCGTCACCAACTGCCGTCACCATCCCACTACTCAATAGGATACCTTTCAGTGTATGAAATACTTCAGCTCCCATCCTTACGGCCTCTGAAAAATTGCGGGCCCCAGTCGGCAAGATCATAAATTCCTGAAAATCAATGCCATTTGTAGCGTGTGCGCCACCGTTCAACACGTTGATCTGCGGCACTGGCATTGTCCAATCGCCATCGTTCGGGTTGTATAACTCTTTGAGGTATCGATAGAGCGGACACTTACAAGCTATTGCAGCAGCATGTGCGATTGCAAGGGAAACTGCCAGTATCGCGTTAGCACCGAGACGCTGCTTATTGTTCGTTCCGTCTAAATCAATCATTCTGTTATCCAACTCTTCTTGCTCACATGGGTCGCTACCAAGCAAACAGGCGGCAATATCATTTTCAATGTGCGAAACGGCACGAGTTACGCCACGACCGTTGAATCTTGCTGGATCCTTATCTCGAATCTCTACGGCCTCGAGAGACCCAGTGGACGCGCCGGACGGCACGGTTGCGACACCAGACTCGCCGCTATCCAGATACACCCCTGCCTTAACCGTTGGGTGGCCTCTCGAATCAAGTATCTCCCATGCGCTCACCTTGACGATCGACGTCATGACATCATGCCTTTTACGGTTTTATCGATTGCGACAAGTTCAATCAAAAGGTCTTCAACATTTTCGAGCTTGATAGAATTCGGCCCATCGCTCAGCGCGTTTTCCGGGTCGTGATGAACCTCCATAAAAATTCCCGAGATGCGTGTCGCTACCGCTGCTCGTGCCAGAACCGGCACGAATTCTCGCTCCCCTGATGAGCGGTCTCCGGCTCCTCCCGGCAATTGGACTGAGTGGGTTGCATCAAATACTACGGGACAGCCAGTACCTGCCATAATTTCGAGTGAACGCATGTCCACAACCAGATTGTTGTATCCAAAGCTGCTCCCTCGCTCACACACAAGCACATGATCTCCGCCAGCAGTCCGAGCTTTCGAAACCACTGCGTCCATTTCTCGTGGCGAGAGAAATTGACCTTTTTTAATATTAATTGGTTTCCCAGTGCGGGCGGCCGCTTGAATCAGATCGGTCTGCCTGCACAACAGGGCTGGGATCTGCAACACATCCACGATCTCTGCAACGCAACACGCCTGCTCAGGTGAATGGACATCGGTCAATATCGGCAATCCCGTGAGCGCCTGCACTTCGGAAAGAATCTCCAGCCCTAAATCCAGACCAGGTCCTCGATAAGAGCCATCGGAGGTCCGGTTCGCCTTGTCAAATGAAGCTTTAAAAATCAAAAGGCAACCTTGCCGATCGGCGATGCCCGCAAGGTGTTCAGCCGTGCTGAGGACCTGTCGGCGAGATTCAATAACGCAGGGACCAGCTATAAAAAAAAGCGGTTGTTCCCGCCCTACTGACCGGCCGGCAATAATCAAACGTTCACCATTTTCGGAGAAGCATTTCGAGTTGACTGATAAGCCAGGGCCGCTCGGATATAGCCGGTGAACAGTGGGTGTCCATCTCGCGGCGTTGACTTGAATTCCGGGTGGAATTGACAAGCGACGAACCAGTCATGGTCTTCGCGTTCTATGATCTCAACAAGGCCGTCAGCCGAACGACCCGAAATTTTCAATCCTT
>CAZAHE010000138.1:0-5439 GCA_964484965.1 uncultured Acidiferrobacteraceae bacterium | reverse complement strand
TGCCCCTTTGATTTCACGGGACACTGTTTGCATGTCGGCACTAGAAGCCATCCGTGCCACAACGCCTGCTGATTGAAGGCGCTCGATTCCGAACGGATGTATAGGTTGCACGACCAGGCAAATACTCATGGGGGAATTCTTTAATCGGGTTTATTACGAATCCTAAACGGTATGTTATCCGAATGACGAATGAAGAAGATGGCTCAACTAATGATAGTGCCAGCGATGCCCATTGCGTAGAATATTATTCATATCATTGATTAGGTTTCGGAGTATCAGAAAAATCGTCTTCGGGATGGTTGCGAAGTCGGTCTAAAGTCCCAGACGATAACTCAAGAAGTTCGAAAAATGTTAAACGTGGATGTATAGCAAACATGACTGCATTGCATGCATAGCATTAGTCGGTTCAATATCAGGAGGTGACTGCGATGTCTGGCAACGGCGATCTTAACGATGCCCCTCGATCAATTACGGTTGAAGAATATCGAAACCGATTGCAGCAGATTCAAGGTCAGATGGAGTCCGAACGCCTAGATGCGTTACTGATTACAAGTGAAGACAACTACCAATATCTAACCGGTTTCTCCAGCCCGACTTGGCAGAATCTTACTAGACCGCGATATTGCATCGTGCCACTCAAGGGAGATCCGATACTCATCGTTCCGACCAGTCAGACAGTCATTGCAGAACGTACGTCTTGGGTTATGGATGTTCGGAGCTGGGTCTCACCGTGTCCCCTTGATGATGGAGTATCGTTGGTCAGCGATGGACTAAAAAACTGTCTGCATCAGTTTAGGCGGGTGGGAGCTGAACTGGGTCCCGAGAGTCGGCTTACTATGCCGGTGGACGATTTTCTCCGGATTAGGCAGACACTTGAGCCAGCCGAGATTGTAGATTGCGACGCGATGTTACGAAAGATAAGGATGGTCAAGTCGGTAGCAGAGATCAGGCACATTCGGCATATTGCGCAACTCGTATCCGGGGCATTCGAAGATTTGCCAGCTAAGCTCCAAGCTGGACAGACCGAAACCGATGCTTGTCGGCTGTTCCAGGCTGATCTTCTTGGCCGGGGCGCTGAGAAGATTGTTTACCTTGTAGGGACGTCGGGATTCGGTGGATACCAATCGATCAACCTCGGGCCTACTGAAACTGTTCTTGATGAGGGCACTATCCTGATCATCGATACGGGGTGTTCTTTCAAGGGCTATTACTGTGATTTCGATCGCGAGTTCGCATTAGGTCGTCCATCGGATCAACTTCGCCTTGCCTATGAGATCGTTTGGAATGCGACGCAAGCGGGGATCGATGCGGTCCGTCCCGGACAGCGAACCTGCGATATCTGGCAGGCCCAGGCAAAGTCGATCAGGGAACACACCAACAAAAAGGGTTGTCAATTCCAACCCACTAGCAGCGGTCGAATGGGCCATGGACTGGGTCTTCGAATGTGTGAACCACCTTCGATTAGCCCGGATGATGAGACTGTGCTTCAAGTTGGTATGACCCTCACTATAGAACCTGGAATCACTTTCACGGGACCTGGCCGTGCCGGTCTAGAAAAGAAGGTCGCCGTGCACGAGGAAAATGTTGTCGTTACAGACAAAGGTTGTGAATTATTGACCCGGCGGGCTCCGCCGGAGATGCCTGTGATTGAGTAAATTTGTCGATTTGATATTCAAACCTGACCCGGTTCAGAGGTAAGGAATGTCCATTGAAGCCCCCGCACAATGAGAGACAGAAGAAGGCTGGTTCGAATATGACAGAGAGCTCAGAAGGAAGGCAGTCCCGAATCATTCAGGTAGATGTGCTGCGGGCGTTGATGGAATCTTTGCTAAAGGCAGCTGGGTGTGGTCCGAAGGTGGCATCGGAAGTTGCCAAGGTGTTTCTTGAGGCGGACCTACGAGGTGTTGGTCTCCAGGGACTGGACCATATGCCAACAATGATACGCGGTCTGCGTACCGGCAGAATTAATCCTCACGGTAAGCCTAGAATTATTAAGGAAGAAGCGGCGTCAATATTGATCGACGGTGACGCTGGTCCAGGGCAGATCGCGATGATCTACGGCGCTGACTTGGCTATGCGTAAAGCACGGGAAAGCGGCTGTTGCGCAGTTGGCATTATCAACAGCAGTGACATTTTTATGCTGGGTTATTACGGCGAACAGATTGCCCAGGGCGGGCTAGTCGGACTGGTCTTCTCAGACGCCGTGCCGTTGGTGCGGCCATTTGGTGGGACTGAACGGGTTCTCGGAACCAATCCGCTCGTCATTGCCGTCCCGACAGCGGGCAAATTTCCGATTGTTCTAGACATGGCGACCAGTGCTCAGTCGGCGTCGCGCGTTCGTCAAGCTGCCTATTACGACGAAGATATTCCCGAAGCAGACGGCGTTGGCCCTGATGGGCTTCCAACCATCAATGCTAATCAGGTTCGTGAAGGGGCGATTGGTCCGTTGGGTGGGCATAAGGGATTTGGTCTTGGCCTGTGCATTGGCCTATTGTCCGGTCCGCTGGTTGGAGCAGTGACCGGGAAAGCGCTGGCTGGATGGCTATCGGAGCAACCTGGAACGGCGGGTACCAAGGGGCACTTTCTGATCGTTATCGATCCAGGCGCGTTTGGCGACGCCAATACGTTCCAAAGTGCAGTCAGCGCCTACATCACAGAAATCAAGGATTCGCGCAAAGCGGCCGATGTATCGGAAATACGTGTGCCCGGTGAACGCGCGTTTATTCAAAGAGAACAAAACTTACTTAACGGTGTTCCAATTGATGAGATGGTGTGGGAAAAGATGGCGCAGCTGGCAAACGAATTGGACGTTCCTTTGCCAACATAGTTTATTGCCGTTTCGGTGATTATTTGCCGTCTTGCCATGTTTTATATTCCATGCACCTGGTACAAAGGCTTAAATTAGCGCTATACGATATAGAAGGATAGTTATGCGAGTTCAATATCAGCGGTTAAGCGATGTGATTGGCGCCGAAGTCTTGAATGTTGATATCTCAGTGCCTATCGAGCCTGCAGTTTTCGATCAGATACGAAAAATTTGGCTTGATCACAATATCATTTTGTTTCGTGATCAGCCACTCAATGTTGAGCAACAGGTTGACTTCTCCAGGCTTTTCGGAGAAATCGAGCTGCATACTCTTTCGAAATACCACATGAAAGGACATCCTGAGATCTTCATCAATTCGAACATAGTTGAAGACGGCGTCGCTATTGGCGCCCAGAAGTCAGGTCGCGTATGGCACAGTGATTCTCAATTTCTAGAGCGGCCCAGTGCCGCCACCGTCCTGCACGCTAAGGAGGTTCCGGCAGAGGGTGGTGAGACGTCGTACGCCAACATGTATCAGGCCTACGATAACTTGTCTGTAGATAAAAGGCGCCAGATTACTGGACTGCGCGGCGTATACAGTCGCGTGAAGTCGTGGTCAATAGATTATGCCCACCGTGGACCATTGACACGGGAACAAGAGGCGGCGTTACCGCCAGTCGACCATCCAATTGTTCGCACCCACCCGGAAACGGGCCGCAGGGCCTTATACATCGGCAGTCTCAGCGAGTTGGTAGAAATTATTGGAGTACCGGCTGCTCAGGGTGAGAACTTGGCGACAGAGTTGTTCAATTTTGCAACACAGGAGCGGCATGTCTATTCACACCCTTGGCAAGCTGGCGACACTATCGTATGGGATAATCGTTGCACTATGCACCGGGCAATGGAATTTGATGAGGCAAAGCAGCGACGATTGATGCACCGAACCACGATTCAGGGCACACGGCCGTTTTTATCAATCGATCCGCTACCCGCCGCCGAGAGCGTCAGTTAGAAAATGGCTCGCTTTTGTCGCCGAGGATGCGAATGGCCACGTCGCGGTAGATGAGGCTTGACCGAATCAGTTCGTCGCGCGGCACGAATTCGTCGGGCTTGTGGGCAACATCGATGGAACCGGGGCCGATCACGGTGCCGGTTGCTCCGATCGATCGGAAGTGTACGAGATCGCATCCCCCCTGAAAGCCGCGAGGAGCGGTCTCACTGCCTTCATGTGTCGCGACGGCAGCTAGGCTTTCACGGACAATTAGTTCGCCCGGATCGGTTTCAGTAGCACCGCCGGTGGTGGCGATGTATTCAATTATTTCCGATCGCACACCAAATTCTTGTCGAGCAGTTTCAAGCAGCCCTTCTATCTCGCGCCGCGCTTCGTGCTCTGCTTCGCCCGGTACCAAGCGCCTGTCGAGTAGCAGTTCGCAGCGGTCAGGCACGACATTGTCTGCGATACCGCCAGAAAGCCGAGTGACGGTCAATGTCGCATGGCCGCACAGTTGATGGGTCCGTTGGCGCAGCGTATCACGGTGGTAATCTTCAATCAGACCGAGTAAGCGTGCGGCACGCAGAATGGCATTTTCTCCCGAATCGGGCATACCGGAATGGGCCATTTCACCAAACACGGCAACGCGCGGGCGAATACTGCCCTTGTGGGCAATTACAGTGGCATTAGACGTGGGCTCACCAATGATGCAATAGTCGATCTCCGGTCGTGATTGAGCATAAAGTCGTGCTCCCTCGCTGGCTACTTCTTCATCCGCTACGAAGACAGCCATCAGTGTTCCTGACCATTGTTCCTTGTGAAGTGCCAGGTCTCGTAACGCCGCGAGCATAGCGGAGATTGGGCCTTTCGCGTCACAGCTTCCGCGGCCATAGAGCAACCCGCTACGTTCGCGGAGGGTGAAGGGATCGGTAGTCCAGCCATCACCTGACGGAACGACGTCGATGTGAGAATTGAATGCGAAGGTGGGACCGGGCCCATTTGTCAGACGAGCGACGATATTTGCTCTCCCCGGTTTGAATTCTGAAAGCGAAGTCTCGAAGCCGATTGCAGCGAGTTCCATAGAAAGAAACTTAGCGGCTTCGAGTTCATAGCCCGGCGGATTTTGGGTGTCGAATGACACCATGCGTTCGAGGCAGCTCAGGATCCAGCTTTCGTTGGGTTGTCTTGTCAACGAATACAATTCCGTATCAAGTTAAATATGTTTAAACAATAATAATTGGATTCGTCGAAAAATGGAAAGACAAGGGGAGCTGTGCAATGAGGACAAGAGATTTATGAGAGTGCAGAGAATCTGTTATCCGGCAGAGGATCTATAGATTTGAGCAGCTATTGGTCTTCAGAGAAATGTGTCATTACCTCGCTGGCAAAGATTTTGATCATTTTTAGTGTGGCATCGAGATTCTCTCCCCAGCAGCGTAGATTGATTGCATTGGCACCGGCTTCTTGATAATCGACGACCTTGCGTCTCAGAGTTGCCACTGAGCCGGCCAATTCGAAGTCGTGACCGCGGCCTAGCTGTGTCTCAGCCAGTTTATCCTCACCCAGGTACATGGGCGAAATTGGTCTCACTTGAAAGGCAGTATTTTCCCGACCGAATTCAATCGCATGTTGGCGGATGGAC
>CAZAHE010000137.1:0-5497 GCA_964484965.1 uncultured Acidiferrobacteraceae bacterium | reverse complement strand
TGCAAGATGCCGCCTACGATAGTTTACTTCAGGGTCCCAGGCGCCAATTCCATGGTCGTATCGCCGATGGGCTTGTCTCCAAATTTCCGGAGGTGGTGGCGAATACACCTGAACTTGTGGCTTCTCATCTGGCCAAGGCGGAACGGTTCTCCGAGGCCATCGATCATTGGAAGAGCGCCGGCCTTCGTGCAAAAGGTGCTTCCTCCAGTCAGGAAGCTGCCAGTCATTTTCAAATGGCCTTGAAGTATCTGGAGCAGGAAGATCCCTCTGTCACTCGGGACAAACACGAACTCGAACTGCAGGCGCCCCTTGCCCTCGTCATGACGGAACTCCATGGCTACGGATCTTCGGAAACGGGCGCGGTTTACGAACGAGCATTCTCACTTACACAAAACGTAGATTCGCCTCCAGAGCTCTTTCAGATCATGTACGGCCTTAGTATGAACCGAGGCTTAGGTGATAGGTTTCTCGAGGGTCTGTCTATTGCTAAAGAGTTGGCTACGTATTCAGACACGGCGAATGACAAGGCTGGATACATCATAGCACACCGATTTTATGCAACACTCCTACATGGTTTGCCAGACCACGAACAAGCCAAGCACCATATAGAAGGCTCTCTTTCAGCATATGCCAAGTTAAATTTTCAAAATTTTGTGGACCGCTATGGGCACGACCCCAAAGCAATTGGACTAAGTTTTCTCGCACAAATCCAAGTGCTTCGTGGTTTTCCCAATCAAGCTATTGAACACATTGGCGGAGCAGTTGCCCATGCGGAAACTTTAAATTTCCCATACGGCGTCGCACATGTTCATTGGCTTGCCGCGCAAACCTACCTTGATCTCAACAACCCCTGTGAAACAGAGAAGCATGCAAAAGCGATGCTTGAAATTGTGCTTGGGAAAAACTTTCCATTGTTGGACGCAATAGGTTTGATTTGTGCCGGATGGGCAGAACACCTTCAAGGACAGTCGGATTCCCTCTACACAATTGAACAAGGATTCAACCAACTTAGAACCTCGGGAACCAACGCTTATCACGAGGTTGCACTGGTGGGCGCCCATATTGATGCCCTTATGCTATCTCATCAACAAGACAAGGCTAAAGAGAGAGTACTATATGCCCTGGGAATCACGGAGAAACTTGGGTGTAAATGGAAGTTACCAGAATTGCTTCGGTTAAAAGCAGTTTGCATCCTTGGACAGGAGAAATTCGATACAAGTGAGGTGGAGGCTATTTTATTTGAATCGCTTAATTTAGCGAGGAAGCAAAAAGCTAAGCTCTGGGAACTTCGTACTGCGATCTCTCTTGCTCGTCTTTGGGGGGAAGGCCAAGAACGGCAAAAAGCCTATGATCTCCTCCTTCCAATCTATAATTGGTATACGGAGGGCTTCGGCACAGCTGATCTAAGAGATGCGAAAGGGCTGTTAGAACAATTGCAATAAAGCCACTCCGAAATGAAGTTAGACGTATGAAATTCAATCCTTCCTGCAAAACCTAGCACAAGGCTTAATCTCAACGGCAGCTTTGACTAATCAACAAGATACGATTCAACTTTTTACCCTCCTATTTAAGGGGTCGAAGAAGGGTTTGGTGCTGGCTTTTGCAGTAAAGAGACTGCCGCCGAGTTCGACTTTGTAGGAGGCCTCCTCCAGCCAAATATTATCGACATTTTTAGGTGTGCGAATGTATCCCATCCCCACCGACCGACCCAGTGTGTACCCAAAGGAACCGGATGTTGTCCTGCCGACCAGTTCCCCGTTCCTGAAAATTGGCTCGTCATAAAGCAAGTTTGGATCAGAGTCATCCATCAAGAAGTGCATAAGGCGCCGATTTAGCCCCGCCTTTTTTTGTGTTTCCAGAGCCTTCTTCCCAATGAAGTCGATGTTTTTATCAAGTGAGACCGCAAATCCCAGCCCTGCCTCCAATGGTGTGTCGGCTGGAGAAATATCGTGTCCCCAGTGGCGATACCCTTTTTCACTTCGTAACGAATCTAGTGCATGGTATCCCGCTAGACGAAGTCCGAACTTTTTTCCCTCGCTCATCAAAAGGTCGAATACGGGGCCAGTGAACTCCGTCGGTAGATAAAGTTCCCAACCCAGTTCGCCAACATAGGTTATACGGAGAGCGAACGCTTTAGCATATCCAATCTCGATTTCTTGACAGGTACCAAATGGGAAAAGGTCGTTTGAGAAATCCGCATTAGACAGGCTTTCCAACAACTGCCGTGAATTAGGTCCCATTACCGAGAGAACACCATAACCGGAGGTGACGTCTTCCATTGTGACAAGGGCATCATCATGCATATGACGGCGGATCCAACTGAAATCTCGAGCTTGCGACGCAGCGGATGTGATCACCAAGTATTTGTCCTCAGCAATTCGGGTGATGGTTAAGTCGGCTTCAATGCCGCCACGTGGATTAAGTAATTGGGTATAAACAACCTTGCCAACAGGAACAGCCATATTCGCTGCACAGATGTGTTGTAATTGGGATTCTGCGTCGCTCCCCTGAATGGCCAACTTACCAAACGAAGATAGGTCAAACATCCCGGCGGCTTCTCGGACGGCTTGATGTTCGCAACCCACAAAGTCAAACCAGTTTTGTCGGCCATAGGAGTATTTATAACCCGTGTCGACGCCCTTTGGCGCGTACCAGTTGGCCCGTTCCCATCCAGCGGTTTCTCCGAAACAGGCATTGTACTGCACTAGTCGGCTGTGGAGGGGTGTCTCTCGTGCGGGTCGCGCGGTCTCTACCTGACGATGTGGCCAATGCATGGCATAGAGAAGGCCCAGACTCTCTCTCGTCCGGTCATGTAGGTAACGCCGATTTATCTGAAAGCGCTGGAATCGTGCAATGTCAATTTCAGACAGATCCATATTGGCCTTTCCATCTACGATCCATTCCGCAAGCGCCCTACCAACCCCGGCGGAACTGAGAATCCCTTGTGAGTTGAAACCTGCAGCGACAAAGAAATTTTTAAGCTCTGGTGCTTCACCGACGATGAATCGGTTGTCTGGGGTAAAACTTTCTGGACCATTCATAAAATGACGTACTCCCAGATTCTCGAGCATTGGGATCATTTCCATCGCCCGACTCATCGGAAGTTCGAATTGATCCCAATCCTCTTGAAGTTCTCCAAACTCAAATTTCTCAGGCAAGTTACTCAAAGGTAGTGGCTTAGCATTTGGTTCGAAGGCTCCGACCAGAAGTTTGCGGGCATCCTCTTTGATGTAAACATAACCGTCCGCGTCACGAAGAACTGGCAGGTCGGATGGCACTTTGGGATCGGCTTCGGTGGTTGCATACATATGTTCGGCAGCGTAGAGCGGCACATTAACACCGGCCAATTGTCCGATGTTGCTCGCCCAGATGCCGGCACAATTGACCACAATTTCACAGGCTATGGTGCCACAGTCCGTTTCAACGGCCGTTATCGCTCCACGAGTGATTTGGAAGCCGGTAACGTTGACTCTCTCAATGATTCGAGCGCCTCCTAGTCGTACACCCTTAGCAAGTGCCATGGTCGTGTCCACTGGATTGGTTTGGCCATCTCCCGGGATAAAGCCCCCTCCCAGAACCTTATTTTGTTCCAGTAGAGGGTAAAGTGTCTTGGCCTCGCTTGGGGTTACCATACTTGCTTCCACACCGAAGACCTTGCCGAGAGATATCATGCGAGCGATTTCAATCAGTCGTTCAGGGGTCCGTGCTATTTGTAGCGAGCCGTTCTGTTTGAAGCCTGTGTCTTGTCCTACCTCGTCTTTTAGGGAGTCAAAAAGAAGAGGCCCGTACCGACAAAGTTCCGTCATCGTATGGGTCGAGCGTAGCTGTGTAACGAGACCAGCCGCGTGCCACGTCGTGCCGCAAGTTAGCTCGCCCCTCTCCAGGATCGTCACGTCCTTCCAACCTAATTTGGTAAGGTGATAGGCAATGGAACAACCAATTATGCCACCGCCTACAATGATGACACGGGATTGAGTGGGAAGGCGATCCTCCATGAAACATTTTTCCTCTCGGGAAGCTGATTAATTGACTTATATCGTAAACCGTTGTTTGCAGGGTAGGATTTCAACCTCCGAGCTTCAAAGTTTCTTGATCCCTGGCGGCGGTGCTTGGGCCCCTCCGCTTATTCACCGGTACATGGTTGATAATAGCCATTGAATAGCCATTGCAAGACAAGAATCGACAAAAAGAAAGGCCCCGATCAAACAGGACCCTTCCAAGACTATTTCATTTGCTTAGATCTACGAAGGTAAGTCCCCACGGCATTTGGTCCTGACTACAACTGGAACATCTGACATTCCCTCTAGCTTAGGCATATAGTTGAACCTATAGATGCACTCGTATTTCCGGTTTGCGTGCTTACCCGTACCCCCAGCACTCGTTAGACGACCCTGTCCCTGGGCAAAACCGTCGCCCACAGTCCGTTCCACCATTTCGTAAAATTTATCTCCATCAGCATCAATGAACTCACACGCGAGCTTTAGGGTCGTGCCAGCATCGGTTGCTTCGCCGCCACCGGCACAAGTCGAGACAGAGTCACCTTCTGCATCGCTGATAACAGTCCCGTAGTTTGTATAGGAGAATACTTTCACACCATCTACTGCAGAGATTGTATCAATTTGAGCGAAAATGCCCGACGTCCTTTCCCACTCCGCACAAATTGCTGAACTAGCCGTAAAAGCTACCAATGCAATTGTCGCAATAAGAATTTTTTGACCACTGATCATCGATTTACCCCTTCTATTCTCGTGTCTTATTAATTTAATGCCGCAAGAAATTACCAATAAAGCACCTTTCCCGCCAAGGATTCTCCTACACGCAATCAATTGCGGATGGTACAAAAGAGGCCCCAGACAATCAATCACCACACCATATTAGCAAAACCCAGCCCAAGCCCTAATCTCAAAGACCATCCCATAAATCGGAATGTCCCGGCTCGTACTAGCTAATGGATTAGATGCCCGGGCCCCTTGGACCGTGGTGCATGATCCTTGCCCAGTAGACCTCTCACTTGTACATGGCTTTCGCGCAGTGGACTTTCCTATGACAAACCGTCCCATCAAACCAAAGACAAGATACTCTCGGTTCTTTGCCAGTGGGTTACAGATAGCTGGAAAATTCTTTGCTCTCGTGTACACTCCGCGTGGGAGGGTATAGATGTCGGATACACGTCGATGGCTAGAAGATCTGGGTCTAACGCAATATATCGATGTGTTCGAGGAGAACGAAATTGACTGGGAATTACTGCCTGATCTAACGAGCGAACTGCTCAAGGAGATGGATATTAACGCGGTTGGCGCGCGCATGAAAATTCTTAAGGCAGTCAAACTACTTAATGTTAAATCAGAAAAGGTGTCCATTCTAAAGCAGGGACCCGAAAAGACCGCCAGAATTAACACGCGAACATCGTCCGAAGTACTTCCAACTAGATCCACCCCTGCCACTGTTGCCCAAGCTGAGCGTCGTCAATTAACGGTGATGTTCTGTGATCTGGTGG
>CAZAHE010000136.1:0-5556 GCA_964484965.1 uncultured Acidiferrobacteraceae bacterium | reverse complement strand
AGGTCCGCACTACGCGGCTGCGAATCACCGCCGGCATTCCAGCCCTGCGCTGGAGATCTGGAATCACGGTACCACGCAACATCATGCGCATCTCGTATGGCACGCCGGGCACCGCGTAAATGACTTTGTCACCCAGTGGACAAATTAGACCCGGCGCTGTGCCAGGCATTTCGGCGATTGTGGTCGCTCCTTCCGGGACATCGGCTTGACGAAGGTTATTTTCCGTAAATACTCGGCCACGAGATTCGAATAGCTGACGTATATGTACACCAATGTCATCATGTCGAATTAACGACACGCCCATCACTTGCGCTATTGCCTCGCGGGTAATGTCGTCCTGGGTCGGGCCCAAACCACCACAGACGATCACTGCCTCACTTCGCTGAAGAGCGAGGCGTATCGTGCTGACCATACGTCCAAGATTGTCACCGACTTTCGTCTGATACAGCGAGTCAATACCTGCAAGCGCGAGTTGTTCTCCCATCCATGAGGAATTGGTATCAACGATCTGGCCCAGAAGTAATTCCGTACCAATAGCTACTATTTCACAGCGCATTGTTTCAATAGTCCTTGATTATCGAACTGCACACAGTCGATTACTCTCTATTTAGCCGAGGACCAGCCACATGGCAAGTTTCGCCACCAGCATCATCGCGGATACATGTGAAACAAACTGCCACTGATCGTTCCCCCCCGTTGGCATTGATCATGGGAACAACCACTCTGCCTGATCAGTTCAGCTTTCGCCTTAACTT
Organism: uncultured Acidiferrobacteraceae bacterium; assembly: GCA_964484965.1. GTDB lineage: Bacteria > Pseudomonadota > Gammaproteobacteria > Arenicellales > UBA868 > UBA11791. The sequence continues at coordinate 4,801 of CAZAHE010000136.1, read as the reverse complement.
CGCAAGTTGTGTGTTTGCGGCCACGCACAGGTCCTCCTGGGGCGATGAAACTGCCAATGTTTCCAGCGTCGCTATAGCACTTCGGACAGCACCAGTTTGCGCCTGCAATGTGGCGACATCGAGTTGTAAGTGGCCGAGTGCCGGCGCCAGTGCCGCCATTCGCCCAGCGATCTCCAACGCACGGTCGGTCTCGCCACGCTGGTAGGCACGCAACTTGATGTTATTCTGCAGACGCAACAAGATGCCGCGGTCACTTATCGGTTGCAAGTAACCCGCATCAAATCGGGCTGTTGCACCATGCAACTTGGCAAAGTATGTGCGCAGTCCCGCTTCATCCAACACGCTCAGCGTGTCGAACGGGTCAAGAAAAACTGGCATTCCAGCGACCTCGCCCTTCAATACAAAATGGGATGGGAAGCCAGTGCCGCTGATCTTCCAGCCGCTACTGCGTGCTACATGAAGACACACGATACCCAGTGCCACAGGCAGGCCCTTGCGCCGATCAATCACCCGCATGAGATTTGCATTCTGCATATCGTCATAGGTCGCGCTGTCGCCACGGTAACGATGCACCTCGTAAATCAGATGGCGCAGGCGATCAATCTGCTCAGAAGGCGTTGCCGCCCTGACGCTCGCCGAGAAGTCCACAGTAAGGTCATTTAAGTGTGTTCGATAAGGCTGGCGGGCGACCTGCGGCAGATCGAGCGCAGCAAGCAACAGCGCCGCCTCGGCAATGTCGATCTGGTTATCTGGCTGGCGGCCTATAAAATCCAGTTCATCAAGCATACGCATCAGATTCGAATTAGACTACTGCACCGTCGACTTCTCTGTCGGCACGATTCTCGTTACTTGTATTTGCTCTCGATCAAGGAGTTTTGCGACCTGTGGCGAGACAACATTTTTCCAGTGGTCTGACTCATAGACCGCTGCATACAGCGCCACGCGTTCGGATTCGCTATTAAATCGGCGCAGCCATATATAAACACTATCATCCTCTTCACCCCTGAAACTTCCGGTGATGACCATGCCTTTGGAGACCTGGAACGGGATGATCTCTCCCTCCATCAATTCCAGCCATTCAGACATCTTTCCAGGCCTGACCAAGTACTGCCGCAGTTCATAAAATGCCATTTCACGCTCCCTCCATCATGTGATTGTTTGAACGACAACTACTGTACGTAAACGTTACCATGCATGCTATGGTTACAGCATCCGTGCAGCCCAATGACTCATTTACCTGCTACAGCCCAGGATCCAGTCATGTCCAACACTACAGCCACTTTTCCCGATGTGATCGTCGACACAGACTGGCTTGAGAGACACATCGACGAACCGGGTGTACGCGTATTTGACTGCACCACACACCTGATTCACCAGTCAGACCCGGGCGTGGGCGCGCCATATCTAGTGCAGTCCGGCCGCAGCGACTACGAACTTGGACATATTCCTGGCGCCGCTTTCATCGACCTACAACAAGACCTATCCGACACATCGAGCCCGTATCGCTTCAGCTGTCTGCCAGCGGCCGAGCTCGGCCGGCAATTTTCGCGCTTGGGCATCGGTGACAACATCAGCCCGGTTCTGTATAGCCAAACCTCACCACAATGGGCGACCCGTATCTGGTGGCTCCTGCACAGCATCGGTTTTGACCGCGCCAGAATTCTCAACGGCGGACTGACTCGCTGGAAACTCGACGGGCGTTCACTATCAGTGCAACAAACCGTCCACTCGGAAACCCCTTTGACAGTCAATCCACGCCCAGATGCACTGGTGGATAAGAACACAGTGTTGTCGGCGATCGACCAGCACAAAACCTGCACGATCAATGCACTGCGCCGGTCGCAGCATGCCGGAACCGATGATGGGGAATTTGGTCATTATGGTCGGCCCGGTCGGATACCAGGATCGGTCAATCTTCCAACCGTCGAACTGGTCGATCCCACGACCATGGAGTTCCTAGCCGCCGAAGAGATACGGGCACGCCTCGATGCGCTTGGTGCCAGTGATGCCAGCCGCGTTATCACTTATTGCGGCGGTGGTATTGCAGCCAGCGCCACGGCCATGTTGCTGGTTCTTTTAGGGCACAAAAATGTCGGCCTTTACGACGCATCGCTGAGCGAATGGGCGATAGACGCCACACTGCCTATGCAAACCGACGGCTAGCGTCACTCGCTAACCCTCGCCCCGCTTGTTCTGCTGCGTCAGTGCCGCTCGCTCCACTCGTCCGCGCCGGCCACGACTGATTGCACCCCTTCCGAAACGCTCCGTGATCCGATCCAGAATGCCGTTCAAGCGATGTCGGGACAAATCTGATGGGTGACTGTCAAATAGTGCCAACTGCGCTTCGTCCCGTTCAAGCAGGTTGGTAACGCCAACGCCGATCAACCGAACCGGTTCATGATAGTTTGCAAAAGACCACAACCGCCTGGCGGCAGCAGCGATTGTGGGCCCGTCATCCGTCGTCTCTATCAAAGTGACGCGACGAGTAAACAACGGGTAGCCGTGGGCACCAACGCGGAGCCGCCGCGCGCCCTTCCACTTGAGCACGACTGTTCGAGCCGTTAAGCGATCCCGCCGCAGCCTGCGGGCTACGGACTCGGCATGCGCAAAGAGCGTTGCATCAAGCACCGATACCTCTGACACATCTGTGTCAAAGGTGTTCTCCTCACTGATTGAAACCGCGTCGCGGTAGGCTGCCACCTCTCGCACATCCTCTCCTCGGGCGAGACGACCGATTGCAAGTCCCCAGTCACCCAATGCGCCAGCGAGGTCTGCACTCGGAGCGGCCGCAAGATCGCCGATCGTTTCAAAACCCGCCTCCTGCAAAGCCTTTGCTCCGACTGCGCCGACACCCCATATCCGGCGCACCGGTAGCGGCGCCAGAAACTTTGTCACCTCGTCGGGCAGCACCTCAACCAGGCCGTCTGGCTTGGCCTCTTCGCTTGCAATTTTGGCGACCATTTTGATCGGCGCAATGCCGACCGACACGGGTAGTCCGACGCGCTCGTGGACACGTCGTCTTAATTGTTCGCCGACCAGGCGCGGGGAGCCCATCAATCGCATGGTGCCGGCCAGGTCGATGAAGGCCTCGTCGAGTGACAGACCTTCAACAGTGGGGGAGAACTGCGCGAAAATTTCAAATACCCGCTTTGATTCGCGCCGGTAACGCATCATATCACCGGGAATCACGATCAGTTCTGGGCAGCAGCGCCGTGCCTCTACGGTAGGCATCGCCGAACGAACGCCGTAGGGACGTGCTTCATAACTGGCGGCCGATATCACACCACGTGGTCCAGTACCACCAACAGCAATCGGGCGATTTCGATACTGCGGATAATCGCGCTGCTCGATCGATGCGTAAAAAGCATCCATGTCGGCATGCAGAATCATGTCTTCTAGTGGCTTAACCGAAACCGATCTTTCAGTGGCATCACCGCTGTCTCAGGCGCAGCCCCAAGTCAGGCTCGCAACAGGCTAGGTAGGTCATTCAAGCTCTTACAGCATACAATGAAGGTCAACATTCTGGAAAGAGTAATTTCTATGTCTAGCGTAGCAGCTTCACAACTCGCACCCAATGGCACTTTGCGAGCTGCAATTAATCTCGGTAACTTTCTGCTAGTCACCGGGCGTAGTGCCAGCGGTGATCCTGAAGGCGTCGCGCCAGATATGGCGAGTGCTATCGCGGAAGACCTCGGCGTTGACATCTCTTTTGTTCCATTCGCAACCCCGGGAGAACTCGCCGACGCTGTCACCAGCGGTGCGTGGGATATCGGCCTTATTGGTGCAGAACCGGCGCGTGCAGAACATATCTCGTTCAGTGCGGCTTATGTCGAGATCGAGGCCACCTATCTTGTGCTGAACAGTTCTGGAATTCAGTCCATCGAGGATGTAGACCGTCCTGGAAATCGCATCGCAGTGGCAGCTCGCAGCGCTTACGATCTCTACCTGTCTGACCACCTGCGACATGCTCAACTGGTCCGCGCCAAGGGGCTCGACGCCTCGTATGATGTTTTTGTGCGTGACGGACTCGATGCCCTTGCTGGCCTTAAACCACGCTTACTCTCCGACGTTGAACGGCTCGATAACGCACGCCTGTTGGACGGGCGATTTACTGCAGTACAGCAAGCCATCGGCACGCCCTTGGACCGACCTGCCGGGGCCGCTTATCTAAAAGCGTTCGTTGAGGCTGCAAAAGAATCCGGTATGGTCCGTGAACTGATTGCCCGTCACAAGGTCGATGGCCTTTCTGTGGCACCGACACACTCATGAAACTCCTGCAAACTGCTGAGCCAAGGCGCGGATTTGTCATTTTCGTTCCTTAGTCTCGGTGGGCAGACCCTGGTTTTTCCATTCACTGTAGCCACCGGCCATGTGGCACACCGGTGCCAATCCCATCGTCTGAGCCGATTGAGTAGCAAGTGCAGAGCGCATACCGCCTGCGCAAAAAAATACAAATCGCTTGCCTGATTGAAACACGTCGCGCGCATAAGGGCTGGCAGGATCGATCCAGAATTCCAACATGCCTCGCGGTGCATGCACGGCACCTGGGATGGCCCCATCTCGCCATAGTTCGCGGATATCTCGAATATCAATCAGCACTACGCTGTCATCCTCGTAGCGTGCATACGTCTCTTTGACCGACCAGGTTTCTATTTCTGCTTCTGCTTGTGCACACAGCGTTTTGATGCCTTTGGTAATCACTTCAACGGGTTCTCCATGTCCAAATCGTACGGTGGTTCAATCGAGCGCCTGATAGGCTGCGGCACGCATATCAAAACCCATCGGAGACAGCGATCCCAAG
>CAZAHE010000135.1:0-5577 GCA_964484965.1 uncultured Acidiferrobacteraceae bacterium | reverse complement strand
AACCCAAACTCCATCATTACCAGGGAGATGCAAGACAAAGTCGGTGCTTACTTTCCCGAAGCACACCACAATGCTGAGATAATGACAGAGTTAGCACTCGCCGGCCACACGGTCTGTGGTTACGATGCAGTGTTTCCAGTTTACGGGGCGGGAACACATGAGGCTGGCGCACTGGGCGTAAAGATTGATTGGGGTGATCCCGACAATTTGCCGGCAATTCTCGGCCACATATGGAAAGATCCGGAGGATATCAAGGTTCCGGATGATTTCCTTGATAGGCTTGAGATCACGACTGTTCTCGATTCAATCCGGATGTTGCGTGATGAACTTGGTGATGAGGTTGCAGTATTTGGTAAGGCTTATGGACCGTGGAGCCTAGCCTACCATTTTTTTGGCATCGAACGATTTATGATGGACACTTTTTCTGATCCACCAAAAGTGCATGCCATCTTAGACCGTTTAAAAGAGTTTACTATCGTTTTCGGTAAAGCACAGATCAATGCCGGCGCCGATGCCTTAAATGTCTGCGAGCACATAACAGCTGATCTAATTCGCCCGGAGGCCTATTCCACGTATCTTTTGCACGTTGATCAACAAATCAAAGCAGAACTCTCGGTACCGATAATCCTACATTGTTGCGGAAAAACTATAGATCGAATTGACTTGTTCAACCAAAGCGGATTCGAATGTTTTAATTTCGAATCAGCCAACGACGCAGCCGAAATGCGTGAGAAGGCAACGGTGTCACTTTGTGGTAATATCAACAACCCCAACACTATTTTAAGTGGTACTCCAGAGGACGTTGAGCAAGAGGTTTTTTATGCGCTCGATTCTGGGGTTAACCTGCTAGCGCCAGAATGTGCAGCTCCGGTCAACGGTAAGCTTGCTAATGTTATTGCTGTTCGCGAAGCCCGTGACCGCTATTATGAAGGAGCCCGGATTGGGGAAGGGCTAACCGTCAGCCTGGGCAAGATAGGCACACAACCAGTCCCAGTAAAAAGCCGAACGAAAGCGAAGAATGTTGCGAAGCTGGAATTAACACCGGAGCTGCGCGAGATATACGAGTCGGTAGTTAAAATGAAGAAAGGGGAGACCGCGCCGTTGGTGGAGGCGGAAGTGGAACGCGGCATCGATGCCCAAGTAATTCTTGACTTTGCACTGATCGCTGCAATGGAGGAAGTTGGCAACCTATTTGCGGATGGCACCTATTTCGTACCTGAAATGCTTATGGCTGCCATGGAAATGAAAGCAGGCCTCGAGGTAATTAGACCCATCCTGACAGCTTCGGGTGTTCCACCCCGTGGCACGGTAGTCATCGGGACGGTCCGTGGAGATGTTCATGACATTGGTAAAAATCTCTACGGGATGATGATGGAAGGTGCAGGCTACAATGTTGTTGATATAGGAGTTCGGCAAACCGCAGATGAATTCATAGAAGCCCTTGAGGAACACGGTGCCGATATTCTCGGCATGTCGGCGATGTTAACAACTACCATGCCCTATATGAAAATTGTCGTTGACGAGATGATCCACCGGGGAATTCGCAACGAATACAGCATCTTTGTCGGTGGAGCACCGTTGAATACGGAGTACGGGGCATCTTTCGGGGCCGATGCTTATTGTGTGGATGCCGGTGTCGGCGTCGCAACGGCAAATTCAGCAATTGACGCTCGAGCCAAAGCCCATCCTGTTCCAGGCAAGCAGCCTTATTAAAAGATCTTTTTCAAGCCTACAAGGCAATTAGAACAACCCCGAACGCCACCGCCACTGCAGCAATAATGCGGTGCCTTCCAAAAGACTCACCCAATAATTGGGTGCCGATCAACGCAGCGATAATGACACTAGTCTCGCGCATAGCCGAGACATGCCCCATGGCAGCAAGGCTGAGTGCCCAAATGGATAGGCCGTAAGAGCCTATATTGAGACAGCCACCCAGAACTGCAGGTTTCCAGTTATTTCTGATATAAACAAAGGCTTGGCTCCTGCGTCGAAGGATTGCAATAGAGGCGAGTGGCAGCGGCGAAAGAATAAAAAGCCATCCGATGTAAGCGGCCGGATTACCGGATAAACGACCGCCTATTCCGTCGATAATAGTATAGGAAGCAATCATCAACCCTGTAAGCAGGGCAAAGAAAATGGAACGCTTTTCTGCACCCATCCGAAACCCACGGTTCCAGATGAGACTGACTGTACCTGCAGAAATGATTAATACGCCAGCAAGGCCAACGATACTCAATTGCTCGTTGGCAAAGAGAGCGGCACCCACCGTAACCAGAAGCGGTGCCGATCCTCGAGCGATAGGGTAGACCTGCGACAAGTCCCCGAAACGATAAGCTTCAATTAGAAACAAAAAATAGGCGTTGTTCAAGAGCACCGAAAGAAGGATGTAGGGCCAGCTTGCTGAAGCCGGCGGTGGTCCCGCTAATAATAGAAGGGGTGCTAGCATTCCGGTCGTTGAAATAACCACAGCCATGGTCATCAACCGGTCCCCTTCAATTTTAACAACGTCGTTCCAAACTGCATGCATGACTGCAGCAGCGAGGACAACAATAATAACGAAGGGTTCCATCAATTCATGAAAAGCAATGAGTAACCGTGAGAGTGCCGTCTCGCAGGCAACTATATAGCCTTAACGTGTCTCAAGACGACACCCACCGTTTTGTCGTAATCTTCTTGGACTATGGCAGCCTCATCAAGAAGCCACTTCCGAAAAGCGGCTATCTTAGGCTGGTCCTTCTTCCCTTCTGGGCAAACCAAGAAATAGGATACGCTCGACGGATATTCGACGTCAAACAACCGAACCAGGTTTCCGGCCTTAAGATCGTCACCCACGTGCGCGCTGCGCGCAAGAGCGACGCCTTGTCCTTCCATTGCTGCCTGTAAGGCCATATTGGTATCGGGGAAGCGTGTGCCCTCAGTCGGTAAGGTCTCATGTACGCCGGCTCTTTGAAACCAATCTTCCCAGTTGGGGTGTGCAGGATCTCCAAGCCGTAATAAAAGTGGCACTTTTAAAAGATCCACCGGCTCATTTATGATCTCATGCTGTTCAAGGAATCCTGGCGAACAAACTGGAAATACATGCTCCTGGAGCAACAATGTTGACGCTAATTCGGGATAATCTCCGTGGCCAAGGCGAATGGCAACTTCGACGTCGCCGCGCGAAAAATTGGTTAGTTCGTCATGGGTCGATATCCACACATCTATTTCCGGGTGATCGTCGTAGAATTTTCCTAACCTCGGCACCAACCACTTAATAGAAAAGGATTGCAACATATCGACCTTAAGCGGTGTACGCTTATCTTCTAAGGTTAATGCTTCTAGCGCGACGCCAAGTTCAAGAATAAATTTGCGAATGAGCGGCGCCAAAACCTGTCCGTTACGGGTTAATACCAAGCCTCGGGACGGTCGGTCAAAAAGCTTTAGTCCCCACAAATCCTCAAGATGGCGGATCTGATGGCTGATGGCACTTTGTGTAATATTGTTTTCTTCCGCTGCCCTTGTGAAATTTAAGTAGCGGGCGGCTGATTCGAGTGCACGTAGTGCTGCAAAAGACGGATTTCGAAAAGCCATTATTCAATTAAAGCAATTTACGCAACTTACTAATCTATACGTGCTAGGAGGTAGCGAAACAACCTCTAACGATAATTGGCATACCTTTATTAACCAAGATCATAGTTTGGCAACAACAAACACTAACCTTAGTTACCATTATTCTTTGGGTAGTCCCAATAATTGCCGAATGATCGACATATCCTGCTTGGCAAACAAGTGCGTGGTGAGTGTAGGTCTCAATCGTGCAAGGCCTGCGTCTTTGACACCGGCCGTTTGTGTAACTTCTTCCCAAAGATCATCAATATCGTCGACCGGACCATCACATCCTAAGTTGGGAAATAACCAACTTTCATCAGAACGGTCTCCTTGTAGGCCGTTGAGCAACGTGAGCACAGGTTCGGAAAGACGAACACGCCGTTTTCTCCCACGAGTAGAATTTGAGCTCGGTTTTCGCCAAAGACCATCAGCCAGATCAAATTGGTCCCATGTTGCTTGACGAACGTCTTCTACTCGAGTTCCGGTCAAAAGCATTAATCTCAGTGCACCGGCGGCAGGTCTCAAAGCGTGCTCCGAAAGGGCGCCAAATATACGAGTGACCTCGCCGTCGTTTAACCAACGTTCTTGTAGGGGTCTCCCCGCGTTGTCACCGGATTTAATTTGTAGCGGAGATGCCCCACTCTTCGCATCCTTTAACGTTACCAATGCATCCAAACTATCCATAACCTCTTCTTTACTTAACTTGTGGGTGATGAAGACAATGCGAGAGCGTCTATCATCGTCAGGCCAGGCAGGTAACATGAATGGTGTATGCCGTGTTGCCTGAACACAATGGATAACATATGGATTATCTTCACCAATGATATTCATCAAGCCTTTCACTCGAAGTAGACGCTCTCCCTTCTCGTTAGCAAGGTCCTCAAACCAATTGAGAAAGGTGTGCCAAGCGACCGGGTGGTCAATATAAATACAAAACGAAACAATATGTTCATCATGGCGGTTAACATCGATGGGGTGGTTATGGCCGTGTCCATGATCGCTGTGTTCATGCTTGTGTGCGTCTGAAGGAGTATAGGCTTCCTCGTTTAGCCAGCGTTGAACATCTAGTGTTTTGCTCTTTGGATCATAATTAACTGAATCGAAAAGTTCGTTTGGTGTGATTTCGCCATTGATAGCCGTGGTGACCCAAGCACCAGGATTAAAACTATTTAGCCGCTTGCGCAAAGCAGTAACTGTCGCAGGATCAGCCAGATCCGTTTTGGTAATGACTATTTTGTCAGAAACAGCAGCTTGCCTAACGGCTTCCGGATGTGTGTCGAGTTGACTGCTCCCATAGATAGCGTCTACCGTCGTAACCAGACTTTCCAGCCTATAAACATGTTTGAAAAGAGGGTCCTGCATCAAACACGTAATTATCGGGATTGGGTCAGCAAGGCCCGTAGTTTCTATGACTACCCTTTTAAACGGTGGTATTTGACCGGCCAATCGTTTTAAGTAAAGCCCTTTGAGGCTGTCTACTAACTCACCTTGAACGGTACAACAAATGCAACCAGACGACAGCAACAGGACTTCATCGTCGAGTTCCTCTACTAGTAGGTGGTCAAGTCCGATCTCGCCAAACTCATTTATCAGTACTGCTGTCTCGTCAATATCGGGATGTTGCAAGAGATAATTCAGAAGGGTCGTCTTGCCACTCCCAAGAAACCCAGTAATTACCGAAACAGCAATCGCCGTATCGGATTGAACGTTTTCAATACTCATTGCACACTACGGCGTACCAGCCGCATTATATTTCCAATTCAGGATATCGAACCAATCAGAATCCAATCTCACGAGTCAGGTCAAAATTATACCGGTAGTCGTGCCATTGATCGAAATTTACTTCATGATTATAGATGATCATTGGTACATTGCCTTCGTCCGATCCACCGTGGGTACGGAATCCTTCAGGCATTTCCTCAATGCCTGTGTCACAATCGAGTGGCCCAAACACAGTATCAATATCACCAGTTACTACCATGTCGCCAA
>CAZAHE010000134.1:2471-5716 GCA_964484965.1 uncultured Acidiferrobacteraceae bacterium | reverse complement strand
GCAGTTTCGGCGGCGTCGATCAGCATATCAATTATGTCTTCGGTCGGTGCTGTTCCTATCCGTTGTCCTGACATGCGTGTATAGCGTTGGGCAGCGGATTAACAGTGCATTTAGTTTCGGCTTAGTCACTATCGTAACCCATGATGCCGCTACCAAGCTGACTGCAGCTGATACGCAAGATAGGTCAAGTCGTCGCTCGCCGATGCTAGCGCTTCGCAGGGGGCGCTACCTTGCGCCAAACAGATGCTAGCCATGGTTGCTGGTCACGCGGTTTTCCTGCCGGTCTGTAATAGTGCTCCAACTCGCTGAAGCCTGACTGGCAAACGAATGTGCGCCACGTTGGAAGCGACATAAATACGGCATATCGTTCATCCTGATCGGATTCTATATCTGGTCCACGCGGGTTTGACGCAAACAGTACGCCGTCGGGTTTCAGGCACTGATGGAGGTCTGTCAGCACTTGGCCGAGAATCTGCGAGGGAACGTGAAACAGCGATGCATTGGCAAAGACACCGTCGAATGATGACTGGGGCAGGATTAATTGTTCAAAACGCTGGTGCCACACTGTGCAGCCTGTCAGCCGATGGGCCATCTCAACAAATGCCTCACAGCCGTCGAGCCCGACGGGGTGGTGTCCTAGCTGCTTGAAGTAAGCAAGGTCGCGACCCGGGCCGCAACCGAGATCGAGTATTCGGAAGGGCGGATCGCCGGGGATATGCTTGAGCAAAGCGTGGACGTTCTGGGAGACATCATGGTCCTGGGTGCCTCTATGGAAGGCAGCGGCAAATTTCTGGTAGTGCTCTACGGTCTGGTGACAGTACCAGGCGACCTCACGGTCAGTCAGCGTTTTTAGCGTGCTGCTCATGCGGCTCGTTCCCGAATATTCACAAATACACTGTAACAGGCATTGCCGTGCCGATGCTTTTTTAAGCAGAAGCGTTGTTAGGAAACTCTAGAACACACGAATGTCCCTGTCAGGTCAGAACGATTCGCATGCATTGCTGAATCTAGCGGTAAATGAATCGTACAGTGCACAACCGGAACGGGTCAGTCAACTGCTTTAGTCGTCGGCTTCGCCGGAGGGGTGGTCTAATGGGAGCTACGAGGAATACTTTTAGATGAGCCGACTCGCAAAAATACTTGCGTCATCTGATTTTGCGGTAACTGTTGAACTGATTCCACCGAAAGGCATTGAGCTCAAGCCGCTGTTCGATACGGCGGTCGCATTGAAGGAGGTGGTCACAGCATTCAATCTGACAGAGTCTCATACGGCAAAGATGACAATGGACCCGGTCGCAACGGGGCACCTGCTATTGGATAAAGAGATCGAGCCGATCGTGCAGATGACCTCAAGAGACAAGAATCGGATTGCCATCCAGGCCAGCATGCTGGGGGCAGCGGCGCTCGGTATATCGAATATCGTGATTATGGGTGGGGATCCCCCGAGCAACGGTGATCATCCCGACGCCAAAGGCGTCTTCGATCTGTATTCGTCGCAGATGCTCGATGCAGCGAGTGCGCTGAATGCGGGCTCGGATTATATGGGTAACCCGCTCGCGGGGGTCCCTCGGATGAACATCGGTGCGGTGGTGAATCCGGGTGCCGACGATCAAATACGTGAGATAGAGAACCTGCACCGGAAAATCGAGGCCGGCGCAGTCTTTTTTCAAAGTCAGGCGATTTATGCCCCTGAAGTATTGGCGGGTTTTCTCGACAAAGCGGGAACGGATGCTCCGATACTGGCTGGCATTATTCCAATCAAGTCAGTGCGAATGGCGCGATTTATGAACGAGAAAGTGCCGGGAATTGATATTCCCGAGAATCTGATCGCCGAAGTACAAGCAGCGGGTGACGACGCACTTCGCTTGGCGGAAGTCAGCGTCGAGATTGCCGCTCGTACCATCCGCGAGATTCGAACGTTGGTCAAGGGCGTCCATATTATGGCTATCGGCTGGGAGGATAAGATCCCGGCAATTTTGCAACGTGCCCTTTCCTGATCGACACAGCACCTGACCGATTTTTCATCGGCCTGGGGCCGATCGCCTGTCAATTTATTTAGGTGCCTGCTCGGCAGATGGTTGTCAAACCATAGATCTTATTGGTCGCCCAGCTCTGCCAAGACATCCTTGGCGATCCTGTGACACTCGACCGCAACAGGGACACCGCAGTAGATAGCGATCTGGTTGATGATCGCACGCAGTTCTTCACGGCTAACACCATTGTTGATCGCACCGCGGAAATGAAGTCTCCATTCGTGCATGCGATTGAGTGCAGCGAGCATCGTCAGGTTGAGCATGCTTCGTAATTTGTGTGGCAGGGTTTCATCACCCCAGACAGCGCCCCAGCAATATTCGGTCAGTAGTTCTTGAAAGTCTCCCGCGAATTCGCCCGCGTTCGCGAGTGCGGTGTCAACGTATTCTGCGCCGAGGACCGATTTGCGAATAGCGAGCCCTTTGTCATAGCGTTGTTGATCCATCATATCTCCTTCAGTTATTAAGTACGGTGCCTTGCCATGTGGTCAGGCCACACCTTGTTGCTACTGTTTATAAAAGAAACGACAACAGCGCCTGATTGACTTGGTTGGGTGATTCTACAGGTGCCATATGTCCTAAGCCTTTGAGAATTATATGGCGCGCGCGCGCCATGCTGGCGGCCATACGTTCTGCCATTAGCGGTGTCGAGCCTGAATCCAGTTCGCCGGTCATTACCAGGCTTGGACATTGTACGTTGCGAAGCCCGTCGCCAATGGCGTCGTCGGCGTGAACAAATATTTCGTATGCTTTTAGATAACCCGCCAGGTTGTTGGTCCGTATCCTTTCGTGGATAGCTCGGACGATATGCGGGTGTTTGTCAGTGTAGGCAGGCGTGAACCAGCGATCGATGGCAGCATCGGCAATTGTTTCGAGCCCTTGCTTCCGGGCCAGTTCAAGTCGTGAGCGAACGCCCTGCAGTTCCTCGGCGTCTCGTTGGTAGACCGTATTCATTAGTACCAGTCGATGCAGCCGGCGAGGGTGGCACAGTGCAAAATGCTGTGCGACTAAGCCTCCCATAGAGAAACCGACCAGCGCCACCGGGTCTGCCTGAAGGTGCTCGAGTAAACGAAATAGTTGCTGGCTGAAACTATCGATACTGTTGGCATCAGGTTGTGGTGGGGTACGACCGTGTCCAAGCATGTCGTATCGCAGCACCTGAAAGCGCTCCGATAGCGCCTCGACCTGACCACTCCACATGTGAAGATCCATGCC
>CAZAHE010000134.1:0-2371 GCA_964484965.1 uncultured Acidiferrobacteraceae bacterium | reverse complement strand
GAGACGATAGTCCAATGATCGATCGCGAGAAGCAAATCATCGGCGCTCCAATTGTTATTGGTGGTCGCCAGCTAACGCTTTCCAAAGCCGTGCGCGCAGGGGATTTTGTCTTCCTGACCGGGCAGGTGCCGATCAGAGACGGTGTACCGATGACCTCCGGGACCATCGAGGAACAGACACGGGCTTGTCTGGATGCTATTCAGGAGACATTGAGCGAAGCTGGCTGCTGCCTGAGCGACATAGTCAAATCTATGGTGTGGTTGAGAACGCGCGAGGACTTTGCCGGCTTTAATTCAGTCTACGGTGAGTATTTCCCGCAAGGGCCGCCGGCACGATCGGCATTGGTCAGTGAATTTCTGGTTGATGTGCGCGTCGAGATTGAATGCATTGCCTACAAGGTGCGTTGAGGAGCGACTATGTCGGAGTTGAAGCATTACCAGATGTTTATCGACGGTAAGTGGACGGATGCTCTAGCGGGTGGGACATTCGAAAGCATTAATCCTGCTAGTGGCGATGCTTGGGCAATTATTCCGGAGTCAGCAGGCGCCGATGTCGATCGCGCAGTCAAGGCAGCGCACCATGCGTTTACTGAGGGACCTTGGTCCAAAATGACGGCCACTGAGCGAGGGAAACTATTGCGAGAACTCGGTGACCTGCTGGCTGAGTACTCTGAGACATTGGGTCATGCCGAGACCATCGACACGGGCAAACTTTTCAAAGAAACAAGATGGCAGGCGCGCTATATCTCTGATTTCTTCCATTATTACGCGGGTCTTGCAGACAAGGTGCATGGGCATACTCTGCCAATCGATAAGCCGAACATGTGGACCATGACATTACGGGAACCGCTCGGTGTGGTCGCTGCAGTGGTGCCGTGGAATTCTCAGTTGTTCTTGGTTGCGGTAAAAATTGCGCCGGCGCTTGCGGCGGGTAATACTGTGGTGTTGAAGGCTTCTGAACACGCTTCTGCACCGATGTTGGAGTTTGCTTCGGTGTTCGAGAAAGCAGGCTTCCCCCCCGGGGTATTCAACGTGGTGACAGGATTCGGTGACCCATGTGGGCAGGTGCTGACTTCGCATCCACTCGTCGATCGAATCAGTTTTACTGGTGGCCCTGACACGGCCCGGCACGTGATTCGAAACTCGGCGGAGAACCTGGCTCAAGTGTCACTCGAACTCGGTGGTAAATCACCGCTCGTCATCTTTAAGGATGCCGACATAGAAAGTGCTGTAAACGGTGTATTGCTCAGTATTTTCAGCGCCAGCGGCCAAAGTTGTGTGGCGGCATCACGCCTGTTACTTGAAGACACCATTCACGATGAAGTGTTGGCGCGGGTGGTCGAGCGTGCGGGACAAATTCGCATAGGTGACCCTTTGGACGAGACGAGCCAGATGGGTCCATTGGCGACGCAGTTACAGGTCAGCCGAATCGACGCGATTGTGGCGCAGGCACAGACACAGGGCGCAGAGCTGATGCATGGTGGCCGCAAGCCCCCTGGTTTGGAACGCGGCTGGTTTTATGAACCGACCGTGGTGGCTTGCCCGAGTCAGTCTCTGCCCATCGTTCAGGAAGAACTGTTCGGTCCGGTGGTCAGTGCGATCAAGTTCAAGAATGAGGCGGAAGCGGTTCGCCTTGCGAATGACACGCGATTTGGTCTTGCATCAGGCCTTTTCACGGCCGATTCCGGGAGGGCGCTACGGGTGGCCAAGGCCCTGCGGGCGGGGATTGTGTGGGTCAATACCTACCGCATGGTTTCACCGTTGGCACCTTTCGGTGGCTATAAAGACAGTGGCTACGGCCGGGAGTCGGGCCTAGAGGCGATTTATGACTACACCCGGCCGAAAACCGTATGGCTCAATACATCGCCCGAACCGATCGGTGATCCATTTGTCATGCAGTGAACGATCTGATTAAGCGGGTGCAACCTGCTTGTAATAGGTATCCTTCTTGATAACCTTGCCGTTTTTGAATTCCCACAGATCGCATCCTAGACAGTCGATGCGTCCCGCAGCAGCGGTGCCGGTGACGTGCCATTCGGAAACTGCCTTGTCGCCGGCGATCCACGATCTTCCATTGCGCCACTGAATATCGGGCATCATTTCAAAGCGCGCGCCGAGTATTTTCCGGATGGCAGCCTTGCCAACAAATCGTTCCCCATGCGCTTCTGTACCACGAGCCAGGAGAAATTCACCATCGTCGGCGAACGCGTCCATTATCTTATCAAGATCGTGATCATTGAATGCCTGCAGAATGTCGTTCAACTGTTCCATGGTGACGCTCATATTGAGTACTCCTGTCGGTGGTGTGAGTGCCAGCTCAAAAATTAGTGGCTGATGCCCAGTTTGTTACGGGCTTCGTCGGTGGAGCAGGC
>CAZAHE010000133.1:5357-5795 GCA_964484965.1 uncultured Acidiferrobacteraceae bacterium | reverse complement strand
TCCCCCGTATCGAGACGTCGTGCCTCGTTGTGACAGGGAATAACTAGACAGTTAACCGCAGGGTGTGAGGACATTGTCACAGAAGGTGGTTTCGAGTGTGATGGTCCGCGGCCGACGGTAAATTACTATGTCAAATCCCCTGCACTGGACGCGCGCATCGGACGTACCCGCCTGCTCTTCTAGCAACGCTTCATTGAGGTAGTAATACACTCGTGTCAAACCGCTCGCCTGCTTGGCCCTATTGTTGATCACGGCAAAATCGAAATGCTGTGGAAAGGCGTGGCGGGAACTCTGAAACCAGAACGGCGTTAGATCTGCACCATAGATCTGGAATGCCTTCGCTTTGCCGCTCGCTAGCAGATTGAGTTGCCTTACCTGCAGGTGATCCGTAATACCATTTTTCAGATCATAGACCTCCACAGCCTGATTAAAGCAGCT
>CAZAHE010000133.1:2334-5347 GCA_964484965.1 uncultured Acidiferrobacteraceae bacterium | reverse complement strand
CTGAGAGCCGACCCATTCGGCGAGCGTCGGACGTTCAGTCCACGCGGCATAAGCCTGACTCCCGCCCACAGCCAGAAGTATGGCGATTAGACCGTAGGATATTTTCTGGGGGCATAGCTTGACAATCAGTACGATCGTGCCGGTCAGGAAAAGTGCAAGCGGCAGGTAATACACGGGAATCAGGTAGCGCACAGGCGCCTGGTCATGGTTCGCGACCACGAACAGGTTTACTGCCAGTATCAATAAAGCCAACACAGCAATACGCAGCGGGCGGGTACTTTGAATGTCACTCACAGATCTCCGCTTTCGTTGCAAACTGAGCAAGTACCCTACCGCAAGCAGTGCTGCAACAAGCAGAACCAACCCTAGCGGGCGATCTGTAATAACCTTGGCGGTCAGACCGAACCAGCGCTGAATACTCTCTAGAGGCATGCTAAGGACCTGCAACATGTCTGAAAACCCAGTACGACTCATGCCCTGCGGTGCAAAGGCATTAGGTAACAGATAAGGCACTGTCCGGACCACGCCGATCGATGTCACCAGCATAAAAAAAACTACCGCTGCCCTTCGTAAGGGCACATGTCCCCATAGATAGATCAACATCACGTAGGCAAGCGCAGCAAATACAAACCAACCGACGTAGATCCAGTCTGAAAAAACGAGCAGGTAAGACAACACTAAAAGTCCCAAGCTGTAGCGCAGCCACCGGTCTGGTTTAAGCAGTGCCTGATCGAGCAGCAGCATGGCGAACAGCAGGCCAACAAACGTTCCGAAGTGATAAAGAGGACTGATGATGCTGTGATCAACAATCGTACCGAGGGATGCGTTGCCCAGTGTCAGCAAGATAAATCCAGTCCAGCCAGGCAGCCCTATCCCACCGATATAGCGTAGCAATGCCAACTGCGCCATTAGGAACCCGAGAGGCAAACAATACGCGTGCACGACCTGCGCAACAACCACACTTGTTGGCAACGCTGCAATTGCGAAATGAAAAATAATTTCTGGGAAGAGATAAGGCGACGGTGGGAATTGCCAACTGTTGATAGGCACCCCCGCCAGAATGGAACGTGTGATATCGCTTAAATTCAGACTGTCGACCTGCAGTAGCCTTTCAGGATGAGCCGTAAGCAGTCCACTGAAACATGCAAGATGCACGATCAGCGCCGTTAACGCGAGAATGGCACCGACTAAATTACGGTTTGTCATTCGTTGATTCTGCCTACAAGACTGTCTTCGGTCACGTCGCCATCAACCTTGACAATGCCCGCAAACGTTCCGCCGGCGGCCGGTGAGCGAGTTTCCGTACCGCCTCAAAAAATGCTGGGAAGTTGGAATCACTGGCCTCGAACAAGCTCTCGAAAGCCGGCAAGTAGTGGTGGTATGTGGCAATTGCGTTTAGCCGTGCATTGTTCGGTGGACCAAACATCCAGTGATCCCATGTTGAAGGGTGTCCCCCGGCGATTTTTTCACTGTGATACAGAATTCTAAGCTGTCCAAAGTGGTGGATTTTCCCTTTACGCAGGGCTTCGGGGGAGAGGTCCGACTCGTAAAGGCGCGCGAGCACCTCTCGTTGGCGGGTAATCATCTCGACCACACGATGCTGCCACCTGCGCTGCACCCGGTAACGCGCAAGCGCCCCACGATCACCGACAGCTGCTAGCCATTGCGCGACACCCTTTTCCTCAACGAAGGTAGCGAACGATTCGTTGAATGCAGTGTCATCTTTGACGTAAACCACCTGGTGGGCAAGTTCATGAAATATCAGTCCAGCGAGGTCTGCATCGGGTCGCTCAACGATCGTATTCAATACGGGGTCCGGCCACCAGCCTAGCGTAGAATAGGCAGCAACAGGGCCAGAGAAAATGTCGAGCCCACTGGCACCGAGTTCGAGACCAAATGCCTCTGCGCGTTGCCGGTCAAAATAACCTCGATAGGCGACACAGCCTGCGACAGGAAAACACCAGGTGACTGGCTCGATTGAGAATTCCGGTGTTGCAAATACGGCCCATACCGCGTAGTTCCGATCGAGATGGGTATAACGGGTATAGCTACTGTTGTCCGGCAGGGCCAATGTGTCGGTTGCGAAATTTCGAATCTTGAGTACCAGGGCGAGGCGTTCGGCTGTTTGGACATCAACACGCTGGTCCTGAAGCAGCCGTTCTATGGAATTACTTCTCAAAATCAGGCTGACGTGACCGCACACAGCCTGCCCGTAATAAGACACCGTGCTGCAGCCGGCCAGCCCCAACAGGATAACCACAAACACAGCGTACCAGGCTCGACGATCCATGCATAAACGTGGTGGCAGGTTATTGCGAAGCATAAAATGGAGGCCCAACGCCCGATGAGAGCGCTCAGGATAAGCCGTAATGAATGACCCTGCAGCAGAACTTGATTGTTACCTGGTCGGCGGTGCCGTTCGGGATCGCCTGCTCGGCCATGTTACGTATGATCGGGACTGGGTGGTGATTGGAACCACGGCGGAAGAGATGCGTACACTCGGGTTCGAGCCGGTGGGGCAGGATTTCCCGGTTTTCCTTCACCCTCAAACTCACGAACAATACGCGCTCGCGCGCCGCGAACGAAAAGTGTCACCGGGCTACCGGGGGTTCGAGGTCGACACGTCCATTGCAGTCACCTTGCAGGAAGACCTATCGCGACGAGATCTCACGATCAATGCAATGGCGCAAAACCGTGACGGCACGCTGATCGACCCGTGGGGCGGTGCAAAGGACCTCCAACAACGACAACTTCGCCATGTCTCTGACGCATTTGCCGAAGATCCCGTGCGTATTCTCCGCGTCGCTCGCTTTGCAGCCCGTTACGCCGCGCTGCGCTTCACCGTGGCCGAAGAAACGTTGACCCTGATGCGCAAGATGGTCCGCAACGGCGAAGTCGATGCACTGATCCCGGAACGCGTCTGGCAAGAGATGCGCACAGCGCTCGCCGAGGACCAACCGAGGCGCTTTTTTGAAATTCTCCACGAGTGCCGGGCACTCGAACGGGTGTTACC
>CAZAHE010000133.1:0-2234 GCA_964484965.1 uncultured Acidiferrobacteraceae bacterium | reverse complement strand
CTGCGCGTGCCCACAACGTATCGCAAGCTGGCAACGATGGTTGCCAACCACTACACCCTAGTGGGAGAGCTCGACGAGCAGACGCCGGAGGAGATCCTTGTCCTACTGCAAAGTCTCGATGCGTTCCGCAAGCCGCAACAGGGGGCGGACTTTGGTCTCGCCTGCCAGGCGGTATTGCAAGCCCACGGAGAGCACGCCGTTGCAGCCGCCCGCATCGATTACCTGCAGCGTTGCTTACAGGCGGCACTCGGCGTTAACCTGAGTGACCTGAGTGCGAGTACTGCAACCGGCGAAGCTCGCCGGCTGCTGGTTTATCAACGAAGAAGCGACGCCATCAGCAGGGTCGACAGAAAAGCCAGCTGAGACTTGTGGTCAATTGTGCTTTGAGCGCCGCATGCGTCTCTAGTGATGCGCCTCCAGAATACTGCAATAGTTTGCGACACCGGCACCACCCATATTAAAAATGCCGCCGACGCTTGCACCCGGCACCTGCATGTCGCCGGCCTCGGCATGCAACTGCATCGCAACCAGCGCATGCATTGATACACCCGTCGCACCAATCGGATGGCCTTTGGCCTTCAACCCACCGGAAACGTTGACCGGCAATCGGCCGGATTTCTGAGTCCATCCGTCCAGCGCTGCTTCGGCACCACGGCCCACACTCGTCAGGCCCATCGCCTCGTACTGCATTAACTCAGCGATGGTAAAACAATCGTGGGTTTCCACCAGATCCAGATCATTAATAACCATTCTCGCTGCGCCAAGCGCGCCATGCCAGGCGCGGGCACAACCATCCAACGTCGTCATATCACGGCGACTCATCGGCAAAAGATCATTCACCTGCATCGCAGCCCTGAAACGAACGGCTTTCGGTAATTCTGTCGCCGTGTCAAGGTCTGCCAATACCACTGCTGCTGCACCATCGGACACCAGACTGCAGTCTGTCCTTCTCAGTGGTGGCGCAACCACCGGGTTTTTGTCTGATGCCATACGACAGAAATCGTATCCGATGTCCTTACGCAACTGCGCCCAGGGATTGGCACAGCCGTTGTGATGATTTTTCGCCGCAATCGCGGCCATCGCGTCTGCTTGATCGCCATAGCATGCAAAGTACTGCTGTGTAATATCAGCAAATACACCGGCGAAGCCATTCACCACAGAGCTCTCTTCTTTGAGATAAGCCGCCTTCAAGAGCATGCGATTGAGCGTCTCGCTGTCGACATCGCTCATCTTCTCGACACCGATCACAAGCACCACACGCCCGCGCCCCGCCTCGATAAAATTTATCCCTTGGAAAATGGCGGCTGCGCCTGTTGCGCAAGCATTTTCAACCCGAGTTGCTGGCTTATACCGTAATCCCTCAAATTCATTCATTACCAGCGACGCACCAAAGTCCTGTTCTGTCATACCGGCGTTGAACCAACCCAGGAAAATGGCGTCTACGTCCTCAGCATCGACACCCGCATCACTAAGCGCCGCGCCTGCTGCACCAACGATCATCTGCTCGACATCCTCTTCAACGCGTCCGAACGGGAGGTGACCCCAACCCACGATGGCTGTTTCGGTCATGTCGTTATCCTCTATCAGGTGTTGTATTCACGTTGACTGGAACCAGTAGAACAGAAATGCCGCCAGCACCAGCCGATATATCACGAACACTAGCATGCCTGTTCGTTCTATCACACGAAGAAAAACCACCAGCACGGCATAAGCGCTCAATGCCGACAACACGGTTCCGAGTGCCAGAATGTTCCAGGCGACCGGTACGGGTGCGAGCACCAGACCGACGCCTTTGAAAACGCCCGCAGCAAAAATCACCGGAATCGCAAGCATAAATGAAAACTTGACCGCACTTTGCCGGTCCAGTCCCAATGCCAGTGCTGCGGTGATCGTAATGCCGGCGCGGGACACGCCAGGCACCAGCGCCAGCGCCTGCGCCAGGCCGATGCAAAGAGCATCGCTCCAACGCATCGTTTCAAGTGCGCGGTGGCGTCGCCCGAGGCGGTCGGCACACCAGAGGACAACACCGAAAACTGCAGTCGTGCTCGCAATCACCTGCGGATGGCGCAGCACCGTTTCAATCAAGTCCTCGATCGCGACAGCGACCGCAAAGACCGGCACACTCGCGATCATGACCATCCCTGTGATGTGGGCGGCTTCGTGCGATGCTTGCGTGGAACGTTTCGCGAACAAAAGTCCGCCAACAGCGCCAAGGTCACGGCGAAAAAAAAACA
>CAZAHE010000132.1:0-5921 GCA_964484965.1 uncultured Acidiferrobacteraceae bacterium | reverse complement strand
GTGTCATCGTTTTTATCTGTCTCTGCTACCGCAGCAAGCGTCTCTAGTTGTTGCCAGTCAACAGTTCCGCTATCTGAATACTGTTAAGCGCCGCGCCTTTCCTTATATTGTCAGAGACGACCCACATATTCAGCGCATTGTCGCACGAAAGGTCCGCTCGAACCCTACCCACATAAACACCGTCTGTTCCAGTTCCCTCTGTCACGGCAGTCGGGAAATCGAATACTGCATCGTCTCCCATCAGTACCACTCCAGGTGCATTTTGCAACAAATGGCAGGCCTTTTCCGTCGATATGGGCTCTAGCGTCTCTACGTGAAGTGCCTCCGAGTGACCGTAAAAGACCGGAATTCGAACAGCCGTCGGATTCACTTCGATCGCCTCATCCTCGAGGATTTTCCTGGTCTCCCAGACCATCTTCATCTCTTCATGGGTATAACCATTGTCTTGCAACGGGCCGATTGCGGGCACCGCATTGAACGAAATCTGCTTTAGATGTGTTTCAGCCGTAACAGGCCGGCCGCTCAGCAATGACGCCGTTTGACTTGCCAATTCTTCAACCGCTCGTCTTCCGGCACCCGATACGGCCAGGTAGGTAGACACATGTATACGCCGGATGCCGACTGCGTCGTAAATGGGCTTTAAAGCGACAACCATCTGAATGGTGGAACAGTTGGGATTAGAGATGATGCCATCGTGACGCTGCAAGGCATGCGCATTGACCTCCGGGACGACGAGTGGAATTTCGTCGTAGGTACGAAAATGCGAGGTGTTGTCGATCACAATGCAATCACAATTGACTGCCAGTGGAGCGAATTCCGCAGATACGTCTCCGCCAGCAGAAAAGAACGCAATATCCGCTTGGGAGAAATCAAACTCATCCAGACGCTCTACATCATACGGCCGTTTGCGGAACATGACCGTTTTCCCCAACGACCGTTGACTAGCAAGGGGATACATCTGGTCGACTGGGAATTCACGCTCACCCAATAGCTCCAGCAAGGCCTCCCCAACCGCGCCAGTCGCGCCCACTACCGCAACGTTTATGCCAGAGTCCATAACCGAATTTGCATATAAATGTGCTTCAGCTGCAAACAGAATCTACCGATGATCCAACAAAGTTGCGCCCAAGCACTACGTCATTGTTCGCCCACTCAGAAAGGATCTGAATCTGCCTCTTAACGTGCAAACAGCCATGGTGCATCTTGTTGGCGCCGCTCCTCGTAGCTGCGAATTTCGCTCTGATATCTCAACGTAAGATCGATGTCGTCAAGGCCGTTGACGAGGCAATACTTCCTGAAGCTATCTACATCAAACGACAGAGACTCCCCGTCACCATACGTCAACTGCTGCACATCGAGATCAGTTTTCACGGTAAAGCCCGGCTGTTCAGTGACCAATTCGAACAGCCGATCAACTGCTGTCTCTTCCAAGGCAACCAACAGGAGTCCATTTTTGAAGCTGTTGTTGAAAAAGATATCTGCGAAACTCGGCGCAATAACGACGCGGATGCCAAAATCTCGAAGCGCCCAGACAGCGTGTTCACGAGACGAACCACAACCAAAATTCCGCCGTCCCAATAACACCTGTGCATTGCTATAGGTCGACTGATTGAGGACAAAGTCTGGATTTCGGGGTCGATCACTGCAATCCTGTCCTGGTTCTCCTCGATCGAGATAGCGCCACTCGTCGAAAAGATTGTCACCAAAACCGGTACGCTCTATCGACTTGAGAAACTGCTTCGGGATAATTGCATCAGTATCTACGTTGGCCTGATCAATCGGGACGACCACCCCTTCAAAAGTCTTGAATGCATCCATGGTATTACCCCGTCGACCGGATGTCGGCAAAATGCCCATTAATTGCAGCTGCCGCGGCCATCGCTGGTGAAACGAGATGCGTGCGTCCGCCTTGTCCTTGACGTCCTTCAAAATTACGATTTGAGGTGGCAGCACAGCGCTCGCCTGGCTCGAGCCGGTCAGCATTCATTCCGAGGCACATCGAACAACCAGGTTCCCGCCATTCAAACCCAGCATCCAGAAATAAGCGATCCAACCCTTCTTGTTCGGCCTGCGCCTTCACCGGTCCCGACCCTGGGACTACCATCGCCAACTTGACACCTTGGGCAACTTTCTTGCCGCGCACTATAGCGGCCGCCGCACGCAGATCTTCAATCCGTGCATTGGTACAGGAGCCAATAAATATTTTATCCAGCTGGATATCCTTTATTCGAGTGCCCGCCTTCAGGTCCATGTAGTCCAGTGCTCTTTCCCAGCCTGCGCGTCGAATGGGATCTGCTTCATCACCTGGGTCTGGAACTTGTCCGTCAACGTCCACCACCATTTCAGGAGAAGTACCCCACGTTACCTGTGGTTTGATATCGGCTGCATCGAGATCGACGTGTACGTCGTATTTTGCATCGGCATCTGACACTAGCCCACGCCACACCGGAATAGCCGCATCCCACATCGCGCCAGTGGGTGCATAAGGGCGACCTTTCAGATAATCCAACGTCACCTGATCAACTGCTACCAATCCTGATCGAGCGCCCGCTTCGATTGCCATGTTGCACAGTGTCATCCGACCTTCCATACTCAACGCGCGCACAGCCTCTCCAGTAAACTCGATCGCGCAACCTGTCCCGCCGGCCGTCCCAATCTTTCGAATAATTCCGAGGATCAAGTCCTTGGCGGTGATACCCGTTGCCAACACGCCTTGAACCTCGACACGCAAATTTTTCATCTTGCGAGCCACCAAGCACTGAGTCGCCAGGACATGCTCGACCTCTGAGGTGCCGATGCCGAATGCCAATGCACCGAAAGCGCCGTGCGTCGCAGTGTGTGAGTCACCACAGACGATCGTCATTCCAGGCAAGGTTGCTCCCTGTTCGGGCCCCATGACATGAACGATGCCCTGTCGAGGATCATGCATGTCAAACGCAGTAATACCGAAGTGATCACAGTTCTTGGAGAGCGTTTCAACTTGTATGCGTGAAATCGGGTCCTTGATACCAGCGCTTCGATCCGTAGTTGGAACATTGTGCTCCGCAACGGCAAGATTCGTGTCTATCCGCCATGGCTGACGGTTGGCCTCGCGCAATCCTGCGAAGGCCTGTGGTGATGTGACCTCGTGGATTAGATGACGGTCGATATAGATAAGCGTTGTGCCATCTTCCTCGACCTTGACAACGTGGCTCTGCCACAGTTTGTCGTATAGAGTTTGACCTGCCATTTTCTTCGTTTTCCCGTTTCTAAGAACCCGATGATAATCATATCCAGTCTACCATAGGCCTTTGTCACGCCATGCATTGAAACTCAGACAAGCAATCTATGAATCGAGGCACTGCCACGGAATCAAAAATTACATTTATCGGGTTGATGGAGGGCCTAAGGGATGCGCTGGGTGAGATGGCCTTTCCCCTGAATTCTGGCGCGCGTGATGTCGCCACTCTAGTCAGCACGAGCGCACTCCACCTAGCGCTTGCACGCACTATAGTTGCTGCACTTTACAAAGCAAACGGTTGCCAGCACTTACGCTCAGAGCTGACGGTGGCGGCCTCCCTCGACACCTTGGGCAAACTGCGAAATGCGCTCATACAAGAACCAGCATGCGACGTAGATCAGGTGGGTTTCCTAGACGATCTAGTTGACGCCGCAGTGCCTTTGTTGAATATCAAGGGCGAAACACTTGGCTGAAATATTTACGTCACCAGTTGGGCGTCCAAAACGTGACGATCGTTGCTGTTAGCCCGGTATTACCGGCCCAATCCCGTCCGGATCAACACCGAGTTGCCGCTGCCTCAGAACGAAGTCCATCAACACGAGCAACAGCATAGCCTCAGCAATCGGTACCGCCCGAATACCAACGCACGGATCATGCCGTCCCGTTGTAACCACCTCTTCGGCCTCGCCGTCCATGTTGATGGTTCTGCCCGGCGCTGGAATGCTGGAGGTCGGCTTCAACGCAATTCGCACATCGATATCTTGTCCTGTAGAAATACCGCCAAGTGTGCCACCGGCATTATTGCTGGTGAATCCCGTCGGCGTAATCTCGTCGCGATGCTCCGAACCACGCTGCACAACGCTTGAAAAGCCACTGCCGATCTCTACACCCTTTACTGCGTTGATCGACATCATCGCGCCAGCGATGGCGGCATCAAGCTTGTCAAAAACCGGCTCACCGATTCCAACCGGTACAGCATGTGCGACCACCCGAACCTTTGCGCCAATCGAATCACCCGCTCGGCGCGTTTCATCGATTACCCGCTCGAGTTCAGAAATTTTGCTGGCATCTGGACAAAAGAATTTATTGCGATCGATTTCATCCCAATCGACACTTTCGACTTGCACCGGACCGGCCTGATCGAGATAGCCCCTCACGACGACAGAAAATTTTTCCTTGAGAAACTTTCGCGCGACCGCACCAGCCGCAACCCGAATTACGGTTTCACGTGCCGACGCTCGGCCACTGCCGCGGTAATCACGAAGACCGTATTTACGCAGGTACGTGTAGTCTGCATGGCCAGGCCTGAAAAGATGCTTTATTGTGTCGTAGTCGCGTGTACGCTGATCCATATTCTTCACCATCAACGCGATCGGTGCACCAGTGGTTCGACCGTCAAACACTCCCGAGAGAATTTCCACTTGGTCGAGTTCGCGGCGCTGGGTGGTGACGTGAGACTGACCAGGTCGTCGCCGATTCAAATCAGGTTGGATGTCGGTCTCCGATAGACTCAACCCAGGCGGGCAGCCATCAATAATGCCACCCAGAGCGAGCCCATGGCTCTCGCCAAACGTAGTCAGCCTGAACGCTTGACCGAAAGTATTTCCTGCCATTGCAACCCCATTCAAGTCCGAGGCAACGTAACGCCGGTCTGCCCCTGATATTTACCTGCTCGATCCTTATAAGACACGTCACACTCCTCATCAGCTTGGAAAAAGATCACCTGAGCGACCCCTTCGTTGGCATATATTTTTGCTGGCAACGGCGTTGTGTTGGAGAATTCGAGTGTGACATAGCCCTCCCATTCAGGCTCCAACGGGGTCACATTGACGATGATGCCGCAGCGCGCGTAAGTCGACTTACCGAGACAAATCGTCAGCACATTTCGCGGAATCCGGAAATATTCAACGGTTCGCGCCAAGGCAAATGAATTAGGCGGGATAATGCACACATCTCCGTTGAATTCAACAAAACTCGTTTCATCAAACGCTTTTGGATCGACGACAGCCGAATTGATATTAGTAAAAATCTTAAATTCACTGGAGCATCGAATGTCGTAGCCGTAACTGGATGTGCCATAGGAAACGATTCGTTTGTCGTTTGTACTGGAAACCTGATCTGGAACAAACGGCTCTATCATGGCTTTTGTTATTGCCATCTGCCGGATCCAGTGGTCGGGCTTAATACTCATTACCACCCGTGATTAATTGTTCTCGATAACAATCGACGGGAACACATCGCTGTAATTACGCTTGCGGATTGCCAGTCGCCCAGCAACTCGACGTGCAATCATGCGGTACGCGGCCGCAATCGGACCGTCAGGATCAGCCACTACAGTTGGACGTCCATTATCGGCATCTGCCTGAATCCTAGCATCAAGAGGAATGTTCCCAAGGTGCTCCACATCATAGTCCTGGGCCATTCTTACGCCTCCGCCTTGACCAAAGATATGCTCCTCATGTCCACATTCACTGCAAATATGCGTGCTCATGTTTTCGACCACACCCAATACCGGAATCTCGACTTTTTCGAACATCTTGAATCCCTTGCGTGCATCGAGCAAGGCAATATTTTGCGGCGTAGTCACTATGACTGCTCCCGATACCGGTACTTTCTGCGCCAAAGTTAATTGGGTGTCGCCGGTACCAGGTGGTAGATCAATAATTAAATAATCAAGATCTTTCCAGCGCGTGTCGTTCAA
>CAZAHE010000131.1:0-5935 GCA_964484965.1 uncultured Acidiferrobacteraceae bacterium | reverse complement strand
TAGTCGACATGTCTATGGATGGGTCTCCGTTTATCGATAAAACACATGTAGAAGGGCTCTATTTCAATGGGGGCTGGTGTTATGGCGGATTTAAAGCAACACCGGCAAGTGGTTGGTGCTATGCCCATCTTTTAGCTAAGGATGAACCGCACCCGGTAGCAAAGGAATTTCGCCTAGACCGCTTCAAATGCGGCCATATGATTGATGAAAAGGGCGTAGGAGCCCAGCCAAACCTTCACTGAGGACCGTTCAAAGATGATCATCAACCATCCTCTCCTTGGCCCACGGGACGCATCCGAATTCACTTGCCTAGGCGACGCATCATTGATCAACCGACCAGATTGGCAAAGCAAAAATGCAGCGGAAGAATTTTACGAGTATCTTTATTTACGCGATAATTTGGCCGGAAATATCCGCGAATTGTGGTTCCACGAACATGGCGACCGGTCCTGGTTGGTGGTAACGCGGAATACGCTAACCCATGAAATTACAAAAGTCGAATTAGCACGCGATGTAGCCATAGCAGCCGGACGCAAGAAATGAACCAGAAAAATAGACTATCTGGAGGCCTTGTTGAACGCGCTCAGCCGCTCATTTTTAGCTTCAACAACAATAAATATGAAGGGTTTTTGGGAGATACTCTCGCCTCTGCCTTGATCGCTAATAATCAACGATTTGTTGCGCGTTCATTTAAATACCATCGTCCGCGTGGCATTTTTTCTGCCGGTTCAGAGGAACCAAATGCTCTCGTGCACCTCAGGCAAGACGCAAATTTAGAACCGAATACCCGTGCCACAGTTACAGAACTTTTTGACGGGCTTGAGGCAACAAGTCAGAATCATCGTGGGTCACTAGAATTCGACCTTATGGCGATTAACGACTTCGTTTCCCCTCTACTTTCAGCAGGTTTTTACTACAAAACCTTCATGTGGCCAAAATCCTTCTGGGAAAAGGTCTACGAGCCCATCATTCGCGCTTCGGCGGGCCTTGGACGCCTATCTGGCGAGTCAGATCCAGACACTTATGATAAAGGATTCTTACATTGTGACGTCCTGGTTATTGGGGGGGGGCCTGCGGGTCTTGCTGCCGCGCTCGCTGCGGGCCGCAGCGGCGCACAGACGATTTTAGCAGACGAAGATTTTCTAATAGGCGGACGATTGAATGCCGAAACCTATGAGGTAGATGGTGTCACTGGCTCAGACTGGGCCGCCCGGGTAGTAGGAAAATTATCGGCCCTACCAAATGTTCGCCTGCTGACCCGAACGACCGTTTATGGTGCTTACGATCATGGAATTTATGGAGCGGTTGAACGCCGCACCGACCACCTCCCTTCATCGAATGGCAAGCCCCGTCAGGTGCTTTGGCGTATTTACTCTAAGCGTGCCATCCTTTGCGCTGGAGCCACCGAACGTCCCATTGCTTTTGGTAATAATGATCGCCCCGGCGTCATGCTGGCTGGCAGCGTCAGAGCTTATCTCAATCGTTGGAGCGTTACACCGGGTAAACGGGTCGCGATTTTCACGAATAATGATGACGGCTGGCGCACCGCGCACGATCTTGCAGCAAAGAACATCAATATACCGGCTATTATCGATGTCCGTGATCAGCCAGCGTTGTCTCAATTTTCCGAAACGAAGGTTTTTATGGGTGGTCAGATTGTTGATGTGTCTGGCCGCAAAGGCGTTACCACGCTAACCCTCGCGCAAGGGCAAACCATCGAGGCCGATTGCATCGCTGTGGCTGGCGGCTGGAACCCTAACGTTCAGTTGACTTGCCACCTCGGCGGACGCCCCTACAGGCTCAGTGATATCTGCGCCTTAGTTCCCGGCAGCGGCGTGCCAGCTGGCATTTTGGTTGCTGGTGCGGCAAATGGCGCGTTAACGCTTGGCACCACCCTCAAACAAGGAACAGACGCCGGAAACGCCGCTGCAAAGGATACCGGGCATAAGGTCGCCTTGGGAGAAAAACCAAAAGCAGATGACGAACCCTCTAACACTACCGCCTTTTGGTATGTTGGCGAGAGCAAGCGCCGGGCGTGGCTCGATCTGCAAAACGATGTTACTGTCAAAGATCTTGAGATTGCCCATCTGGAAGGCTTTCGATCAGTTGAGCATCTTAAGCGCTACACTACACTCGGCATGGCAACCGATCAGGGCAAGACTGCGAATATGGGCGCCCTTGCGATTATGGCTAATTTAACCGGAAAATCCATTCCCGAGACCGGTGTCACTATTTATCGCCCACCCTATACACCGGTTCCCATTGGTGCATTCGGTGGGCGTTGCCAAGGAAAAGAATTCCGTCCAACCCGCCTCACTCCCAGTCATATTTGGGCTACGGAGCAGAATGCGGTTTTCGTCGAAACAGGAATGTGGCTACGCGCACAATATTTTCCACAAACTGGCGAACCCCATTGGCGACAGTCCGTCGATCGCGAAGTGCTTCAAACACGGGCATCGGTTGGAATATGCGATGTAACTACTTTAGGTAAGATCGACATTCAAGGGCGCGATGCCGTAGAATTCCTAAATCACATTTACGCCAACGATCTTACCAAACTTGCCGTTGGCAAAACCCGATATGGATTAATGTTGCGTGAAGACGGCATTGTCATGGATGACGGAACGGTGGCTCGTCTTTCGGAAAAGCAATTTGTTGTAACCACGACTACTGCCAATGCCGTTGGCGTTTTTCGGCATATGGAATACTGCCGCCAGTGCCTTTGGCCAATGTTGGATGTCCATATTATCTCTGTCACCGAGCAATGGGCTCAATATGCAGTTGCCGGCCCTAACTCCAGACGTCTTCTTCAAAAAATCATAGACAGAGAGTTTAACATATCCAACGAATCGTTTCCGTTTATGGCTTGTGGTGAATTCACCCTTGGCAACGGTGTGCCAGCCCGTTTATTCCGGATTTCGTTTTCCGGCGAATTGGCCTATGAAGTAGCTGTCCCGACCCGTTACGGTGACGCTTTCATGCGAGCTGGTATGGAGGCGGGGGAAGAGTTTGATGTTGTCCCATACGGTACCGAAGCACTCGGCGTTATGCGTATCGAAAAAGGTCACCCAGCTGGTAACGAATTGACCGGCCATACCACTGCTCGGGACTTAGGTATGGGCAAAATGGTCTCAAAAAAGAAAGACTGTATCGGCAACATTTTGTCGGAACGGCCTGAGTTGAACAGCAAAATCGGCCTTGCGTTGGTTGGGTTCATTCCAGTAGATCGCACACAAGATCTCAGCGCCGGTGCGCACTTCGTCTTACCTAATAACGACATCACTACCGAAAATGATGAGGGCTGGATGACCTCCGTCGCCTCTTCACCAAGCCTGGGCCATTCAATCGGGCTTGGATTCATAAAACGAGGAACTGACCGCATAGGAGAAATAGTCATCGCCGCCGATCTTTTGCGCGAGCGACACGTTGAAGTCGAGATCGTTTCCCCGCACTTCATCGACCCGGGAGGAGAACGGCTTCGTGCTTGAAAAAACGCTGATGGCTAGCTCTCCGCTTGACGGATTTCAGAAACAATTTACCAATGTGGCGCTGGCCGAAGTTTTGGGTCATGCGTTAGTTTCAATCGCAGTGCCGCTCCATAGCCGGGCTGCGTTGGAAGACGCGGTTACCAAAGTATTCGGCACCTCGCTTCCGACATGCGGAACTTCCACCTTGTCAAAGGATGGCTCGAACCGGTTGCTGGGCATGCAACCCGATCACGTTTTTGCGCTTTTTGACTATGGAGGCAATGACCCCGTTGGCGCGGTCAAGGCTTTGCTGGGCAACGCCGGCTATTACACCGATCAGTCGGATAGCTGGGTCATGCTGCGCATGTCGGGCCCGCTCGCGACCACTGCCTTGGAGCGGATTTGCCCCCTTGATCTGGCGTCCGAAGTGTTTGCACCTAATCGCGTGGCTCGCACAGTGATGGAACACTTAGGCGTCATTGTTCTTTGCGAGGGCCATGACAACTATTTCCTAATGTCCCCGCGTTCATCGGCACAATCATTCCTGCATGCGCTCGAAATCTCGATCGAGAACGTTCTTTGAAACCGCAGCCTAAATGGCTGTAAATCTTCTTTGTACCTGTTCTTTCGACACGCTTCCCAACCTCCTAAAACGATTGGCGAGATATTATGGGCTCGCGGGCAGCCTGTACAACAATCACAAAGACTAGCTTGAAAATGTAAGATAATTCGTCCAAACACCCATACCAGTCGCCGTTTTCATGGGACTACGTGACGTCGAGTTCAGCAAATTCTTTTGCGTTCTTAAGTTTTTCCATAATATGCGGGAGTACTGAAAGAATATCGAAAATTGGTATTCTCGAAGGACGAGCTGACAATGGCGATCACCGAGTTCGGAAATGCCAACGGCAAAATCCTTCCGAGAGATGAGGTCATCGCAGTCGATTTCACAGGCGTGCCCGAACAGCCGGTACGCATAGAATACACGACCGACACACAAAACGGAACGTCGGAGCTTAGCTTGTCCCGCGACCAACTGGGGGCCGCGCTGATTTCCTTTTGCCGCAACCGCCATATTGCATTACCGCGCTCGGCTAAGAAAAACCTCAAGCTCGATGGCAACGAAATCTACCTGTACATCCACGTCCCGGAGTAGCGACTAATTAGATCATTCACCCCAGCGGAGTGCGATCAGATCTAATCCACGGGCAAGCTCGAGCAATTGTCGACGGCTATCGGCGCCCAATTGCGGCATCGGATGACGCACATGGTCAGACTTGATAACGCCGCCTTCCATCATTGCCGTCTTGCAGGCGCGGAGCCCGCATTGGCGGTTCTCGAAGTTGATCAGCGGCAGGATGCGGGCGTAGAGATCAGCGGCGTCATCGACCTTCCCGTCCCTGTGCAGCACCACCACAGACTTAATCAATTCGGGCAGCAAAGCGCTCGACATGGTACCGGTGGCACCAGCATTGAGATCGGCCATCAGAGTAATCGATTCTTCTCCGTCGAACGGTCCTTCAATGGCATCGCCGCCAGCGGCCAGGAGTGCGCGCAGCTTGTCGGCAGTACCCGGCGTCTCGATCTTGAAATAACGAACCTGCTCGATTTCTTTCGCCAGCTGAACAAGAAACCTGGTCGATAGATCAACGCCGCTCAACGGCGCATCCTGCACCATGATCGGAATGCCGGCGGAATCCCCGATGCGCTGGAACTGCTCGAAGGTTCCCTGCTCCGCCCCCTTTAGCGTGGCGCCATGATAAGGCGGCATCAGCATGATCATCGCCGCGCCCAGCTCAGCGGCGCGCTTGGCACGCGCGGCGGCGATGGCGGTGGAGAAATGCGAACAGGTGACGATCGCCGGCACACGGCCCGCCAAATGTTCGAGGCATAGCTCACCCAGTATCTCGCGCTCCGCGTCGGACAACAGAAACTGCTCCGAATAGTTGGCCAGGATGCAGATACCATCTACGCCCTGGTCGATCATGCAGTCGAGCACGCGCTTTTGTCCTTCCAGGTCGAGCTCACCTGTCCCGGTGAAGGGGGTCGGGGCTACGGGGTATACGCCCCGGTAAATTTCGCTCATGTGCCCTCACATCTATTCATAGTTTTTTTCATTTGAAATACTCAATCAAGAAAATGCTGGTCTTGCATCCGACGCAACCGATAAAGCACGTTCTCATTATCGAGTTCAAGCATCCCGGCGGTAATGACGCTACCCTCGACAACGTCTTCGACCAGTGTCTTGTTGGTCGCCAGATAATAAGGACAAGGGTTCGCGTCTTCGAGCACCGCCGCAGGTACCAGTTCCGGCGAAAGGCCCGAAACCTCATGGTGGTGGTGATCGGTTATCGCCAATACATCACCTTTCTTGAAATCGCGCCCGGTACGCGCTACCAAATCAAACCTCGGTTTGAGTTCGCTAGCACCCGTCGGCAGCCCCAAAATCCCGACGCTCAGGATCGAGA
>CAZAHE010000130.1:2795-5999 GCA_964484965.1 uncultured Acidiferrobacteraceae bacterium | reverse complement strand
CGCCCAGGTTGACTCTGCGGTTGGAGGAAAGACGGCGATCAATCATCGGCTGGGGAAAAACATGATTGGTGCGTTTCACCAACCTCGCTGCGTAATTGCCGATGTTGATACGTTGGCAACGCTTGGTCAACGGGAAATCTCTGCAGGTTTTGCAGAGGTTGTCAAGTACGGCATCATTGGGGACGCTGATTTTTTCTGCTGGCTCGAAGAACACGTAGAAGAAATCGTATCGTGTGTGCCTACGGTAATGGAGGAGGCCGTGCTGTCGAGTTGTCGACACAAGGCAAGATTCGTGGCGCGAGATGAGTATGAGACGCGAGAGAGAGCGCTGCTGAATCTGGGCCATACCTTCGGTCACGCTATTGAGTCGGCCACTGGTTACGGTGAATGGCTGCACGGCGAAGCTGTTGCCGTGGGCATCGTCCTGGCAGCCGAGATGTCACAACAGCTCGGCTGGATTCAAGACGAGGAAGTTGACCGAATTCGCCAGTTGTTGATGCGTGCTCGCCTACCGGTGTCGCCTGGTTCGGGTTTGATAGCCAGCGATTTGTTAGCTCACATGACAGTCGACAAAAAGGTAGTTGACGGCAGAATTCAGCTCGTCTTGCCCGAGGCGATTGGCCGTGCCAGCTTGGTCCGGGATTATCCCGATCGCATGTTGCGGGAACTGCTTGAATCGCACTGTGCCGGCCGTTGACAGGCGTGCTGCAATTCACGCTTACGCATCATTTATTTAATCTTTAATTCAAACACTTAGGGCGATTTCTTACAGGCATTGATCGTTCTGTATATACTATTTCTCTAGACTCGCATCTGATCCGGGTCCCCCACGCGTGGTTTATTGCCGGATTTTCGGCATTTCTTGCGACTCATCCAATCATGGTCCGCTTGCCGGTCCCCTGGATGGGTGACGGTGGACGATCCCGGACAGGTAGGTCGAGAGGGACAAATGCCTAATAACCGAGCGATCACCACGGGCCTGTATGACCCGAGATTTGAACACGACAGTTGTGGTGTGGGCTTTGTCGCGCATATCAAAGGTGAACGCAGTCACCAAATCCTACAAGATGCGAATACGATTCTCGTCAACATGGATCATCGTGGCGCTTGCGGCAGTGAGGAAAATACGGGGGATGGCGCAGGCATACTGACAGCACTGCCGCACGAATTCTTCGAGCGTGCCATACACGAATCTCTGGGCGAGCGTTTGCCCCCGCCAGGTCGTTTGGGTGTGGGTCTTGTGTTTTTGCCCACCGATCATGACGAACGTCGGCATAGCCGCGAGGTGGTTGAGAAAACGGTCCAACAACGTGGTCACAGTGTGATTGGATGGCGACCTGTCCCGACCAATCCAGACGCTGCCGATATCGGCCCGGCGGCACGACACTCCGAGCCAGTAATAGAACAGCTCTTTGTCGCTGCTGGATCGACTGCCCGTGACGAGACGTTCGAGCGCGAACTTTACTTGATCCGCAAACGGGTAAGCCACCGCCTGCGGGATCAACTATCTAGTACGAACGGTGTGCCATTTTATATTTGTTCTTTATCGAGCCGTGTCATTATTTACAAGGGCATGTTACGTCCGGCGCAGTTGCTTGCATATTTCCCCGATCTTGCAGACGCTGGTTTTACGACCCATCTAGCGATGGTGCACTCGCGCTTTTCAACCAATACGTTTCCCAGTTGGGACCGTGCGCAACCTAATCGATTCATGGCGCACAACGGTGAGATCAACACACTACTCGGCAACGTCAACTGGATGAGAGCTCGTGAAGGGGTCATGCATTCTGATTTGTTTAAGGAAGAGCTCGATTCTCTTTACCCCGTCGTTGAGCCAGACTGTTCTGACTCCGGAAACTTTGACAACGTACTTGAATTTTTGCTTATGACCGGTCGTACGCTTCAGGAATCGATCATGATGATGATACCGGAGGCCTGGCAGAAACACGGCTCAATGGATTCCGCGCGGCGCGCGTTTTACGAATACCACTCCTGTCTGATGGAGCCATGGGATGGACCGGCATCAATTGCTTTTACCGATGGTCGTTACATTGGGGCAGTGCTGGACCGCAATGGGCTGAGACCGAGCCGTTATTACCTGACTACGGACGATCGCGTCATTATGGCCAGTGAAGTGGGTGTCTTGCCCGTGGATCCAGAGAAGGTTAAGGAAAAAGGGCGTCTTCATCCCGGCAAAATGTTCCTGGTCGATTTTGAGCAGGGACGTATGATCCCAGATCAGGAGCTAAAACAGCAGATCTCGACGCTCAACCCGTACGCCGAATGGATGGAACGCCAGCGTATCGATCTTGGACTGCTTTCCGCTACCGCGCCGGCACCACTGATGGACAAGAAGATGCTTATTGCCCAAATGCGGACGTTTGGATTCACTGTTGAGACATTGCAATTTATGTTGTTGCCACTGATAGAGCAGACACGCGACCCAGTCGGTTCAATGGGCAATGACTCGACGCTGGCTTGTTTAAGCGACCAGCCAAGGCTGGTCTATGACTACTTCAAGCAGCTGTTTGCACAGGTGACAAATCCGGCTATCGATTCAATCCGGGAAGACGTGATCATGTCCCTTGAATGCTATATCGGACCGGAACGCAATCTGCTTGAGCCGGGAGAGGAACACTGCCACCGGCTCCGGATCGTCCATCCGATCTTAACCAATGAGGAGCTGATCGCGATTCGCGAAATCAGTCGAGTCGGTTGGCGGACCACGACATTGGATACCACTTTCCCACGAGAAGAGGGAGCCGATAGCCTTGTGACGACGCTGCAGCGGATTTGCCGTGAAGCGGAAACCGCGGTCGATGCTGGTGCCGGGGTCTTGTTGTTGTCTGACAGGGCAACCAGTGCCTTGCGTGTGCCGGTCAGCGCATTGATGGTGTGTGGAGCGGTGCATCATCATCTTGTGCGGGCAGCCAAGCGCACCCGCGTGGCGATCATTATCGAATCAGGTGAATGTCGCGAAGTTCATCATCACTGTTTGCTCGTTGGCTACGGCGCGGATGCGATCAATCCGTATCTCGTATATGAGGTTTTGCAACAAGCCCTACGTGACGATCTGATCGATCAAACACAATTCAACGATACTTCTGCCATTGAGGCATATCGTAGAGGCGTCGCCAAGGGCATCCTCAAGGTCATGGGGAAAATGGGCATATCGACTCTACAGTCATACAAAGGTGCACAGAT
>CAZAHE010000130.1:0-2695 GCA_964484965.1 uncultured Acidiferrobacteraceae bacterium | reverse complement strand
GGCTTATTTCAATTCTCCTCAGACAAAAACGGGGGCTCCATTGATCCTGACGAAGTTGAGGCAGCATCGGAGATTGTCAAACGATTCTGTACGGGAGCGATGAGCTTCGGTTCGATATCCGGAGAAACGCATGAAACACTCGCCATTGCGATGAACCGCTTAGGTGGTCGCAGCAATACAGGTGAGGGTGGTGAAGACCCAGCGCGATTCATTCCCATGCCAAACGGCGATTCGCGACGATCGGCTATCAAGCAGGTCGCATCTGGCCGCTTCGGTGTCACAGCCTGGTACCTAACCAATGCGAACGAACTGCAGATCAAGATTGCGCAGGGCGCTAAACCGGGCGAAGGTGGTGAATTACCAGGGCAGAAGGTTGACACCACAATTGCCCGTATCCGCTATTCGACACCAGGGGTTGGCCTAATCAGCCCACCACCCCACCACGATATTTATTCTATTGAAGATCTGGCTCAACTGATTTACGACCTCAAGAGTGCAAATCCCTTTGCCCGGGTCAGCGTAAAACTGGTTGCGGAAGTTGGTGTCGGCACTATCGCTGCGGGTGTCGCCAAAGCACACGCGGACCACATACTGATTTCAGGTGACAGCGGTGGCACGGGTGCATCACCGCTCACCAGCATCAAGCATGCAGGACTGCCTTGGGAACTCGGAATTGCCGAGACGCATCAAACCCTGGTGATGAACGATTTGCGAAGTCGGGTCGTTCTGCAAACCGATGGCGGTATGAAGACTGGCCGAGATGTGGTGATTGGTGCGTTGCTTGGTGCCGAAGAAATTGGATTCTCCACTGCACCGTTGATCACGCTCGGCTGCATCATGATGCGTAAGTGTCACCTCAATACCTGTCCCGTTGGTATTGCGACTCAGGACCCGGAGTTGCGTGCCAAGTTCGCCGGACAGCCAGAGCATGTGGTGAATTATCTATTTATGGTGGCACAAGAAGTGCGTGAACTGATGGCACAACTGGGATTTTCTACCTTCGATGAAATGGTCGGACGAGCCGACGTGCTTGATGCAAACGAAGCGGTAAACCACTGGAAGGCAGACGGTATCGATTTGTCGCAATTGTTGTTGCCAGCCAATGAGCTTAATCAGAGCGCGGGCCAGTATTGCCAGATCAAACAAGATCATGGACTGCGGCAGAGTCTCGACCACAGAGAGCTTGTGGAACGGTGTCGTCCCGCTTTGGAGGACCGCCAGCCAGTTCGTATTGAGTTGCCAATCAGAAATATCGACCGTACCGTAGGTACTACATTAGGCCACGAAATCATGAAGCATTGTGGTGAGGCCGGCCTGCCAGACAATACTATACATCTGCGCTTTACAGGATCTGCAGGGCAGAGTTTTTCTGCTTGGCTGCCTGCGGGTGTCACTGCTGAACTTGAAGGAGATGCAAACGATTATGTTGGTAAGGGCCTTTCGGGTGGTCGAATTGTCGCTTACCCACCTAAAGAGAGCCGCTTTAAGGCCGAAGATCAAATTCTTGTCGGTAACGTCGTTCTATACGGCGCAACCGGGGGGCAGGCGTTTTTCCGCGGCCGTGCTGCAGAGCGCTTTTGTATTCGCAATAGTGGTGCGATTGCTGTCGTCGAAGGTATTGGCGATCATGGTTGTGAGTACATGACGGGAGGGCGCGCAGTTATCCTTGGTCCCACAGGACGCAACTTCGCGGCGGGGATGTCAGGTGGAATCGCCTATGTATTGGCGCCTGACACAGCCGAGTTCAGCGCCCGTTGTAACCTGGGGATGGTCGACCTCGAGTCTCTCGCTGATAAAGATGATGTCGATGAGCTGGTTTTTATTTTATCGCTACACGCCGATTACACCGGATCGACTGTTGCTCAGAAAATTATCGAAGCCGGTAGAGAGGTGTTGCATGATCAGTTCATCAAAGTAATGCCGGTCGACTACAAACGTGCGCTTGCCGAGCAGTCCGCTGATTCGGATCAGTAACGGAGATATTGCATCGCATGGGAGGACCAACCAGTTTCAAGGAACTGCCAAGGGTTGTTGTCCCTTATCGGGATCCTACTGCCCGCACTAGCGATTTCGATGAAATCTTTACTGCAGGATCCATTGATCACCTGCAAAGTCAAGGCAGTCGTTGCATGGACTGTGGCGTACCGTTTTGTCAATCCGATACCGGATGCCCGGTCGACAATTTGATTCCAGAGTGGAATGATTTGGTCTACCGCGGTCGCTGGCGTGAGGCACTGGATCGGCTTCATCAGACCAATAATTTTCCTGAATTTACGGGCCGGACCTGTCCCGCACCATGTGAGGGCGCTTGTGTACTCGGGATCATCGAGCCAGCGGTAACGATTAAGAATATAGAGAACGCAATCATCGATCGTGGTTTTTCAGAGGGATGGGTCAAAGCACGGACGCCATCGCGACGTAGCGGTAAAACGGTTGCCGTTGTCGGATCCGGTCCAGCTGGACTCGCGGCCGCTGCCCAGCTGAATGCTGTTGGCCACACTGTGACCGTCTACGAACGAGCCGACCGTATCGGCGGATTACTGATGTACGGTATTCCAAACATGAAGCTCGACAAGCAAGTTGTCGATCGGCGGGTTGCCCTATTGAAGGACGAAGGCATCATTTTCAAGACGCGGACACAGGTCGGTCCTACAGAGATATTTCCGGCTGGACATATGAGCCAGATCATGCAGTC
>CAZAHE010000129.1:1067-6026 GCA_964484965.1 uncultured Acidiferrobacteraceae bacterium | reverse complement strand
CTGGGTACCCACCCCCAGAGTTGTCTCTATGTTAAGAATTTTCTTAGACTATTAAAAGTATTTATTGATCTTTGAACAGGACCTAATTTTTAACAAACAGGAATTGGTTTAGGCAGCAAGGCAGGATTCAGCCTGGAGGAGTTGTTCTTCGTGGCCGACGATTTCGACGCGGTCTTCGCCTTGGAGACGGGTATTGCCACGCGGAAGGATGACCTCTTCCCCGCGCAGGATACGGACGAGGACACAGTTTTCAGGAAGGTTGAGGTCTTTGACCAGCATCCCCGAGGCCCCTTTTCCGGAAGGGATGACGACTTCCCGATGTTTGACGGGTATAGTTTCTGAAGATCCCTGGGGGACAATGCTATTTCCATTGAGGCGCTCTCGCAATTGACTTTCCCTGGGGTGTTCGGCAAATATCATCACCTGGTCTTCAGCCTGCAGCACGGTATCCCCACGCACCACCCGTAGTTTGTTCCTGCGTCGGATGGAGACCAGAAGAGAATCTTCACCGAGTTCCAATTCTCGTACCTTCATGCCCACCAAGGGAGATTTTTTGGAAATCTGGACCTGCATTAATCCTGCCTGGTTAAGATGCCTCAGCGTTAGCATCTCCTCCTGATGCTGTTGGGAGGCCTTGCGTGTGATTACTTTGTTATAGGCACGGATGATGTCGATGCGTCTCAGTACGCCAAGCAGTTTGGGGTCCTTGTCACTTTTGATGACGGGCACGCATCCTCCGCCATGTTCTTCCAGATGCCGGAGTACCATCCAGAGCGGATCATTGGAAAGGACACTTGGGAGGTCGAGGATATCGGCAATATCACTGACCGTCTTTTCGTCAAGGCCTTCTTGAAGTTGAAGTTGATCCATGGAGCGAATATTGACGATCCCGTTAAGCCTTTTCTGGGCATCGACCACGGGCAGGGCCTGATAATGGGTACGGGCGAATTCCTCCATCAGATGATCCAGAGGCATGTCCATGGTTACGGTTTCAGGATAACGGTTCATCGCTTCACCAGCAAAGATCCCTTGCATCAGGTCGATGTCATGTTGATCCTGCTGCAGTACCACCCCACGACGTTTCAGTTTGAGCGTATAGATTGAATCCCTGCTGAAACCTCTGGAAATGAGTGTGCTGATTACCGAAGTAATCATTAACGGCATGATGATTTCGTATTGTCCGGTCATTTCAAAGAGGATGAAAACCGCAGTGATCGGTGCATGCGCCGCTCCGCTGAAAAAAGCAGCCATGCCCACTAGGGCATATGCTCCAGCGGGCGCGGTGAATCCAGGAAAGAACGAATGCACCAGATGGCCGTAACCGCAGCCGAGCATTGCCCCCATGAAGAGTGAAGGTGCAAAGATGCCTCCGGATCCTCCGGATCCGAGAGTGAGCGTGGTGGAAAACAGTTTCAGGACTAATAATGCCAGTGCCATTTCGAGCATCATGTTGCCTGATAGGGCTTCTTCGATGGTGCTGTATCCTACACCAAAGATGCGTGGGACACCGTCCAATTGAAAGGTGTAGATTCCAACCACTCCTAAAATGATTCCTCCCAATACAGGTTTCAGAGGTTCCGGAAACCTTAATCGGGCCCAGACATCTTCTGAATAATAAAGAAGTCGATAGAAAATCACTCCTCCTGCTGCTGAAAGTAAACCAAGCAGCGTGTAAAACAGAAGCTCCCAACCACTGATCAGACTGTAGTCCGGAACCAAAAATGCTCTTTGATCCCCTTCAAAATAATGGGCGATGACATCGGCCGTGACTGCAGAAATGACGACGGCACCGAAGTAGAGGCTACCGAACCTGCGCAGTAAGACCTCCAACGCGAAAATCGCCCCGGCGATGGGAGCATTGAAGGTGGCCGCAACCCCCCCTGCTGCACCGCAGGCGACAAGGGTCCGAATCCGTTCTTTGGGTAATTTCAGCACCTGCCCCACCACTGAACCTATGGCAGAACCAATCTGTGCGATAGGGCCTTCGCGGCCCACAGAACCGCCTGTTCCGATGCAGACAGAAGATGCCAGTGCCTTGATCAACACGACACGAGGGCGGATGATACCTCCACGTAGTTCCAGGGCTTCCATCACTTCCGGAACGCCATGCCCTTTGGCTTCCCTGGCGTAATAATAAACCAGAGGTCCTACCACGAGTCCACCCAAGGCGGGCATGAGCAAAAGATGCAGAGGAAAATCCAAACCGAGAAAGGAAGGAACATCGCTGAAGGAAAATTGGTGGATACTCTCAATCAGCCTGCGGAAAATCACAGCTCCAAAACCTGCTCCGATACCGACCAACAACGCTGTTCCGAGAGTCAAAGTCGCATCGGTATCTAGCATGCGGTAATAGATCCTTTTCCGCAGTTTCCACATCCGTTGAATTTTGTGGAGTTGTCCGGTGCTAGTCATCATCCGTTTCTTTTTAAAAAAAATAAATTCTGCCTGGTGGTCTTTCGTTAGATTCCTCTTAATCACTTAGGGTATTAATATTGAAAAAGCCCTAATCCTGAACATTTTCTCGCTCCCGGTCAAGCCACTCACCAATAAAAAGTTGATGAACTGGAGCAAGTTTGTATCGTGGTTCAAGGATAAAGTTTTCCAAAAAGGGTGAAACTTCCAGGATCAAATGCTCCCTCCAGTTCGATTCCGGAGTCATCTTTGCTTCATAATACAATTCTCCGATACCCATTTGACGCTGGAAGCGGAAGCGTTCCATACGGTGTTTGGAAGAAATAAATACCGTCTCGATGGCTGATGCCCTGAGGTCAAAATTAATTCGAAAGCGTCCTCCATTACTAGGTCGGATCAGCTTGGCTTGAGGTACATAAAGGATTTGCTCTTCTTCGAATTGGACAAAACGCGAATAGTATTCAAGGACCATGATGAAGGAATCTTTTTCAAGTTCCTCACCACCTGAATTGAGCATCGTTCCTTCAATCTGACGAGTTGCCCAGCCTGCTTCAAATTCCACCGATTTATTAAAACAAGCACTCATGAGGCCTGTTAGCAGTGCACTGGTAAGGACGATCTTCCAGGTATTAGGAAAAATC
The DNA here is from genome assembly GCA_964484965.1 of uncultured Acidiferrobacteraceae bacterium. Classification (GTDB taxonomy): domain Bacteria; phylum Pseudomonadota; class Gammaproteobacteria; order Arenicellales; family UBA868; genus UBA11791. Next base: position 2,973 of record CAZAHE010000129.1, on the reverse strand, counting down.
AGGTACAAGGAACGGGCCATTGGGGGAATCAATCGAATTCATATTTGGAGTCAGTTCAGCTCTGATCATACAACACTTGTACCGTATGCGGCAGGCAGGTTTCACGCTGACCTTGACTCAAGCGTCAGCTTTGTTAAAATTTGGACCGGATTAAGGAGCTGTTTTCAGCCATTGCTGGAAACTGCCAACCCCGCCGAAGAACCCATCCTAACCATCATCTTTCTCTTACTGAAAACCCATGCTCAAAGCGGTGACCAAACTGTTCGGAAATGAAAACGAACGAACCCTTAAACGTTATCGCAAAATTGTTGTGCAGATCAATGCACTCGAGGGTGAGATGGAATCCCTGAAAGATGAGGATTTCCCTAAGCGGACGCAACAGTTCCGTGACCGCATAAAAGAGGGAGCGACAGAGGAAGATATGCTTCCGGAGGCTTTTGCGCTGGTCCGGGAAGCGGCCCGGAGAGTCATTGGTGAGAGGCATTACGATGTCCAACTCATGGGAGGGATGGCTTTGAATGAAGGGAATATTGCAGAAATGGCAACTGGTGAAGGAAAAACTCTTTCTTCCACTTGTCCGGTTTACCTCAACGCATTGGGAGGAAAAGGGGTGCATATTGTCACGCCCAATGATTATCTGGCCAAGCGCGACAGCCGCTGGATGGGGCAGATTTATGAATTCCTCGGTCTCAATGTGGGATTGATCCAACATGGATTCGATGATCGCCAACGGCGTGAGGCCTATCTCAAGGATATCACTTACGGAACCAACAATGAATTCGGCTTCGACTATCTTCGAGACAACATGAAATTCGCTTTGGAAGATTACGTTCAACGTGAATTCAATTTTGCCGTTGTGGACGAAGTCGACAGTATTCTCATTGATGAAGCCCGTACCCCGCTGATCATCAGTGGCCCTACCGAAGACAACATTGAAAAATACTACCAGATCAATAAATTCGTCTACGGATTGAATCGGGAAATCCGTAAGGAAGAAGTCGGAAAGCTGCAAAAAGAAGAACAGCACGGGATCGCTGAAAATCTAGAGGAACTCGAAGACCATGACGTAGTCCGTGAGGGAGATTATGCCCTCGATGAAAAAGCACGGAGTATCACCCTCACCGATCAGGGTTCGGTGAAGATGGAGGAACGCCTCGGCGATATGATGGCCCAGGATACAAGTCTCTTTGACTATGAAAACATAGAGGTCCTCCATCACATCAACCAGGCCCTGAAAGCACATTATCTGTTCCGTAATGATGTGGATTATGTCGTCCAGGACAACCAAGTTGTGATTGTCGACGAATTTACAGGAAGACTGATGCCGGGACGGCGTTTCAGTGATGGGTTGCACCAGGCCCTAGAAGCCAAAGAAAACGTCACCATCGAAAGGGAAAATCAGACACTGGCAACGATCACCTTTCAGAATTACTTCAGGCTTTACAGCAAACTCTCAGGGATGACGGGTACCGCGGAGACGGAGAAAGAAGAATTCAAGAAAATCTATAACCTCGGGGTGGTGGTGGTACCAACCAACCGCCAGGTGATTCGCAAGGACTCATCCGATGTGATCTACAAGACCGTTAAAGCCAAGTACAAAGCAGTGGTCAATCACATCGAAAAACTACATCAGGATGGACAGCCTGTTCTCGTTGGAACGGTTTCAATCGAAGTTTCCGAAGCGATCAGCCGCATGTTGAGCAGCAAGAACATCCCTCATGAGGTACTCAACGCCAAGCATCATGAACGTGAGGCCGAGATCATCGCCAGTGCCGGGGAATACGGATCGGTGACCATCGCAACCAACATGGCAGGCCGGGGAACGGACATCAAACCCGCTGCCGATTCCATCGAATCCGGCGGACTTTTTGTCATTGGAACGGGACGTCACGACAGCCGCAGGATC
>CAZAHE010000129.1:0-1057 GCA_964484965.1 uncultured Acidiferrobacteraceae bacterium | reverse complement strand
TCAGGTCGTCAGGGCGATCCTGGTGGTTCCCAGTTCTACCTCTCCCTAGAAGATGATTTACTCCGGATTTTCGGTGGTGAACGGATTTCCAGGCTGATGGAACGGATGAACATCGAGGAGGATGAACCGATCGAGCACGTTTTCATCACCAAGGCCATCAGCAACGCCCAGAAAAAGGTCGAGGGTTATCACTTTGACATTCGTAAACACGTCCTTGAATACGATGACGTGATGGAAAAACAGCGTTCCATCATCTACCAAAGGAGGCGTGAAATCCTGGGGGACGATGTGCGCAATCTGCTCCTGGAAATGTCTGAGGATGTCGTGGATCAGTTGATGGATCAGTATTGCCAGGAAAAGTACACTGACCAATGGGACCTTCAGGGGTTCAACAGGGCCTTTGAGGCAGTTTTTAGCCAACTGCCCGAAGAACAATGGAAAGTGGAAGGACTCAAGCCGGAAGAGTATCACGAGCAGTTTTACCAATGGGTGCGAAAGCTCTATCAGGACAAGGTGGACTACTTCCATCGCGTGGCCGATCTGAACTTTGTCCCGGAAACCGGAAATGCGGAAGATCGAAAAGAGATTCTTGATCGGATGTTGATGGACCTGGAACGACAAGTGTTGCTCAAGGTCAATGACAACCTTTGGAAGGACCACCTGCTTTCCATGGATCACTTGCGTGAAGGTATCGGACTGGTTGGCTATGCCCAGAAAAAGCCTCTGGACGAATACCGAAAACAGGCGTTTGCTCTCTTTTCAGATTTGATGGATCGAATCAGCCATGAGGCGGTCAGTACCTTCTACAAATTGACCTTGGCCAACCCGGTGGCGGAACCGATCCGTCCGGTTCAGGCTGAACAGCAGATGGAATTCATCCACGGGGAAGTGACGGAAGCTGAAAAGAAGCCCAAAAAACCCCAGCCCATTCGCAGCCAGCATACGGCGGGACGTAACGATCCTTGCCCCTGCGGCAGTGGTAAAAAATTCAAAAAATGTCACGGACGTCAGCAACAGATTGCCTGATCCGAAACTTGGCTCAAAAGATCTTGTTGGG
>CAZAHE010000128.1:0-6186 GCA_964484965.1 uncultured Acidiferrobacteraceae bacterium | reverse complement strand
TGGTAGTCAAACATGGTGGACATGCCGACCAATTGTCGCGGCGTTTCTGGGGGATAGACCGCTACCGCATCCAAGCGCTGGAGAACCTGGTTTGCTCTGGCACGTTGTCTGGTGTGCAGACGAGAGCCGTTATTAAAGAAATGTTGCGGAAGATCGACATCTATGTCAGCGGCGCACAGCGCAGAGATCGTGTCCACGAAGTGCGGCGTTATGCTGAAAAACGTGTGCGTTATGAACAAGTCATGAAGAAAAGGTCGAGCAGTGACCGCACCATGGTGGAGGCGGCCTGCCGATGATGTGCCTGGTGGTCGCTTCACATGCTGAGGCACGACCGATGATCACACGCTTCAAGCTGCGACCGATTGCGCAGCGGGTTATGTTCCCTGTTTTTCATGGCGAATCTGCCGTGCTCGTCATTTCCGGTATCGGAAGAGTGCTGTCGGCGGCAGCAGTGGGATTTCTGCATGGATGGAGTGGCTCACGCCGCCATCTGCCATGGATCAATATCGGCATCGCTGGGCACCGCGATCGTGACGTCGGCGAACTAATCATTGCGAATAAAATCATCGAGCAATCGAGCCGCCGCACTTGGTATCCACCGCAAGTTGTCGCAACAGGAAACGGTTCGACCTTGATCACGGTCGATCAAATCGAGCGAGATTTTGAGCAAAGTGCGGCCTATGACATGGAAGCATCTGGATTCCTCGCAGCAGCGTTGCGCTGCAGTACTGCTGAACTTGTCCAGAGCATCAAAATTATTTCCGATAATATTCGACAGCCCCCGACGTCATTGCATGCTGATCGGATAGAGCAGTTGATTGGTGGGCAGCTCAATACAATCGCTCACCTGGCCGATCGCCTGCAACAGTTGTCACAATCTAATCTCCCAGAGTTGGATGTCGAGCATTTGATGACAGAGTTAACCCGACGCTGGAGCTTCAGCGTGACCCAGCGCCATCGTCTGCAGCGGCTTTTGCAGCGCTGGGTTCTGTTGCTCGGTAAGGGTACAGTGCTTGAGCCGGCGCTGGCGGGTTGTCGCAGTGCCGCGAGCGTGTTGGTGCAGCTTCAAGCACAATTGAAGACAGTCCCCCCATCATATCGTAGTGGTAGTGCGGCCGTGAATTTAGACGACGCTTCGAACAAGATGGTGAGTCCGTGATTCAGACACTGTACATTGAACGAGCGATCACTTCTGATCCGCGTGTTCAAGAAATTATCGGACGATTTCCAGGTGCCAGTCAGATCCAGTGTGAGCGCTACGGTTCGGTATTCAACCCGAGGAATCAGAGCTTCCGCCTGCAGAAAGGAAATCCGTCGCTGATTCTCGCCCACAAATTTGACAATCACGTGCTGCCGACACCCGAAGGTTATGGTGTAGGGGGACAGTACAATTATTACTTCTCTCACATGCTGAACTGCGTCTACGATTGCCGCTATTGTTTTTTGCAAGGCATGTATCGATCTGCTCATTACGTCGTATTTGTCAATTACAATGATTTTTTCGCCGCAATGGACGAGAAACTGGCGTTGCATGAGGGCCAGCCGGTGTGGTTTTTCTCCGGATACGATTGCGATAGTCTGGCTTTTGAACCAGTGACGGGATTTGCACATCATTTATTGTCCTACCTTGAGACCAGGCCACGGGCAGTCGTCGAATTGCGTACGAAGAGCACACAGATTCGGACTTTGCTGCAACGAGATGCGCTCCCCAACGCCCTGGTTGCCTTCAGTTTGACGCCGGAACCAGCCGCGGCCTCTTTAGAGCACAGGACGCCCAGTGTTGCTAAGCGGATTCGAGCTATGGCGCAGTTAGCGGCAGGCGGCTGGCGCCTGGGACTTCGCTTCGACCCTTTGCTTGATGACACAGACTTTGAGCTTCACTATGAACGGTTGTTTCGCGAGGTATTTCAAGAAATCGATTCCGCTACGGTCCACTCCGTGACGATCGGCGCGTTCCGTATGCCACGTTCATTTTTTCGCAATGTGGTGCGCCTGTATCCGGATGAGCCGTTACTGGCAGGCGCTTTCGATCATCGAGCGAATAGCGTGTCTTATTCTCCTGATCGTCAAAGGGAGATGTTTTCTTTCTGCCTGGAGCAACTCAGGCGTTATGTCCAGCCCGAGATCATTTATACCTGTGCGGAGGAGCAACGTGTTGTTCATATTGCGCCTGTGGACAGTGCGCAGGAGCGCTCCACTGGAGGGCCTTTGTCATGAACCTGTCAAGGAATGTGATCATGACTGGGGCGAGCGGCAGCATCGGACGAAGTATTGCTGCACGGCTTGTGCAGGGCGGCTGTTCTGTCGTGGGTCTCGGGCGTCACGCAGTCCAACTGGGAGCGGACGACTCAACCTTCACCCATACGCACATCGACTTGGCTGATCTTGAAGTGTTGCCGGAGGTGTTACAGCGCCTGACACACTGTCATAGCGAAGCCGACACCATCATATGTGCCGCAGGAGTCGGGCGTTTCGGTTCTCTAGAGGAATTTTCAATTGCGCAGATTCGCCACTTGGTTGATGTCAACCTGACCAGTCAAGTTTGCGTGATCCGCGCATTTCTACCGCTGCTGAAACGCCGCGGTGGTGGAGACGTTGTGGTGATTGGCTCCGAGGCAGCACTGACTGGCGGCGCACGTGGTGCGATTTATTCTGCGACGAAATTTGCGTTGCGCGGTTTTACCCAGTCTCTACGGCAGGAATGTGCGAAGGTGGGCGTGCGAGTTACGTTAATCAATCCAGGGATGGTGCGTAGCAGGTTTTTTGAAGACCTTGCATTCGAGCCTGGCGAGGACGCCGCCAATGCAATTGTGCCGGAGGATGTGGCAGGCGCTGTAGAACTGGTCCTTAGTGCTCGACCGGAGACCGTGATTGACGAGATCAACCTTTCACCTTTGAAAAAGGTGGTACGGCGCAAGACAGACTAATCACGCACTGTGATGCTCTCACTGCATGCAAGTCAGGTATATTGGATTAGAGGTTCGTTTTTTCCCGCCAAGAAGAGGCAGCAGCCCAGAGATGCCAGAGCCATCAATATAATGATCAGCGCCATTGGCAGGACCGTGCCGTCGTAGAAGAATCCAATTCCGGCGCCGACCAGGGCGCCTGTCATCATTTGAATGAAGCCGAAGGTTGCTGCAGCGGTGCCGGCAATGTCTGGGAACGGTTGCAAGGTGCAACTGACTGCATTTGCACCAATCATGCCGATGCTGCCAACGACGAAAAACAGTGGAATCACGATGCCCCAAAAGCCGGCTGATGCTAATGCAGATATCAGAAGGGCAATCGCACCCAAAGTGATGATCGCGACTCCTATACGCAACATTCGCAGTGGTCCTACCTGCAGGACGACGTGGCTGTTAATGAAGGCGCCTAGCATGATACCGACGACGTTGATGCTAAAGAGATAACCGTAGTGGGTTGGCTTGATCCCAAATATTTCGATAAATACAAACGGCGATCCGGCCAGATAGGCAAAAAATCCACCAAAGGCAAAAGAGCCGGTCAGTAAGCAACCAAGGCTGTACCGGTGCCGCAATACCCGCATGTAGCCGGTTGCTAATTGACTGAATCTGATGGTCGATCTGGTCTGTCGTGGCAGTGATTCAGGAACGCGAAATCCCGTGATAAGCATACACAACACCCCAAAAGCGGCCAGCACTACAAATATGCTGTTCCAGCCAAAGCGATTCAAGAGTTGACTGCCAAGGATCGGGGCTACCAGCGGCGTCACCAGCATCGCTAGATTGATCAGTGATTGTGCTCGAGCTGCTTGATTACCGTGGTAAAGGTCGCGAACGATAGCTCGTGCCACAACGCCGCCAACTCCGGCGCCAAGTGCCTGAAGCACGCGCAGACCGATGAGCTGGGGAATCGAAGTGGCTGCAGCGCATGCAAAGCTGGCCAGAACAAACAGGCTTAATCCGCCCAACAAGACCGGTTTTCGGCCGATCGCATCAGACAGTGGGCCATAGATCACCTGGCTGCAGGCCAGGCCAATGAAAAAAGCACTGAGAGTAAACTGCGCGCCGCCAGGGGGCCCGGGTAGCTGTTCCGCCAGGGAGGGTAATGCGGGCAGGTATAGGTCAATAGATGCCGCACCGAGCGCCGAAAGAGCACCCAAAATCGGTATTAGGCCAGTTCTACCAGAGAGTATGAAAGTCACAACGAATGACCGAGCGCCTCTCGGATCAGCCAGCGGCGAAAAGCAGCGACAGGCGGCTCCTGTAATCGGTCCCGGCGGGTCAAGGCGTAATAGCCGAAGCGTCCTGGGTAGGGTTGATCGAAAGGCTTGATCAAGCGACCGCTTTGTAGTTCATCATCAACCACCATCGTTGGCATCAGGGCAATGCCGTGGCCCGCTAGTATCGCCTGCATAGTGAAGTTGGGTGAGGTGAAACGGGGCCCGCGACGTGGATTGGTATGTAGGATGTCATTGGCCTGTAAATATTCCTCCCATCTCGGCCAGTCGGGATCCACTGACGGTGAATCAAAATGAATTAAGGTATGTTTTGCTAGCTGGTCCACTGATTCAAGTGGGTCAGTCCCCTCGAGTAATAGTGGGCTGCATACGGGTACGACCTCCTGATCGAGCAACTGATCGACTTGCAGCCCCGGATAGTTGCCGCGTCCAAATCGAATAGCGACTTCGACTGCTTCGTGCGCTGGATCGACTGCGGCCAGGGAAGGATCAATCCGTACTTGGACTGTTGGATGATTGTTCCTGAAATCGACTATTCGAGGAATCAGCCACTTGGCCCCGAACGCTGGCGGCGCACTGATGGTCAGCGTTTCCCAATCAGATTGGGATTGAACTCGCGCCACCGCGGCACTGAGGTTGGTGAAGCCTCTGCGCACACCCGGCAATAGAGCGTGGCCCGCGTCGGTTAACTGTAATGCCCGATTCAGACGATGGAAGAGTTTTACGCCCAGGGCCTCTTCTAACAATTTAATCTGGTGAGAGACTGCCGCAGGGGTTACGTGCAATAGCGCCGCGGCCTGGGAAAAATTCAACGTCCTTCCGGCGGCTTCAAAGGCACGCAAGGCATTGAGCGACGGTAGTCGTAATTCTGACATGGTTTAGAAATTATAAATCGAAGTCAAATATAAATCATTTGAAATTAATAATTTCAAGCTTATATTACAGTCACTTAGCGACTCTTTCTGTCTTTAACTTGTAAAGGAAATTTGATATGACTTCTCAACCCCCACTGTTCCCGAATCTGGTTGCTGAAAAATGGCTACGTGATGGAGGCGCAGCGGTTTCGGAGGTTGTAGCCGATCAATCAAAGCAGCCAGTGGTGATAATCGACCCTGTCGATTACGAATTCTATGCCGCGCGTGCACGACGCTTGCGCGGGGCGGCTGCCTCTGCTTTAGCCCGCAGTTTAGGACGGATCATTCGCAAAGTCGCCTTGGGTTTGGTCTCGGCCTGTTCTGTTGGCGCGACACGGCTTCGTGGGTATCGCACTCGCCGGATCACCAGTGCAGCGTTGGCCGGGCTTTCGCCGCACATGCTTAAAGACATCGGTCTGGTGCCCGGTGACCTGATCCCCGTGGCTCGCGGCTATATCACAGTCGGTGAATTGAACCAGGTTCGTCGTGCAGGATGGCATCGGTAGGCGCAGGCCGACACTTTGAACGCGCTTTCTTACATTTGCTCTGTGATCTGTTATTGAACGGACATTATGGCCTGCACCCGACTACGTTAAAGCTGACGCGCGCTCGGTAGTGTTCAGGTGCCGTAAGTGGCCAGCACCAGGGCTGGAGCAGATCTTGGCAGCAATAACCTAGTTGGTCATCTCTTTGCGCAGAATATAGCGCCCGGATTCCATGCCGGTAAATAGCTCTCCCACCTGAGGGTGGTTAACCACACCACCATCTTCATCATCGAGTAGATTTTGCTCGGAGACATAGGCGATATAGGTTGTCTGATCGTTTTCCGCCAGCAAGTGATAAAAGGGTTGGTCCCTTTGGGGTCGCACATCCTCGGGAATCGATTGCCACCATTCCTCGGTGTTGGAGAAGGTTGGATCAACGTCGAAGACGACTCCTCGGAAAGGATATACACGGTGTCGGACGATGCCGCCGATCTGGAATTTAGCTACTCGGATTGTCATCTTTGTGGTGTATAGCGTTGGAAGTTCGCGCCGAAGGCTAGCGTACCATTTCCGTCCTGCGGTTCGG
>CAZAHE010000127.1:1738-6271 GCA_964484965.1 uncultured Acidiferrobacteraceae bacterium | reverse complement strand
CCCTCGCTTATGTTTTTAAGACTAGTTAATAAATTTAATAACTTTGGTCTGTCGCATTCGCATGTTGGCTTAGACGTGGCATTACATCGTGAGCCAATCTTCTCATTGATCCTTGCCATAACTCCGGGTCATCCCAGTCGTGGCCGGTCATGAGTAACGTCCCGAATGGGCCAACTTCTTCTCGGAAGGCTACCAACTTTTGAAGCACAGTATCTGCATCACCTGCAATTACTTGATCTTCAAGAGCTTCGTTAACTTTATTTTCTACGAACGCTTCCCTTTCCTGAAGCATAGCGTCGGTCATATTAATTTTTGCCTCCAAGCTGCGTAGATAATGAAAATAATGTCGAAACCCCCCTTCTTTCTGAGCCAAATACTCAGCCGCCTGTAAATTGCTCTCTGCGACCAATATGCTGCGGCCCGCACGCCAATTCTCGGGGTCTGGACGTTTTCCTAAGAGTTCTCGCTGATCACAATAGTCTTCCCACTGGCTCTTAACAAAACCCGAGGATATAAAATTACCTGATATTGGAATCCAATCCCTTTCCGCCAGTAATTTTGAGGCGCCAGACTTTGGACTACGCATGGCATAGGCTATAGGCGGATGTGGTTTCTGCAAAGGCTTTGGCATACTTCCCACACCGATCCCATCGTCTATAAATTTTTCAAGTCTAACGTTCCAAAAATCTCCCGGAATATTTATCGGTGCATCCTGGGTCCAGAGGACCTGCATGATGTCAACACATTCGATCATCATTTCATACGAGCGCTCACGTTTGGCTGCGAAAATCTCTAAATCGCTAATTAATCCCCCTGGTCCTATTCCTACCATCGTTCGACCACCACTAATTTGGTCAAACATCGCTATCTGCATTCCAAGTTTTACTGGATGGTGATACGGCAGATTGAGAACAGCAGTGCCAAATCGGATATTTTTTGTTTGGTGGATAGTCGTAGCTAGAAACAAGTATGGGTCAGTGATCGGCTCAGAAACTGTTGTCTGATGCTCACCTATCCAAGCTTCCGTGAAACCAAGCTCGTCAGCGAGTATTATAGCTTCACGGTTCTCTTCAATTACTTCCCGATACACCCTCTCCTTTGGATGGAGAGGCATTGCAAAAAAACCAAGAGCAACCACGGATAAAACTCCTAATCTAATAGTAATGTTTTAAAATTGAACGGAGGTTAATCAATAAAATGTTATGGCCTTACTCCTACTCTACAGTTTCTGACAAAAGTACATTTTATTATAAATAGGTTACTTGTATTTAACGTTGCTTTGACACTGTCTGGACTGCGGAACAACGGGTGGCTGCAGATTTTCTGCAGTTAGGTTGCAATCCTGCTAATCGTCTGATGTTACAATCGTTCTTCAGATTACGCCAGAGCCAGGGTGCATTCTTCGAGACATTTTTGATGCTTTGTCTTTAGTTTTTGCGTCCCGATAATGTAAAGAGCTAGAAGATTAATTAGAAGGGATCACGTATCTGGTAAACGAAAATATTTTGACATAGGTTCAAAAGAACTATTTGAGGCAGGGTTTGTTACCGTGAGGGGTAAAGTATTTTTAGCTCAACGAATAATGTGCCTCGGTAATCTCACATCCGCCGACACCTAGCCTACCAGTAAGAAGTCGCTTAACATCAACCCAAAATGAGCCAGAGCCTACTACAGAGCCTTAAGACGTCGATCCGCGGAGATGCCGACATGACAATCCCATTTGAGGTCCCGCCCGCCGAGCCGCTGAGCGAGGGATTGTCGGCCTGGCTGCATCACGTGCGATGGGCGTCCGCTTTCGTGGTCCTTATTGGGCACGTTAGGAATTTCTGCTTTGTGCCGTTCCGTATGATCGAGCAGCCGACATGGTTTGACAGGGGCTTCTATGCGGTCACGAACCTACAGGATGAAGCTGTCCTTTGTTTCTTCGTGATTAGCGGCTATCTCGTTGGCGGAAAGTTGGTGCGTTACGCCGTGCAAGGCCATGTGCCGGTCGGGCGTTACGTTCTTGATCGGATGACCCGCTTGTATTGTGTTTTGTTACCGGCGTTCGGTCTTATGCTTTTCACTGATGCGATTGGCGCCTGTGATCTAAAAGAGTTTAACGGGTGGTTTGGCAATTTGCTGTTTGGTCAGGATCTATTCGTCGAGACGACGTCATGCAATACCCCACTTTGGAGTCTTACCAACGAGTTTTGGTATTATTTGTTGGGCTTTTTGGCAACAATTTTGTGGCTCCAGCGAGATTGGATTATCTTGGTGCTGGCCATGGTCATTGTACTAATCCTCGCCCTGGAAGATCGGGTCGATAACCATCATATCATTTTCTATTTTCCCATGTGGGCGGTAGGGATATTACTTCTTTGGTCGGATCGTTTCTCGCGCTGGGTGCCACCGGTTGCGATTTCCGGGACACTGTTCTTGATCGTCTTACTGATCTCACGGAGCCATCTGCTGGAGCCGATGTACATGCTGGTGGATTTCCTGATAGCGGCAACGCTTTGCTTGTTTCTTGCATCAATTCAGATACGACGGTCAGCGCCGCTCATGCTGCAGGCAGGTCGGTGGTTAGCGACGTTTTCCTATTCGCTGTATCTTGTCCATTGGCCGATCCTTAAACTTATCAATCATCAGTTTTCAGGGATCCACAATCACAATCCCCACGAGCCGGCCTCCTTTGTTTTGTTCGCTGGGATGGTCGGCACTTGCGTTGTCTGCGCGTATTTGTTCGCCCTACTCACCGAGCGACACACCTCGCGCGTTCGCGGTATTCTGAGCCGGGCAATGAGGTTGGGTTAATTAGATTAAACGGCTGTCACAAGCACAATAGCACTATGTGGTCGCGATCACCTTTGAACGTGTGTGTTTTCTTGCTAGTGGGGTTTCGTGCTGTGAGCAAAAGCTTATTTCCACTTAATAGAACACGAATGGATTTGATAGTAACAACGGTAGATTATTTTAGTTTGATGCTGTTTCGGCGCTATCTAGACTACAGAATTAAGGCCGGTCGTTGGTTTTCTGCGGCTACGTTTCTGATCCTATCAATAGTTCAAAGTTACAATCGTTCTTCAAATCACGCCAGAGCTGAAGGTCCATAATTTTTAAGTTTTCGTAAGATGTTTTTTTTATTTTCAAATGAGTCTCAAATATTTGATGATTTGAGTGGAAAGAGGAGGGCCATGAAACCAAACTTGACGATAGTGAGCATCGCTATTTTCATAACATCACTGATAAAGTAGCCAAGGATGTGAAGTTCAAGCTCAAAGCTACATTCCCCGAGCCTCGTCATTGCCCTGTTGCGAGGCAAAATAGAACGGTAGGGGCCCGAGTGCAGAGGCGGCAGAGGACAGGGTTCAGGATCAATCTCTGGGAAAGCCGGATGCTTGCCATGCACTACCTCGCCACTGTGGGCGCTGTTCTGGTTATTAAGGCATGATCGGCAACGCGGCGGCATTGGAATAGGCAAAGAGTAGTGACGGTCGAGGCTCCGTCGGGTTCATGTTGGGTTTTGATCCGTGCACCATGCGGCAGCGGTGGACTGTCACCGCGCCGGCCGGGCCTTCCACATCTCTCCCACCCCTATCTCAGCCTTTCTTTCTCAGTTAATTCCCCGACCAAGGCTAAAAGCTGCGGTACGCAGTAGGTCAATCCGTCGCAGGATTCTTGAAATAGATCGCGAGCCGCGGCGGTCATACGCCAAACGGGTGCCATCCCCACCGTTGATCTTAATGACCTAATCCATCATTTCGCGGCATTTCACGCTTCATCTTTCGTACCGGAGGCTGGTCTTGGCCGGGAGATCCTATTTGGCAACGGCGGCGGCACGGACGTGATAGCCACAGATCAATTTGGTCGATGCGGAATTGACATTGCGCCCCTGAACAACGGTCTTGTCCGCCGCTTGAATAATCTCTAGATGCCGGATGGCGCCAGCATTGCCAATCCCACCGACGTTCCGGCGAATATCCTGATGCGCGAAAAGGGTGAAAAGGCGCGCTGTATCGTTGCCGCCATTCGTGAGGAGGAGCCAGATGCCACCCTGGTTATGCACTTGAACCTGCCGGTGATCGATGAATACAAGGATCTCGACCCCATCACCGGCCTGATAGCCTGGGCCATCGAATGTCAGGCGGCGAGGCAAAACCCGTCTCCATTCCATCCGGTCCTGCGTTCGGACGGGGCTCCGAGAACCGAAAACCTTAAGACCACACTACGGGCCCAAGCCATGGTGACTAGGACACCAGTATTTGATGAATTAAAGGTTTCGGCTAATGTTTTTCCTCTCTTCAGCGACTTGCTGACTTTCGCCTGGCGCGTGGTATCAAGCATAGGTACAAGATTGATAGCGTCGCACCTGTATGATCTTTTTTTGATGTGAACTTTGATGACGACTGAGCTCCAGGCGCTTCGGACTTGGATGTGTCAGTGACTTTTCGCGCTTTTCCTGCCACACTGTATCGTCAACGTCGTGCTAGCCGCCGCTTCCGTCGAACATCATGCTGCCATCATTGCCGGGTACGCCCCAGGACCCCACCC
>CAZAHE010000127.1:0-1728 GCA_964484965.1 uncultured Acidiferrobacteraceae bacterium | reverse complement strand
AGGTACAAATTTGATAGCGTCGCACCTGTATGATCTTATTTTGATGTGAACTTTGATGACGACTGAGCTCCAGGTGCTTCGGACTGGGTGTGTCAGTAACTTTCGCGCTTTTCCTGCCACACTGTAATGGCAACGTCGCGCTAGACGATGTCTGCGTCGGGCATCATGCTGCCATCATCGCCGGGTACGCTCCGGGACCCCACCCTTTACTTTTTAAGCCTGTTCGGTGGCTCATATCAACGAGCGTCACTGAGTGTTAGCTTACTCCCTCGGTTCGATTAATATCCTCGCTTCCAATCCAATGTGTTCTCAAGTGGCTTTCCCGCAATATAGGCCTCGAGATTACGACAAAACAGATCTATCTGGCGCCCACTTCGCACGTCTGTCCCCGCCGATACATGCGGGGTAAACAGTACACGATCGTCGGCCCAAAGTTCAGGGTCGGGAAGGTGCTCAAACTCACCGACATACACGTCAAGCCCAACACCACGGATCTTGCCGGATTTAAGTGCATCCTTAAGCGCCGGCTCGTCGATAATTTCGCCCCGCGCAAGGTTGCAAATGACGGCCCCGTCTTTCATCGCGCCGAGCGTGTTCTTGCCTATAAGGTTTTCTGTCTCAGGTGTCCACTGGCAACAGATGGAAATAAAATCTGCTTCCGGCAGGATATCTATCAACTTATCCGGCGTATAGACTGACGCGAAACCTTCTGGCGGAACTGAAGCTGAGCGCCGCGTGCCTATAACCCGCATACCAACGCTCGAGCAAAGTTTGCCGACATCTTGACCAATTCCGCCCACGCCGACGATGCAAACCGTCTTGTCTTTGACCTGTACAGGATCATAGGCAAGACGTCTGAAGTTTCCTTTTACACGATCGGCAACAGCCTCATGGAAGCCCCGTGCAAAATAGAAGAATGTCGCGACAGTCCATTCGGCCATAGCACGAGTATTGCCCAGCCCGCGAGAGGTGGTTACGAGTACATCGCTTTGCCACATATCGCCGTTTAAAAGATTACTGGCCCCAGCCGGGGTCTGATGAAACCATTTCAATTTAGGCGCGCGGGACCGCAGATCTACAGGGAATGGAAATCCACCCAAAATGATTTCCGCTTCCGCCAAAAGCCGATCTCTTTCTTGGCGCGTGCCGATACCTTTAAGATCTGGTGGGAGATAAGATTGCAAAGTGTACTCTGGCCAGGTCTCCCGAAACTCACCGTGGAACCAGTTTTCTGCCATTACCAAATGAATTGATGAATCAATCCCCTGGACACGTTCTTGTCCCGCAGCAGATAAAGGGACCATCGAAAGAACCTTCAATGTCATCTAACCTTTGCCTCCTTTGTTTATTCTCGGACGAAGGTGTGGACGTAAAAACAAAACAGCAATTACACCACACACAACGGGAATAACGATTAAAACCACCCGCATCGGGTCATAGCTAACAAATAATTCTTTGCAAAGCCAAGTGGTAGGAGACAGATAGTGTCTCTCGTCAAAACCTTTGGGACTTTTGAACCTGTTTTATAACGGAGGATCTGGATCAACTTGGTTTGATGTTAAGCCGCTTGTCGTTGATGGTTAAAGCGGCCGTAAGGGCCGGTTATTTCGATTAAGACCTAGGATTCCCGAGTGCTTTCGGCGGTGTGGGTTCATCGCAGTTCGAGTATGTCGGCCCGGCAGGCTTCGGCTACTAGGGCGGCTGCTAACGCCGTCGCGTTGCGCAGGT
>CAZAHE010000126.1:0-6283 GCA_964484965.1 uncultured Acidiferrobacteraceae bacterium | reverse complement strand
CGATTGGCGAACACAGCTATCAGATCGTATTGTTTGTATCCGACGAGGACTACCAATTTGGAATCGAAGGTAACTTCTACACACTGTCAATCGATGATGGGCTAAATACGCTCGCTGACGCGGTCATCGCTACTGGAGAAGTGAAGGCACCTATGGCTGGAAAAGTTATTGAGATAAGGGCAACCGATGGTGCGATGGTCGAAGTGGGTGATGTGCTGGCCGTGATGGAGGCGATGAAAATGGAGCATCATCTCGCCGCACCAGTGACTGGCAGGATTACATCGATCAGTGCACAGGCCGGCGAGCTGATAACAGAAGGACACATCGTCGTGACTGTGGCCCCTTCAGAGCCTCTCGATGAGTCATAAGCACAACGACAGTTCACTTACATCCACGCGGGCTGCACTGAAACAGTAGAATGCGCTGAGCTATCGACCTTGTCTGACTTTCCCGATATGAAAACCCCCCAGGCTGCGCGAAGAACTTCCGTCCCTGTCTGCGTCGACGGCGTTGTTATTGGCGGGGATGCGCCTGTGGCTATTCAATCGATGACCAATACCTTGACAGCAGATATCGAAGGCACCGTGTCCCAGGTGAAGTCACTAGCGGATGCGGGCTCCGACTTGGTTCGAATAACAGTGGATACGGAGGAAGCGGCGGCGGCGGTGCCTGACATCCGCAAACGACTCGATAACGCTAGCTGCCATGTGCCACTGGTTGGTGATTTTCACTACAACGGGCACCGCCTATTAGCCCAATTTCCAGATTGCGCGAAAACTTTAGCTAAGTTTCGGATCAATCCCGGCAACGTAGGGCGCGGCCAAAAACGCGATCTTCAGTTTGCAGAGATGATTGCCGTTGCCCGCCGCTACCATAAGCCAATCCGTATCGGCGTCAACTGGGGGTCACTGGATCAACAGGTGCTTGCAAGAGTGCTCGATGACAATGCCGCTTCACCAGAACCTCGGAGCCTTGCGTCTGTTACGCGTGAGGCATTGGTTACATCGGCCATTGAAAGTGCTCACTTCGCCGAACAAGAGGGGCTGTCACACGACGCCATCATCTTGTCAGCCAAAGTCAGTGCAGTACAGGATCTCATCGAGGTATATCGAGACCTCGCCGCACGCTGTGACTATGCACTGCACCTTGGCTTGACCGAAGCGGGCATGGGCGATAAGGGCATTGTTGCTTCTACCGCGGCCATCGCCGTGCTACTGCAGGAAGGCATCGGCGATACGCTTCGCGTTTCACTCACACCAGAACCCGGCGGAAACCGATGTCGCGAAGTTCAGGTTGCACAAGAGATACTTCAAACTATGGGCATCCGTTCCTTCACCCCACAGGTTGTAGCGTGCCCTGGATGTGGTAGGACCGGTAGCGACTCGTTTCAGCGACTAGCTCAGGATGTCGAACAGTTTCTGCGCACGCAGATGCCCCTTTGGCAGCACCGCTACCCAGGCGTCGAGAATTTATCAGTGGCGGTCATGGGATGTGTGGTGAATGGTCCTGGAGAAAGTCGCCACGCCGATATTGGGATCAGTCTGCCTGGTAACGGTGAGCGAGAAGTCGCACCGGTATACGAAGACGGCCATAAGACTGTGACCCTTCGAGGTGACAACATCGCAGAACAATTTACGCGACGGCTGGAACGCTACGTTTTCAACCGGTTCGGGCAGTAGTTCAACGAATAGGCTCCAATTTGTGGGCCAATCACGGTTGGTCTGCTAATTCGGTGCCTTAAACGGAAGGCTTACGCATCATATCGCTGAAACAAGAGCGTACAATTGGTGCCGCCAAATCCGAAGCTGTTTGACATCACCACGTTCAAACCGGCATTGTCTTTGCGTTCTTGGACGATCGGAAAAGACTCAGCATCCGGATCAATATTGGTGATATTAGCCGAAGCCGCGATAAAGTCGTCTTCCATCATAAGCAGCGTGTAAACCGCCTCGTTGACTCCCGCCGCACCCAGTGCATGTCCAGTAAGAGATTTTGTCGCGCTGATCGGCGGCACATTTTCTCCGAATACCTGCCGAATTGCTTCTAACTCCCGAATATCCCCTACTGGGGTACTGGTGCCGTGACTGTTGACATAGTCCACAGGCAAATCCACGTTTTCCATCGCCTGCATCATGCAACGGGCAGCACCCTCACCAGAAGGCTGAACCATATCGAAGCCGTCTGATGTTGCACCGTAACCCACCAGTTCAGCATAGATTTTGGCGCCCCGCTGACGCGCGTGCGCCAGTTCTTCCATAACCAGTACGCCGCCACCGCCTGACACCACAAAGCCATCACGCTCCACATCATAGGTTCGTGATGCCATCTCCGGTGTATCGTTGTATTTTGATGACAGCGCGCCCATGGCATCAAACATCACCGACGTCGTCCAATGCACCTCTTCACCACCACCTGCAAATACGACATCTTGCTTGCCCATTTGTATCAGTTCAGCCGCGTTACCAATACAGTGAGCGCTTGTCGCACAAGCCGAGCTGATAGCGTACGACATCCCACGAATCTTGTAGGCCGTTCCGATACAGGCGGTTGTGGTGCTTGCCATCGTTCGCGTGACCATATAGGGCCCAACTCGCCGGACGCCCCGTTTGCGCAGCAGGTCGGCCGCTTCCACGATGTTCTCCGGCGAGCCACCACCCGACCCCATTACCAGGCCAGTACGGACGTCCGATACTTGTGCCGGCTTAAGACCGGAATCGGTGACCGCTTCTTCCATTGCAATATAGTTGTAGGCAGCTGCATCACCCATAAAGCGTTTGATTTTCCGGTCAATCCGCTGATCAATATCGATTGGTATATCACCATGGACTTGTGACCGGAATCCAAGATCAGCATAAGTCTGACTAAATCGAATGCCTGAGTGGCCATTCTTGAGAGCTTCAGAGACTGCGTTACAACCAACGCCAACACTGGACACAATACCAAGACCGGTGACCACCACCCGTCGCATATTACTCATTGGAAGCCGCCTCCTTAAACAGACCTACCCTGAGATCCTTACCGGTATAAATCTCCCGGCCATCTACCGACACAATACCATCGGCGATACCCATATAGAACTTACCCGTTATGATTCTCTTGATAGACACGCGATACGAGACAATCTGGCAGTCGGGCGTAATCTGCCCAGTGAAGCGAATGCTACCAGAGCCGAGCGCGCGACCATGTCCTTTTCCACCATACCATCCCAGATAAAACCCAACCAGCTGCCATAGAGCATCGGTGCCCAAACATCCCGGCATCACAGGGTCATTGACAAAATGGCACCGGAAAAACCAGAGATCAGGACTAAGATCATATTCCGCAACAATCTCTCCCCTACCATAGGCACCGCCTTCCCGGGTAATACTCATAATACGGTCGAACATCAGCATCGGTGGTAAAGGGAGTTGCGCATTACCCGGACCAAAAAGCTCGCCGCGCGCACACGACAACAATTCTTCGTGACTAAACTGTTGCTGGGTCATCATTAGAAGTGTTTCGCTGCGTCCACAATGCCTCCGGTACAGGCCCGCACCCGCATTCTAAGTCCTAGGCGACCTATCATCCAAAGTAGCTTGTGCGTCCTCACTATTGGTCTCCGCCTGCGGCCCGACCAAAATCACATGCAATCGCCGTGGCCCATGAGCACCATATTCGATAGTCTGCTCCACATCACCAGTCTTCGAGGGACCAGTAATCAGGCTAACGGTCCGTGGCAAACAGGAAAGTTCGTTGCGTAGCAACGTCCAAGCGTCTTCTTGATACCGCACAATTCGCTGATCATCGATCAGTACAATCTGATCGTCCGGTAGGTAATTGTGTGAGGCCGGCTTAGATGGTGCTGACAACAGCACCAACGTGCCCGTCTCAGCTATTCCCGCAAACGCTTGCGAGACGGCGGCTTTATCGGTTTTTAACGCCGGACGTTGCTCCAGTTTGAAGTGCTCAGGCCAACGCAGCGTGTCAATCATGGTGCCGGATCCTGTCACCAAATTCGTCACCATCGCGTGGCGTTCCAAATAGGCAACTATTGCGGGTATTACATCGCTCGGAGTAGCTACCCGGTCGTAAGTGCCATGGACCGCAGCATGTTTTGTGAGAAAGCGTGTCACCGGATCGTCGCTATAAGTGGGGCGAACAGCAGGCTGCTGCGCACTAATGCGTTGACGAAGTGACCGGTCGATCGATGCAGCAATTGGCCCGTTACGCCCTAACGCGCCGCGAATATTCCTCAGAATCTCAGTTCTCGACTCAGTCACTGCTGTGGCCTCCGGCGCCTGCCCCGTCGCCACTGGTTCTGGAAAGTCGACTTCGCCGGTGCAGGGAAATCTCTTACTTTTGTCCAACCCTTAGCGAATGGCAATCGCTGCAGTACGCCGGTGTGCCGCCCCCAATGACCCAGTAATCGAACGGGCATTGCCATGACAGCCTGGTAGAAACGCGGCCTGCGAGCCAACCACGCCCACAGCGATACGATATAGCGACTTAACGCACTTCCTAGTCTGCGTTGATATTGTTGCCTACGATGCTGACGGAGAAAATCGGGTAGCGGAATTCTTACCGGACAAACCGACTGACAACGGCCATTGAGCGTACACGCATTGGGTAAATCGTAGGCTCTATCGAGCCCTGTCATCAACGGCGTCAACACGGCGCCCATTGGACCAGTATAGACCCATCCGTAACTGTGTCCCCCAATCGCCGTATACACAGGGCAATGATTGAGACAAGCGCCACACCGAATACAGCGCAGCATAGAGCGGTAGTCTCCGGACAACATAGCGGATCGCCCGTTATCAATCAAAACAACGTGATACTCCTCGGGACCTTCACAATCATCGGCACGGCGAGGCCCCGTATAGAGAGTCGTATAAGCGGACATCTCCTGACCTGTGGCGCTACGCGCAAGCAACCTTAACAAAACGGACAGGTCTTCCAGTGAAGGAATCACCTTCTCGATACCCGCGGTAACAATCTGGACCCGTGGCAGACAGCTGCTTAGGTCAGCATTACCCTCGTTCGTCACAATCACATTCGAACCTGTTTCGGCGACGAGAAAATTTGCACCCGTAATACCGACATCTGCACTGATGAAAACGTCGCGCAAAACCTGCCGCGCCTGACTCACTATTGCTTCTCGGCTGACCACTTTGTCTTTGTAGCCGAGTCGCTGATGATGACGATGAAACAGTTCTGCAATCTGCTTTTTCGTCTTGTGCATCGCAGGAGCAATGATATGACTTGGCATTTCCTTGGCGAGCTGGACGATGTACTCGCCGAGATCCGTTTCTACTACCTCCAGACCAGAAGCTTCCAGAGCAGCGTTGAGGTTGATCTCTTCCGCCATCATGGACTTACCCTTAATTACCCGATGTGCATCGGCTTGCTTGCAGATATCAAGGACAACCCGGCACGCCTCTTCATCATTCCGCGCCCAATGCACCGTACCGCCATTGTCAGTGACCTGCTGTTCAAACATTTCGAGGTATGCATCAAGATGTTCTAATGTGTGTTCTTTGATGTCTCGGCCCGTGTCTCGGAGTAATTCAAACTCCGGCATTTCATGAACACGCTGTCGCCGCGTCTCAACAAAGCCACTTTCGGCTCGTCCCATTGCCTGTTGCAGCGCCGTGTTGGACAACGCGAGATCAACCTGCTCGGTGAATGCCACAGTCTGCGAATTGGTCGTGCTCATGAATCAGTTTCTGCCTCGCCCACCGCTGCACCGCCGGCCATCCCAGCCAAAATTTCCGCGACGTGAAAAACTTTCAACGAACGACCTTCTCGGCTCAGACGACCGGCCAGATTGAGTAGGCAGCCAAGATCTCCACCAAGCAGTGTATCGGCGTCGGTACGATCGGCATTCTTCACCTTGTCTGCGGCCAAACGACCGGAAATCTGAGGATATTTAACCGAGAACGTGCCACCAAAACCGCAACAGATCTCCGTGTCCTTCATCTCTACCAGTTCAAGGCCGGCAATATTCGAGAGCAACCTGCGCGGTTGTTTTTTTATACCCAATTCACGTAAGCCCGCACATGAATCGTGATACGTACATAACCCGTCATAGTGGGTATCGGTTATTTGCAGGCCAGTCACGTCGACCAGAAATTGGGTCAGCTCATAGGTCTTTTGTGCGAGGCGATGTGCCCGGTTGACCCACGTAAGGTCCGTTGCAAGCAGTCGCGGGTAGTGTTCACGCAACATTCCGGCACATGATCCAGACGGTACAACAACGTAATCAAAGTTTTCAAATACCTCGATCACCTGACGTGCAATGCCA
>CAZAHE010000125.1:0-6318 GCA_964484965.1 uncultured Acidiferrobacteraceae bacterium | reverse complement strand
CGGCCAGGACCATGGCAAACAACACCCAGTGACCCTCGTTCAGCAAGACCAGCATATATGGGACTCAGCTAGGCAATGTCCTGTAGCCTAGCACAGCCCGAGTCCAGCCTCGTTTTAGGGTAACGACGTCCGGGGATGGTCTCGTTTGCCATAAAATCATCCTGCCATGACCAAATCAACTGTGGGTCAGACCACTAAACTCGCCAGGGTGCTGACGAAGCACTTGACGCCATCGCTTGGCATATTTTTTTTGCTGGCCCTAGGCACCACCCCGGCCTCGCATGGCGCCGAAGTACTGTTGCCTTACGATGCGACTTATAAAATTAGCCGTTCAGGATTAACCGCGCAACGCCATATTCGACTGAGGCGTGACGGTGAGCTCTACACCTTAGTCGCCAGGTTAGAGCCGACGGGCCTTCTGGCACTTAGCGGATGGAAAACGGTCACAGAGGAGTCTCGCTTCGTGCTCAAAAATGATCGAATTCACCCGCTGACGTATCGTAGGGATGATGGCAGCACCCGCATTGATAAAGACATTCAAATCAATTTTGATTGGTCTTCCGGTAAGAGCCATGGCCGTGCCAAGGGGCAAGCACAAGAGCTGACCCTAGTACCCCATCTGGTGGACCCATTGACGTTTGAGTTGGCCGCTCGGCGGGCATTGCTCCGCGGTGAGCAAACGCCATTAATCCAGGTCCACGAAGGTCATCAAATCCGGCCCTATCGCTTGATCTTCGAAGGACAGAAATCCGTGCCCCTTGGAGAAACCAACATCTCAACTTTTCAATACTTCATCGATCGCCAATCAAAACGCCGGCTCTACTGCTGGCTCATGCCGGATCACTATTTTCTGCCCGCGCGCTGCGAAAGACGCCATAAAAAGAAGTTAAAGACGCGCAGCATCCTCGTCACGAGTTCTCTGCTTTGAACACGGTAGCTTGCTGGTACGCACAGGCTCACCTCCAATAGAGGGACAAACCAGTGCTCATGTCACAACCAAGAGACGACCGGCGTTAAACACCCATGTTGTGGATTCCCATCACCATTACCGCTGCCTTTTTGCAAAATGTGCGTTCTGCACTACAGAAAGTGCTCAAAACAAACCTGTCGGATATGGGTGCAACCTACGCCCGCTTTGTGTTTGCCTGGCCTTTCGCGATCCTTTTTCTTGTGATGCTGATGTTCTTTCTTGACTTGGAACTGCCACAAGCAAATCTACGCTTTGTACTTTGGGTCGCCGCTGCATCGGTGTCGCAAATCATCAACACATTTCTCCTGCTCTGGTTGTTCTCGTTTGCCAATTTCGCCGTTGGTACGGCCTATTCCAAGACGGAAGTCATTCAGGTTGCAATATTGGAGTTGCTCCTACTCGGTACGGCCACCAACTGGATCTCCGGCGGCGCCGTCGTGATTTCCACCTGCGGGGTACTCGTCATCTCTGCGGGTAAGGCGAAACTGAGTCCCGCCAACCTAGTGAGGGGTCTGACACAAAAATCGACCTTGATTGGCCTGTCCTGTGGTCTTGTGCTCGGTGCTTCCGCAGTGCTTTTTCGCGGTGCCACTCTGGCGCTTGAGCATGAATCAGTACTGGCTCGAGCTGCCTACACCGCTGTGGTCGCTACCATCCTGCAGACGGTGCTGATGACTGTTTGGTTACGCGCGTTTGAACCCGGCCAAATTACCCTGGTCATTCGCAACTGGCGAACGGCAGGCACCGTCGGTTTTGTCGGCTGGCTGGGTTCGCTCGGCTGGTTCACTGCGTTTGCACTGACCAATGCGGCTTATGTCCGGGCACTGGGCCAGATAGAACTGATTTTTTCTTACCTTTCCTCACTATTCTTTTTTAAAGAACGTGTCACCCGAACAGAGGCTATCGGCATCGTATTGTTGATACTGGGCATTGTGATCTTATTACTTGAACGTGGGCAAAATTAAGTCATCCAACGCTCTAAATCTTTTGTTTCCGAGCCATGGGCTCTGATGACCAGCATCGCGCCCAGTGAGCGGCAACATGGAGAAATCAATTTGGAATACGCGATACTGCTCATCTTCGGTTAGACAATGGGAATAACGCCCTTATGAGTGAGCTCTCGGACTACAGCGTTGTTCGACAGTATCGCGGCAAAGTTAAGGCTTTGATCCTCGACTGGAGTGGTACAACTGCCGATGCATACGTCATTGCACCGACTATGGCCTTCGTCGAAGTCTTCGAACGCGAGGGGATCTGCATCAACATGGCGGAAGCGCGTGGCCCAATGGGTCTTCGAAAAGACCTGCACATCAAGGCGTTGACTGAAGACAACGCCATACGCGAACGCTGGAAAGACACACACGGTCGTCTGCCCAACCAGCAAGACGTAGAGCGTATGTTCGACAATTTTGTGCCCTTACAACTTGAGTGTCTGCGTCAATACACCACATTGCTACCAGATGTGGCAGAAGTCACTCAAAACCTCCAGAGAGCCGGCATCAAGATCGGCAGTACCACCGGGTTTGTGCGAAGCATGGTCGATATACTTGAAGCAGACGCAAAGCAACAAGGATATTGCCCGGACGCCTCCGTTGCTGGAGACGATGTAGTCAACGGGACACGGCCCAAGCCGTTCATGCTCTACCGTAACCTTGAACTAATGGATGTGCATCCAATTCAATCCGTGGTTAAGGTCGACGACACTAGCGCAGGAATCGGCGAAGCCCTCGAAGCCGGTTGCTGGGGGGTGGGCATCGCGCGCTACAGTAACTATATGGGGATCGATACCCTAGCCGAAGCCGAGTCACTTCCTGCTGCGGAGATTCAAAAGCGCCTTGCACTGAGCCGAAACATTCTGCGCAAAGCAGGGGCCCATTATGTGATTGACACCTTCGATCAACTACCAGTTGTTATTGACAACATCAACCAACGACTGGCAGAGGGACAACGCCCTTAATAACGCCAGAAAACGAGATGGCCATCCGGCACAACTATCTGTCGCCAGCCGAATCCAATAAAGCCTGCGCTCGTTTCACGACCGGCACATCAATCACCAATCCATCCAAAGAAGTCGATCCGCGGCCACCACGTTCAGCCTCCTTGAAGGCGGCAACGACACGTCGCGCATAATCGATTTCCTCTTCGCTCGGCGCGAAAGCAGTGTTAATTGGGTCAACCTGGGCCGGATGGATAGCAAACTTGCCCTTGAAGCCACATTGCTTCGAGGCAGCGATATTAGCCAATAGGCCGGCGTTATCACGAAATGCAAAAAATGGGGTGTCTAGGGCAGGCACACGGGCAGCGCACGCCGCAATACAAACCGCGTGGCGCGCGAAGGCCACTTCTGATTCATCGCCTGCACGTTGAATACCCATATCATGGGTGAAATCCTCCGCACCAAAGGCGGCTGCCAGCACTCTTGCGTCAGCAGACAGGATATCGTACGCGTGCACCACTGCACTGGCGCTTTCGAGCCACGGAAGAATCTTGAGGCTCGCTGGTTCTAGATGGCTTTCATGTTCAAGTTCACGCAGCAACTCGCTGATCTGGAGAAGGTCACTCACCCGATCGATCTTGCCAACGGATATTCCGGCTATAAACGGACCAACTACTGCACGCAGGTCGTCTTCAAAATGTCCGGTCGACAGGCTGTTTAGTCGCGGCACCACGGCGCGCCCTGTACCGGCCAGTGCAGACAGATGAGCAGCGACGACCTCTCTGGCGTTGGATTTTTCTGCCTCGGGAACAGAGTCCTCCATATCGGGGATGAAAACATCAGGTTGACTGGCCAACGCCTTCTCGAGCATGCTGGGCTTGTTGCCTGGCACGAACAACAAACTACGAATTCGAGACCTCATTGATTAGCCACCCAATAGGGAGCCGACCGCAATGCCACTCTGTGCGGCGTATGCACCGGCCGTGACCTTGCCAAGCTCCGCCGTGCGTACGCGATCGATCCTGATACCGCCAGCTGAAGCAGCAACAGTGATGCTGTCACCGTCGACCTGCAGCACCTGTCCGGCAATGCCATCACCATCGACTTTTCGGCAGTCATAAATACCCACTTCATGGCCCGCGCAGGTCGTCCATGCACCAGGCTGTGGATTCGCACCACGAATTAAGTTGTAAACCACATCGACCGGTTGTGCCCAGTCAATCTCAACGTCCGCTTTTCGGCACCAGCCCTCATAAGTTCCAGCATTCGGGTCCTGTGGCACCTTTTCTGCACTACCGTCAGCCACACGGCCCACCCCTTCGACCAGCCCTTCAACACCCATAGGAAAGAGATGGTCGAAATACAGGCTGCCGAGCGTGTCATCCGGACCGATATCGACTTCCTGCTGCAGCAGAATTGGACCGGTGTCCAACCCCTTGTCCGGCCAGAAAATACTGAGACCGGTCTTTGACTCACCAAAAATAATTGGCCAGTTGATCGAACTCGGCCCTTTGTGCATCGGAAGTAAGGAGGGGTGATACTGAATCGATCCCAAACGTGGTGTGTTGAGTACTTCTTCCGGCACTAACAGTGTCACGTAAGCCATCACACACAGGTCCGCGTTTAGCGCGGCCATCTCGGCAGACACAGCAGGATCTTTGTATGAAGGTGGCTGATAGACCGGCAAATTATGCTCAAGTGCAAAAACCTTCAGTGGATCCTGTCGCTCGCCCCGATCGGGGGCACAGTACACCGCCACCACATCGTCGCCACGCGATAGCAGTGATTCCAGCACCGACTGACCAAATGCCTGCTGTCCATGAACAATAAGTCGCATATGGCACTCCTTGTTTTAATTGCTAAATCGCTTCGGCTGCGCGGGCTGCTTCGATTTCTGTCGCTGTCATCCCCAATACCTGATGCAAAACCTCGTCGGTATGCTCGCCCAGCAATGGCGATCGTTCAACGGCAGTAACGGAGTCAGATAACTTAATTGGATTGCCAACAGACACGTACTTTCCACGGGCTGGGTGATCGACCTCAACCACGGTGCCACTCTCGCGAAGCGATGGTTCCTCGGCCAATTCCTTTATTGAGAGAACCGGTCCGCACGGCACATTGAGCGGATTCAAAATCGCCATCACCTCGAATTTGGACTTGGTCATCGTCCACTTTTCGATCTCCTCAAACATCTTCTCAAGCTTCGGTAAGCGCGCCTTCGGCGTCTTCCATTCGGGATCTTCAAGCCAGTCTTCATGACCGATCGTGCGCGCCAGACTCTCGAATGCAGCAGCCTGCGCAATGACATAGATATACGCGTTTGGATCGGTCTCCCAGCCACGACACTTGACCACCCAGCCCGGCTGGCCTCCGCCAGAAGCATTGCCCGCGCGCGGGGTTGCATCACCGAAACTGCCATTTGGGTATTGCGGATATTCGGTCAATGGACCGTGCGACAAGCGCTGCTGATCGCGCAATTTGACCCGGCACAAGTTCAATACGCCATCTTGCATGGCACACTCCACCCGCTGCCCGCGGCCGCTGCTTACTCTATGAAAAAGCGCGGTCACAATGCCGAGCGCCAAATGAAGCCCAGTGCCCGAATCGCCGATTTGTGCGCCCGAGACCGTTGGCGGCCCGTCGTCGAAGCCGGTTGTGCTGGCACCGCCACCCGTACACTGGGCGACATTCTCATAGACCTTGCAGTCCTGATAGGGTCCCGGTCCAAAGCCCTTTACCGACGCATAAATCATGCGTGGATTAATCTCCTGAATACGCGCCCAGGTGAACCCCATCCGGTCGAGTGCGCCGGGTGCAAAGTTTTCGACCATCACATCGCACGCTTCAATTAGACGGGTAAAAATCTGTTGACCCTCTTCACTTTTCGTGTTCAAAGTGATACTGCGCTTGTTATGGTTAAGCATGGTGAAATAGAGGCTGTCGGCATCAGGCACATCACGCAACTGGCCGCGAGTGGCGTCCCCTACGCCGGGGCGCTCGACTTTAATGACATCAGCACCGAACCAGGCCAGCAACTGGGTACAAGTCGGTCCCGACTGCACATGGGTCATATCCAGGATACGAACACCTTGAAGGGCTTTCATGAAGAACTCCGGTCTCTCTCGGTTAAGCGGATTACCACTATTTATACATCGTCTGTGCCTTGGTGCCCGGGGCATATTCGGTCGGATCAACCCAGATATTGACGACCGCCGATTTGCCAGTGCGCTGCACAGCTTCTCTGCCGCGCTGTAGTGCTGCGGCTATATTTTGTGCCTCAGTCACCTCCTCGCCATAACCTCCCAGCATTTCTGCAAACTTTGAAAAAGGTACATCGCCCAGCAGATTGCCAATATCACCTCGCTCTTCACCATACTTGGTAATCTGTCCGAAACGGATTTGATTCATCGCC